>NZ_JBFTOU010000022.1:0-112685 GCF_056398125.1 Pseudomonas sp. 05L36 | reverse complement strand
TTTTGCCCGATGGACGAGCTGAGAAGCGTTACTGGTGGCATTAAAAGCGGGCTGGAGCTACGAAGAGCGCTTTAGGTGTAGTTAGCCAGCCAAACATCGTCGGCGCTAGTGTCGACGATGTTTGAACCAGTTTTTACACACTCTGGGCCATGGATGGCCGATCGCGGCGGGCCCACGGAGCAGGACCGGAGCGAGGGCATGCCGAGCCTAGGCGAGGCACCGAATGTCAGGGGCAAAGCGTTTTGGTTACTTTGGCGCTCTTCCAAAGTGACCCGCTGTAAGAGCGGAACCATAAGCCGCCGTTACCGCAACAACGGATATGTACACCAAACACCCCACCTGATACCCAACCATTCAGAACAACCCCCCATCCCCCCGGTTAACAAAACATAACGTGGCGTCGATTGTCAGACATTAAAAAACACCGATAGGATAAGCCAGCTTCCGAAGGGGCTCTGGATTGCGGGTTTCAGGACTATGCTCTGAAACAGCCGGTCCAGACACGCACCCTTGCGACGCCCAGAAAGGTTGAACGACCTAACAATAATAATGGGAGAAGGTCTATGAGTGAGCCTGTCATGGGTGTGGGTATCTGCCGCCCGCCGGCACTGCGCAAATTCGCGTTGCTGGCTACAGCGCTCTCGCTGTTGGGCTCTGCCATGCTGTCGGCACCTGCGCTGGCCGCGGCGGCGCCAGCATCCGATGTTGTTTATTCCATTGAATCGGCCAAGGCCGCCAAAAGCCTGATGCTCGATGTCGTCCATGCCGGCAAGCGCCTGGTGGCGGTCGGGGATCGTGGGCACATCCTGTATTCCGATGACCAGGGCGCCACCTGGACCCAGGCCAAGGTCCCGACCCGGGCCCTGCTGACGTCAGTGTTCTTTGTCGATGACAAACACGGCTGGGCCGTCGGTCATGACGCACAGATCCTCGCCAGCGAGGACGGCGGTGCTACCTGGACCAGGCAATTCGAAGATCTGAAACGCGAATCGCCGCTTCTCGATGTCTGGTTCAAGGACGTCGACAGCGGCTTTGCCGTGGGCGCCTACGGCTCGCTGATGGAAACCACCGACGGTGGCAAGCATTGGGAAGACGCCAGCGACCGCCTGGACAATGAAGACCAGTACCACCTGAACGCGATTGCCGCGGTCAAGGACGCCGGGCTGTTCATCGTCGGCGAGCAGGGCAGCATGTTTCGCTCCGCGGACTGGGGCCATACCTGGGAAAAGCTCGAAGGTCCGTACGAAGGCTCGCTGTTCGGCGTGATCGGCACGGCGCAGCCCAATACGCTGCTGGCCTACGGCTTGCGTGGCAACCTTTACCGTTCCACGGACTTCGGCACCACCTGGGAGCAAGTCGAGCTCAAGGCTGAACGTGGCGACCTGGAGTTCGGGCTGTCCGGCGGCACGCTGCTCGACGACGGTTCCATCGTGATTGTCGGCAACGGCGGCTCGGTGATCCGCAGCAGCGACAATGGCGAAACCTTCAAAGTGGTCAACCGTGCGGACCGTATTTCGGTCTCGGCAGTGACTGCGGCAGGCAATGGCAATCTGGTTCTGGCCGGGCAGGGCGGCGTTCGCGTCACTTCGCCCAACGGTACCGAGTCGGGCAAATGAGCCGGGTTAATAATAAGAAGGCGGAGCTATGACTTCCTTGAGTTCTCATCACCAGGACAAGGCGACGTTCCTCGAGCGCCTGATCTTCAACAACCGCCCGGCAGTGATCACGATCTGTCTGCTGGTCAGTATTTTCCTGTTCTGGCAGGCGACGCTGATCCGTCCGTCCACCAGCTTCGAAAAAATGATCCCGCTGGAGCATCCCTTCATCCAGAAGATGATGGAGCACCGCAACGATCTGGCGAACCTGGGTAACACCGTACGGATCTCGGTAGAGGCCACCAATGGCGACATCTTCTCCAAGGAGTACATGGAGACCCTGCGTCAGATCAACGATGAGGTGTTCTACATTTCTGGTGTCGACCGTTCCGGCCTCAAGTCGCTGTGGAGCCCGAGCGTACGCTGGACCGAAGTGACGGAAGAGGGCTTCGCCGGCGGTGAAGTGATTCCGCAGAGCTACAACGGCTCCCAGGCCAGCCTCGATTTGCTGCGCAACAACGTGCTCAAGTCCGGCCAGGTCGGGCGCCTGGTGTCCAACGATTTCAAGTCGAGCATCGTCGACATTCCGTTGCTGGAGTCCTACCCGGACCCGCAAGACCAGGGCAAGCTGCTGGCGCTGGACTATCGCCAGTTCTCCCACGAGCTTGAGGACAAGATCCGCACCAAGTTCGAAGCGCAGAACCCGAATGTGAAGATCCACATCGTCGGTTTCGCCAAGAAAGTCGGTGACCTGATCGATGGCCTGGTGATGGTGGTGATGTTCTTCGGCATCGCCTTCGTCATCACCCTGATCCTCCTGCTGTGGTTCACCAACTGCCTGCGCAGTACCGTCGCCGTGTTGAGCACGACGCTGGTGGCGGTGGTCTGGCAACTGGGCCTGATGCACTTTTTCGGCTTCGGGCTCGACCCCTATTCGATGCTGGTGCCGTTCCTGATCTTCGCCATCGGTATTTCCCACGGCGTGCAGAAGATCAACGGGATCGCCCTGCAATCGAGCGAGGCGGACAACGCCCTGACGGCCGCGCGCCGTACTTTCCGTCAATTGTTCCTGCCGGGGATGATCGCGATCCTCGCCGATGCCGTGGGTTTCATCACGCTGCTGATCATCGATATCGGCGTGATCCGTGAACTGGCCATCGGCGCATCCATCGGTGTGGCGGTGATCGTGTTCACCAACCTGATCCTGCTGCCGGTGGCGATTTCCTATGTCGGCATCAGCAAGCGTGCGGTCGAGCGCAGCAAGAAAGACGCTGTGCGCGAACACCCGTTCTGGCGCCTGCTGGCGAATTTCGCCAGCGCCAAAGTTGCACCGGTGTCCATCCTGCTGGCGTTGATCGCCTTTGGCGGCGGCCTGTGGTACAGCCAGAACCTGAAAATCGGCGACCTCGACCAGGGTGCCCCGGAGCTGCGTCCGGACTCGCGCTACAACAAGGACAACAACTTCATCATCAACAACTACTCCACCAGCTCCGATGTGCTGGTGGTGATGGTCAAGACCAAGGCCGAAGGCTGCTCGCGCTATGAAGCCATGGCGCCGATCGACGAGCTGATGTGGAAGATGCAGAACACCGAGGGCGTGCAGTCGGCGATTTCCCTGGTGACAGTGTCCAAGCAAATGATCAAGGGCATGAACGAGGGCAACCTGAAATGGGAAACCCTGTCGCGTAACCCTGATGTGCTGAACAACTCCATTGCCCGCGCTGACGGCCTGTACAACAACAGCTGCTCCCTGGCGCCGGTGCTGGTGTTCCTCAACGATCACAAGGCCGAGACCCTGGATCGCGCGGTACATGCGGTGCAGGCGTTCGCCAGGGAAAACAACAAGGAAGGCCTGGAGTTCATCCTCGCTGCCGGTAACGCCGGGATCGAGGCGGCCACCAACGAGGTGATCAAGAAGTCCGAGCTGACCATCCTGGTTCTGGTGTACATCTGCGTCGCGGTCATGTGCATGATCACCTTCCGTTCGTGGGCGGCGACCTTGTGCATCGTGCTGCCGCTGGTGCTGACGTCGGTACTCGGCAACGCCCTGATGGCCTTCATGGGCATCGGCGTGAAAGTGGCGACCCTGCCGGTCGTGGCGCTCGGGGTGGGGATCGGCGTGGACTACGGCATCTACATCTACAGCCGCCTGGAAAGCTTCCTGCGTGCCGGCCTGCCGCTGCAAGAAGCGTACTACCAGACGCTGAAGTCCACCGGTAAGGCGGTGCTGTTCACCGGTCTGTGCCTGGCCATCGGCGTGTGCACCTGGATCTTCTCGGCCATCAAGTTCCAGGCCGACATGGGTCTGATGCTGACCTTCATGCTGTTGTGGAACATGTTCGGTGCGCTGTGGCTGTTGCCGGCACTGGCGCGGTTCCTGATCAAGCCGGAAAAACTGGCGGGGCAGAAGGGCAACTCGTTGTTCGCCCACTGATCGATCGCTGAAACCAGAAAGCCGCAACCTCAGGGTTGCGGCTTTTTTACATCTCAAGATCGCATAACCCCTGTAGGAGCTGGCTTGCCAGCGAAGACGGCGGCGCAGCCAACATCACTTTCGACTGACTACCGCTTTCGCTGGCAAGCCAGCTCCTACAGGTATTGTGGTGGTCAGGCGGGATCTGTGCCCAATACGACATTCAACGCACTGCGCGCATCATCCAACTGCACCAGCGTCGCATGTCGCGCACCCAATGCATCACGATTCTCGATGGCGGTCAGGATTGCCTTGTGCCGTGGCAGCGCCAGTTCATGCAGGTTCGGCCGCTGGTTCGAATGTTTCAATGCTTCGGCGATGGCCACCGAGAGCATGTTGCACAGGTTGGCCAGTAAGTCGTTGTGCGTGGCATCGGCGATGCGACTGTGGAAGTCCAGGTCCGGCTGCAACAGCGCCTCCGGCGTCGGTGCAGCTTCCATGCGCTGGTAGGCTTCACCGATGGACGCGATGTCTGCATCCGTGGCGAATTGCGCGGCGAGGGCGGCAGCGGCCGGTTCGATGATGCTGCGCACACTGGTCAGCAGGTCGAAAAACTGATTCTGCGGGCTGCTTTGCATCAACCAGTGCAGCACGTCCGGGTCGAGCATGTGCCAGTCCTTGCGCGGCTTGACCACAGTCCCGACCCGCGGACGGGAATACACCAGGCCTTTGGCAACCAGGACTCGGGTGGCTTCACGCAGCACCGGCCGGCTGACCGCATATTCTTCGCACAACAGCGCTTCGGCGGGCAGTTTGTCGTCCGGCAGGAACCGTCCCGAGACGATCTGCATGCCCAGTTCCTGGACGATGCGCGAGTGCATGCTTTTGCGGTCGGAGGGTTTGCGGTAATCCATGGGGAGCGGCGCGGTCCTGTGCGAATAGGTGTCGCGCATGATAGCAGGCGCGGGAGGGATGGTCGCCAGAGCCGGGTTTGATACTGGCGCCGAACGACTGTAGGAGCGAGCTTGCTCGCGATGGACTTCAAGACGACGTTTGCTTTCAGACAGCACGCGTTATCGTTCACGTCCATCGCGAGCAGGCTCGCTCCTACAGGGGGAGGGTGGTGTCAGTGCGAATGACGCGGTACCTCAGCCCCACGGCAACCCACCAGGAAGTCGAAGTCGCAACCCTGGTCCGCTTGCAACACGTGGTCGATGTACAGCTGACGATAGCCACCGACGATCAGGTTCTGCGGCGGTTGCAGGTCAGCCATCCGCGCGGCCAGTTCGGCATCCGGAATATCCAGGTGCAAACGGCCGTTGGCGCAGTCGAGCTCGATCCAGTCGCCTTCTTTCACTGCGGCCAGCGGCCCACCGGCAGCGGCTTCAGGGGCAACGTGCAGCACAACCGTGCCATAGGCGGTTCCGCTCATGCGCGCATCGGAAATGCGCACCATATCGGTCACACCCTGGGCCAGCAGCTTGGCCGGCAGGCCCATGTTGCCCACTTCGGCCATGCCTGGATAACCCTTCGGCCCGCAGTTTTTCATCACCAGGATCGAGTTGGCATCCACGTCCAGTTCCGGATCGTTGATCCGTGCCTTGTACATGTCGAAGTTCTCGAACACCACCGCGCGACCGCGATGCTGCATCAGTTCGGGCGTGGCGGCGGACGGCTTGAGTACCGCGCCGAGTGGCGCCAGGTTGCCACGCAACACACAGATGCCGCCATCGGCGCGGATCGGGTTGTCGAGGGTGCGGATCACTTCGTCCTCGCCATAGATCGGCGCGTCCCTGGTGTTCTCGCCGATGGACTTGCCGTTGACGGTCAAGGCATTCGGGTTCGGGATCAGGTTGGCTTCACCGAGGCGACGCAGCACCGCCGGCAAGCCACCGGCGTAATAGAACTCCTCCATCAGGAAGCGCCCGGACGGTTGCAGGTCGACGATGGTCGGCATGCCGCGACCGATACGGGTCCAGTCATCCAGGTCCAGTTCCACGCCAATGCGCCCGGCAATAGCCTTCAGATGGATCACTGCGTTGGTTGAACCGCCGATGGCGGCATTGACGCGAATGGCGTTCTCGAAGGCCTCTTTGGTCAGGATCTTCGACAGCTTCAAGTCTTCGCGCACCATCTCCACGGCACGCATGCCGGACATGTGCGCCAACACATAACGGCGCGCATCCACGGCCGGAATCGCCGCGTTTTGGGGCAGGGAAGTGCCGAGCGCTTCGGCCATGCAGGCCATGGTCGAGGCGGTGCCCATGGTGTTGCAGGTGCCGGCCGAGCGGGACATGCCGCCCTCGGCCGCGAGGAAATCGTCGATGCTGATGGTGCCGGCCTTGACCTGTTCGCTGAGCTGCCAGACCACGGTGCCGGAGCCGATGTCCTTGCCTTTGTGCTTGCCGTTGAGCATCGGCCCGCCGGTGACGACGATGGCCGGCACGTCGCAACTGGCGGCGCCCATCAGCAAGGCCGGGGTGGTTTTGTCGCAACCGGTCAGCAGCACCACGCCATCGATCGGGTTGCCGCGAATGGCTTCTTCGACATCCATGCTCGCCAGGTTGCGGGTGAGCATGGCGGTCGGGCGCAGGTTCGATTCGCCGTTGGAGAACACCGGGAACTCCACTGGAAAGCCGCCGGCCTCGATCACCCCACGTTTGACGTGCTCGGCAATCTGGCGGAAGTGCGCGTTGCACGGGGTCAGTTCCGACCAGGTGTTGCAGATGCCGATGATCGGCTTGCCATGGAACTGGTGGTCGGCGATGCCCTGATTCTTCATCCAGCTGCGGTACATGAAGCCGTTCTTGTCGGCGGTGCCAAACCATTGGGCGGAGCGCAGGGTGGGTTTCTTATCAGACATGATCGATTCTCTTATTGTATGACTATATTGTTCTAGCTGAGGCGTAACATAGGCTCAAATTGCGCTGTTTGGAAGTGTTGTTGAGTAAATAGTAATACTATATAGTCGACTCAAACGGAGGGATGGCCCTGGCGACTATTTCGCGAGAGGCGTCCCCCGAGGTTCCATAACAACAACAATCGGAGACCGATCTCATGAGCCAGGAACTGCGGCTTATCCGTCGCATCACGCTGAAACTGATTCCCTTCCTGATCCTGCTGTACCTGATCGCCTATGTGGACCGCTCCGCGGTGGGCTTCGCCAAACTGCACATGGGCGCGGACATCGGCCTCGGCGATGCCGCCTACGGTCTTGGTGCCGGGCTGTTCTTCATCGGCTACTTCCTGCTGGAGATCCCCAGCAACCTGATGCTCGACCGCTTCGGCGCACGGCGCTGGTTCGCGCGGATCATGGTCACGTGGGGCGCCATCACCATCGGCATGGCCTTCGTCCAGGGGCCGAACAGCTTCTATGTGATGCGCTTTTTGCTCGGCGCCGCCGAAGCCGGGTTCTTCCCGGGCGTTCTGTACTACATCACCCAATGGTTCCCGGTGCGCCATCGCGGCAAGATCCTCGGGCTGTTCATCCTGTCGCAACCCATTGCGATGATGGTCACCGGCCCGGTGTCCGGTGGCTTGCTGGGCATGGACGGCGTGTTGGGGCTGCATGGCTGGCAGTGGCTGTTCATCGTCATCGGCTGCCCGGCGATCCTGCTGACCTGGCCGGTGCTGCGTTACCTGCCGGACGGCCCGCAACAAGTGAAGTGGATGGACCAGGCAGAAAAGGACTGGCTGAGCACCGAACTGAAAAAGGACCTGGACGCGTACGGCCAGACCCGCCATGGCAACCCGCTGCACGCCCTCAAGGACAAACGCGTCCTGCTGCTGGCGCTGTTCTACCTGCCGGTGACCCTGAGCATCTATGGTCTGGGTTTGTGGCTACCGACCTTGATCAAGCAATTCGGTGGCAGCGACCTGGTGACCGGTTTCGTTTCCGCAGTGCCGTACATCTTCGGGATCGTTGGCCTGCTGATCATTCCACGCAGTTCCGACCGCTTGAACGACCGCTACGGCCACCTCGCCGTGCTTTACGTACTGGGTGCGATTGGCCTGTTCCTCAGCGCCTGGCTGTCGGTGCCGGTGCTGCAACTGGCGGCGTTGTGCCTGGTGGCATTCGCATTGTTCTCCTGCACGGCGGTGTTCTGGACCTTGCCGGGTCGCTTCTTCGCCGGCGCCAGTGCGGCGGCAGGGATCGCCTTGATCAACTCGGTGGGTAACCTCGGTGGTTACCTCGGTCCATTCGTGATCGGCGCGTTGAAGGAGTACACCGGCAATCTTGCGTCCGGCTTGTATTTCCTCTCCGGGGTGATGGTGTTTGGCCTGATTCTGACGGGCCTCGTCTATCGCCTGCTGGAACGCAAGCACGTTCTGCCAGCCGATGAGTTTGCGGCCAGTGCGCGTGGGGCTTCCCGAACTTGACACGATACGGACCTGTAGGAGCTGGCTTGCCAGCGAAAGCGGTGGGTCAGCCAGCGTGAATGTTGGATGTTCGATCGCATTCGCTGGCAAGCCAGCTCCTACAGGGGTTCTGCGGCGTTGCGAAGTATTGTTAACAGGAGAAATTTCATGCGTTTGGTTCAGTTCGAATTGAGTAACGGCGAACGCCGCGTTGGCGTGGTCGAGGATGGTCTGGTACGCGAAGTACAAGATGCGCGCACCGTTCGCGATCTGGCATTGGCGTCGATCGAGGCGGGCGCAAGCCTTGAGCAGCAGGTGCAAAGCCTGGGGCTGGGCATCAGCCACGGCTATGCCGAACTGCTGACGCAACGGCGCATCCTGCCGCCCCTGGACCATCCGGACCCGGCGCACATGCTGGTCAGTGGCACGGGCCTGACCCATCTGGGCAGTGCATCGGCCCGGGACAAGATGCACCAGCAAAGTGGCGACGAATCGGCGATGACCGACACCATGCGCATCTTCAAATGGGGCGTGGAGGGCGGCAAACCGGCAGAAGATCAAGCCGGTGTGCAGCCGGAATGGTTCTACAAAGGCGATGGCAGCATCGTCGTCAGGCCGGGCCAGCCGTTTCCCCTGCCGCCGTTTGCCGAAGATGCCGGTGAAGAGCCGGAGATCGCTGGCCTGTACGTCATCGGTCGCGACGGCAAGCCGTATCGCCTGGGTTTTGCCGTGGGCAACGAGTTCTCCGATCACGTCATGGAGCGCAAGAACTACCTGTATCTGGCCCACTCGAAACTGCGCAGCTGCAGCTATGGCCCGGAACTGCGGGTCGGCGAACTGCCGCAGCATCTGGCCGGTACCAGCCGCATCCTGCGCGACGGCGAAGTGCTGTGGCAGAACGAGTTTCTCAGTGGCGAGGCGAACATGTGCCACAGCCTCGCCAACCTCGAATTCCATCATTTCAAGTACAGCCAGTTTCTGCGCCCGGGGGATGTTCACATTCACTTCTTCGGCACCGCGACCCTGTCCTTTGCCGACGGCATTCGCACGCAACCGGGCGACGTGTTCGAGATCACCCAGGCCGAATTCGGCGCGCCATTGATCAATGGCATCGCACCGGTCGCAGCGGCTTTCGAACCCGGCACCGTCGGCACACTTTGAGGACTTACCCATGACCCGGATTCTTGGTCACAACTACATCGGCGGCCAACGCAGCGCCGCCGGCAGCGTCAAGTTGCGGAGTTTCGATGCGACAACGGGCGAGGCCTTGCCCCAGGATTTTTCTCAGGCGACAGCGCAGGAAGTCGATGCGGCGGCCACCGCGGCGGCGGCTGCGTACCCGGCCTATCGCATGCTGAGCGCGGAGCGGCGGGCGCAGTTTCTCGAGGCCATTGCCGATGAACTGGATGCCCTCGGTGATGATTTTGTCGCGGTGGTCTGCCGCGAAACGGCGTTGCCCGCTGGCCGGATTCAAGGCGAGCGTGGACGCACCAGCGGCCAGATGCGCCTGTTTGCCAAAGTGCTGCGGCGTGGTGATTTCTACGGCGCACGGATCGACCGGGCATTGCCGGAGCGTCAACCGTTGCCGCGCCCGGATCTGCGTCAATACCGTATCGGCCTCGGGCCGGTGGCGGTGTTCGGTGCCAGCAACTTTCCGCTGGCGTTCTCTACCGCAGGCGGCGATACCGCATCGGCGCTGGCCGCCGGGTGCCCGGTGGTGTTCAAGGCCCACAGCGGTCACATGGCCACGGCTGAGCGGGTGGCTGACGCAATCATCCGCGCCGCCGAGAAAACCGGCATGCCGGCCGGCGTGTTCAACATGATCTATGGCGGGGGCGTCGGCGAGGCGCTAGTCAAGCATCCGGCGATTCAGGCTGTGGGCTTCACCGGTTCGCTCAAGGGCGGTCGGGCCTTGTGCGACATGGCCGCGGCCCGTGCGCAACCGATTCCGGTGTTCGCCGAGATGTCGAGCATCAACCCGGTGATCGTGTTGCCCCAGGCGTTGCAGGCGCGGGCCGGCACCGTCGCGCGCGACCTCACGGCGTCGGTGGTTCAGGGCTGCGGCCAGTTCTGCACCAATCCCGGTCTGGTGATCGGCATTCGCTCAGCGTCGTTCAGCGCCTTTGTGCAGCAAGTGGCCGGGTTGATGGGTGACCAGCCGGCGCAAACCATGCTCAATGCCGGAACCTTGAGCAGCTACGGCCAGGGCTTGCAAAAACTGCTCGTGCATCCGGGGATCGAGCATCTGGCCGGCAACCCGCAGCAGGGCAATCAGGCGCAGCCGCAATTGTTCAGGGCCGATGTCAGCCTGCTGCTCGATGGCGATGAAGTGTTGCAAGAGGAAGTGTTCGGTCCGACCACGGTGGTGGTTGAAGTGGCGGATCATGCGCAACTGTTGGCCGCCTTGAATGGCCTGCACGGCCAGTTGACCGCCACCGTCATTGGCGAGCCGGAAGATTTCGAACAGTTTGCCGGACTGACGGCGTTGCTTGAGCAGAAGGTCGGACGCATCCTGCTCAATGGCTATCCGACGGGAGTGGAAGTCTGCGATTCGATGGTCCACGGCGGGCCTTACCCGGCAACGTCCGATGCGCGCGGTACATCGGTGGGCACACTGGCCATCGATCGTTTCCTGCGCCCGGTGTGCTTCCAGAACTATCCGGACAATTTGCTGCCGGACGCGCTGAAGAACGGCAATCCGCTGCGCATCCAGCGACTGGTGGATGGGCAGCCATCGCGTGAGGCGTTGTAACAGACAAGCACAATCCCTGTAGGAGCGAGCTTGCTCGCGATAGCGGAACATCAGTCAACATTTAAATCGACTGGACTGCCGCCATCGCGAGCAAGCTCGCTCCTACAGGGGAGGTGGTGCATGAGCTATCATTGCGTCTTTCCCATTCAAAGATTGATTGCCATGACTGCCCCAACCGACACCTTGCTCAATGCCCTCGAACACTGCGGAATGGTCGAAATCGACGGGCTGCATGCCTTCGAATTCGCCCTCGACGAGTTCGATAACCTGCACATTGAATGCATGGATGGCCGTGCGGCCAAACACTGGGAGTTCACCCCGGCGCAGATCCAGGCCGCGACCTTCGACACCACGCTGCAAAGCTGGTTGATCACCGGTGACTCGGGTGAACACCGTTTGGTGTGCCTGGGTGATGTCATCAGCGGTGACAACGAAGATGACGACCAGGAAGATGCGTAACCTCTGGCCACTGTTGATGGCCGGCAGCATCGGCGCCATGGGCGTCCAGGTCGCATCCGCCGATGACTATCAGCTGCTGGTGGGCTCCTACACCGCCGGTCAAAGCCAGGGCATCTACCGCCTGGCTTTCGACAGCAGCACCGGGCAGATCGATGCCAGGCCCCTGCAAGTGATCAAGAGCGAAAACCCTTCGTGGCTGACCCTGTCGAAGGATCAGCGACACCTGTTCGTGGTCAACGAAAACGGCCCGGGCCAGACCGATCCGGTAGGGCGCGTCAGCAGTTTCGCGATCGATCCCAAGACCCATGCGCTGAGCCTGATCAGCCAGGTACAAAGCCTGGGCAACGAGCCCACCCATTCCAGCCTCAGCACCGATGGCAGCCATCTGTTTGTCAGCAATTACTCGGTGGCCGAGGACCCGGGCGGCACCCTCGCGGTATTGCCGGTGGCGGTCGATGGCAAGCTCAAACCGGTGGTGCAGATGAGCAGCCACCCGGCGAGCCGGGTCAATCCCGAGCGCCAGGCCTCGGCCCACGTGCATTCGACGATCCCGTCGCCGGATGGCCAATACGTGTTCGCAAACGACCTGGGCGCCGACAAGGTGTTTGCCTATCGCTTCGACCCCAAGGCCAACCCCGAACTACCATTGACTCCGGCGACCCCGGCATTCGTGCAACTGCCGCCCGGTAGCGGACCGCGTCATCTGCTGTTCAGCGCCGATGGCAAACACGCCTGGCTGACCATGGAAATGAGCGCCCAGGTGGCGGTGTTCGATTACCACGACGGCCAACTCAAGCAGACGCAGATGGTCGATCTGGCTGCCGGGCAACCGGTCTCGGACAAGGCTGCGGCGGCGTTGCATGCCTCGGCTGACGGCAAGTTCCTCTACGTCAGCAACCGTGGCACGGCCAATCAACTGTTGGTGTTTGCCATCGATCCGGCGACCGGCCACCTCAGTGAGCTGCAACGTCGGGCGGTGGAGGGCGATCATCCGCGGGAATTCAGCCTCGATCCGAGCGGCAGATTCCTGTTGATCGCCAACCAGAAGAGCAACCAGATTGTCGTCGTCGAACGCGATGCCAAGACTGGTCTGCTGGGCAAGACCGTGCAAAAACTGCCGATGGACGCCCCGAGCGATCTCAGGTTTCTGCTGCGTCAATAAGCCGCAGGCCCCGGTTGATGGGGCCTGCCTGCTTTTATCAATGGCGCTGATATCTGGTACTGCTACAAAGCATTTCAAGGCACGGACCCTCGAGGGTTAAGTTTGCTTCACGGCCCCACCGGGCAAGCAAGCCAACTGAATCCGAGGAATACCGCCATGAACTTCAACATCTTCTCTGTTATCGCCGCTTCCGCCATTTCTGCCACCGTTGCGCTGCCAGCCAGTGCCAACGTTGAAATCAGCGACAAAAAAGCCCACACCCAGAGCTACACCCAGAAGTACCTGCAACAGAGCGCCAACTTCTACGCCGCGCTGGATCACAAAACCCAAGCCTGAGCGTTTACCCCTGCCTTTATGCAGGAGCGAAGTCACTGATGATCGAAGACACTTGTGTTGAAAACCCGAGTGTCGGAAACGATCAGAGTGATGTCGCTCCTGCATAACGCATTTACGACAGTATCATTTTGCCATTAATGTCGCGCTTGATATCACATCGCCATACGTTTAAATTGACGCTGATTTTTTGACTCCTCCTCACGGCAAGGATCGGCAGCATGGTGACGCGTCTGGCATTGGTTCTTCTGTTTCTCTATTCCACCCCCATTTTATCGGCAGCCGAGCCTGTTCCGGGTGAGCCGGATGCTGCGCGCGAGCGCTTGATCAGTTTTATTGAAGACTGAAATAGTCTGGCTTAATGATCAATGAAGTTGATGGTTACTATGGATAACCCTGAGTGGTTATCCAGGCTTTTTTGATCGATTCTGTGGGCATTGAAACATGCCTGCGGAGAACATCATGGCCAGCACAATTCTCACTTCTGCCAAACATGGCGCCTATGTGGCGATCGGTCTTTACCTGGCCATGGTGCTGGTTGTCAGCCTTTCAGCTCAGGCTGAACTCGCAGGGGTCGCCGGCGCATGAAAGGGCACAGACTTTGGGTCATTGCCTTCCTGGCGTTCATGACCAACGGATCCTCCCTGCTGGGGATCGGACAGGGCTCGGCAGGCTCGGTGGCACGGGCCATCGAAGCCAACCACAACATTGCCCGCAGCATCGAAAGCGCCAGTGCCCAGGGGGTGTTGGCCGGCAATCCACCGATCAGGAATGAAGGCGTGGTTTTCGGGCCGTTCCAGGTCGATTGCTCGGCGATCGGGATGTGTGAGGTGTTGGCCTGAAGCCTGCTGTCGATGAGGGCTTTTGTGGCGAGGGGGCTTACTTGCGCATCACACCGGTAAACAAGTCCGACTCCAGAAACCGCTGCAACCAATCCTGCAAACGCCGATACGGTGTCTGCGCGAACCAGTCGCGGTCGACATGGGCGAACTGGCGCACGAAGGGCATCAAGGCCACATCGGCCAGGCTTGGATGGCTGGCCAGCAAGTAGTCGCGTCCCTCCAGCAACTCATCCAGCCTTTGCAGAAATACCTCGCCTTCGGCGCGATAAACCTCCATCGGCTGCTCGGGATAACGCTCGGCGTACTTGTAGCGATTCAAGTGCACCTTGAACACCAGATCGTTCTGTTCGATCAGCGGGGCGATTTGCGCCGCTGCCACAGGATCATCCTTGAGCAGCCAGTCTTGCGGATCATCCTGTGCCAGGGCCCAGCGCATGATGTCGAGGCTTTCGTCGATCACCCGGCCATCGGCGCTCAGTACCGGCACCGTGCCTTTGCCCGACAGCGCGAGCATTTCGGCGGGCTTGGCCTTCAGGCTGACTTCGACGATGTCCACGGCCACTCCCGAGTAGCGCAGGGCCATGCGTGCACGCATGGCATACGGGCAGCGGCGGAAGGAATACAGTGTGTTCATTTCACCTCCAGGGTGCTCAGGCCATTGCCCTGGCGACGGACCTGGATCTGCACCGGAATCCGTTCATGCATTTCCTGTACGTGGGAAATCACCGCGACCTTGCGGCCCTGGGCCTGCAAGCCGTCGAGGGCGTCCATGGCCAGTTGCAGGGATTCCGGATCGAGGCTGCCAAAACCTTCGTCGATGAACAGCGATTCGATTTTCAGCGTGCTCGACGCCATCGACGCCAGACCAAGGGCCAGTGCCAGCGACACCAGGAAGGTCTCGCCACCGGACAGCGAATGCACCGAACGCAGTTCGTCGCCCATTTCAGTGTCCATCACCAGCAAGCCGAGCATGCTGCCGCCGCGCTTGAGGCGATAGCGGCGCACCAGTTGGCGCAATTGCACGTTGGCGTGATGCACCAGCAGGTCGAGGTTGTAGGCCTGGGCGATCTTGCGGAAAGTGTCGCCGGTGGCGGAGCCGATCAACGTATTCAGGCGTGCCCAGCGCTGGTATTCGCTGTAGGCGTCGGCAATCCGCTGCGCCAGGGCCTGATTGGCGTTCTGCCGGCGCTGATCCTCAGCCTGTTCGGCGCGCAGTTCGGCGCAGTGTTGCTCGCCGGTGGCGGCGAGGTTCTGCAGGTCGACCAGCGCGGTGGCCAATTGCTCGGCATCGAGGTTGCCGTTCTGTTGCGCCTGATGATCGAGCAGGCGCTTGTCGCGCTCCTGCACCAGGACGCTGGCCTGTTCGATGGCTTTTTCGCTGTGCTGCAAGCGCTGGCGCAGTTCGCTGACCTGAGTGTCGTCAACCCGCAGCAGGTCTTCGAGGCCGCCGTCATCCAGCTCGGGATGGCGGGCACGCCAGTCGCCGATCTTACCGGCGAGTTCACGTTCTTCGCCTTCCAGTGCGTGCAAGCGCTCCCGCTGGGCCTTGAGCTCGGCGGCGAGTTGCACAGACTGCGTGAGGACACTTTGCAGCACCTGCGCGGTACTGGTTTCGGCGCTGCGCGCCTGTTCCACGGCCTGTTCCAGTTGCTGCTGCCAATGCTCGGCGCTGCTGTGTTCGCCGAGTAATTGCCCGAGCGTGTGCTGGCTTGCCTGTTGCTGCTCGGCCAGCCCGGTGAACTGCTGTTCGGCGGCCTGCAATTGCTGCACGCGGCTTTGCTGGCGGTCTTGTTCCTTCTCCAGGTTTTGCTGGCGCTGTTGTTGCTCGGCCAGTTCTTCCTTTTGTTGTTCCAGTTGCGCCAGGCGCTCGGCGATCTGCCGGTCGAGCTGCATGAAGGTCGCGGCCGGTTCGACGCGCAGCGCCTGCAGGGTTTCAGCTGGCAGCAGATTGGCGAATGCGCTGAGCTCTTCGTCCAGGCGCTGACGGTCGTTGCCCAGCTCGCGTTGCTGGTTGCCCAGGTGCTGGGTCGCTTGCTGGTGCGCGGTTTCGGCATGGCGCAGTTGCTGGGTCAGGCGTGCGGCATCCTGTTGCAGGGTGAGTAGCGCGCTCTGCCGTTGCTCGTCCTGGCTGATGCTCTGGTTGAGCTGGCTGTTTTGCTGGGTGAGCCAGGCGTCGCGTTTGACGGCGTCCTGATTCAGCAGTTGGGCAGCCAGCGGATGCGCTTCCAGACTTGGGGCGAGGGCTTGCTGTTGGGTCGCCAGATGCTCCTGCTGTTGCAGCAGTTCCTTTTGTTGGGCGATCAACCCGCCGACTTCGGCACGCAGGTCGGTGAGTTTTTCCTTGAGCAGGTCAACGGCCTTCTGGGCGTTGGCCTGTTCGCTTTCATCAAAACGGCCGAGGCTCTGCAGCAGGGCTTCCGGCTGATGATACGGATGCTCGTTGCTGCCGCACACCGGACATGGCTGGTCATCCTGCAATTGCGCGCGCAGCTCTTCGACACTGGCACTGCGCGCCAGACGCTGACGCTCCAGCAGTTCGCGAGTGACGTTGAGGGTCTGTTCGGCAACGCTCAGATCAGCCTTGGCCTTGACCCCGTCCTGGGTCAGGCGTTCACGTTCCTGCTGCGCGGTGAGCTGGCGTTGCTGCAGCTCGGTGCCGCGCTGGTCCAGGTCCTGCTGGCTGGCCCACAAGCGTGCAAGGTCTTCGACGGCGCGCAGTTGTTTGCGGTTGTCCTGCAACAGACTGCCCAGAATGCCGATCTGCTCGGCGACGGCATCCGGTTCGGCGCCGGCCTCCTTGAACAGCACCTCCAGTTGCTGCTTCTGTGCGCTGAGCGTTTGTTCGGCGCTCGTGGCGTTTTGCTCGAGGTTGGCCAGTTCGGCCTGGCCCTGATTCAACCGGTTACCGATCAACATCAACTGTTGCAGGCGATCGCGGTAGGCATTCCAGGCATCGCTCAACGGTGCCAGATGAGTGCTTTGCTCCAGCTCGGTGGCAATGCGCTGCAAGTCCCCGGCGCCACGGGTTTGCTGATCGAGCAAGGTCTGAATCGTGCTCTGGCCCTGGCCGCAGGCCTGCTCGGCATTTTGCTTTGCCTCGGCACTGAGGGCGGTGTCCTTGGCGAGGCGGGCGAGGGTGCTTTGCGCTTCGAAGGCCTGGCGCAGTAACGGCGCGCTGGCGGTTTGCCGTTGTTGCGCTTCGTTCAACGCGATCCGGGCGTCGCTAAGCTGTTGCTCGAGCTGCGTCTGACGCTCGCCGAGTTCGCCATGTTGCTGCGCATGCAAGGCAATGTGCGCCGCCAACGGCGTCAGCAGTCCGTCGACCTCGGCTTTACGGGCGAACTGGTGCCGTTGCGGACCCAACTGTTCGAGGCGGGTGAGCCTCAAGCGCTCGCTGGTCAGGGCTTCCCAGTGAGTCTGGGCCGATAGCAGTTGTTCGCTGGCGGCCAGATGCTCGTCCTGCAAGCGACGCAGGTCCTTGAGCCAGGTGTCCTGCAGTTCAAGCTGCTTGAGTTGAGCCTGTCGGGCCTTGAGTTGCTGCTGAGCTTCGTTGAAACGCTGATCCAGTTCCGCGCGGGCTTCGGGCGCCAGCGGCGTCACGCCGCTGGCCTGATCCTGCAGCAGTTTGTGGGCCTCGCGGGCTTCCTTGGTCTTGTCGAAGGCCCGACGGCCGAGGCGGGTGTAGAGCGCGGTGTCGGTGAGTTTTTCCAGCAATTCGCTGCGGTCGTTGTCGTCGGCCTTGAGGAAGGCGCTGAACTCGCTTTGCGCCAACATCACCGCGCGGGTGAACTGTTCGAAATTCAGGCCCAGCGCGGCTTCGAGCTGAGTCTTGTATTCGCCTTTCTGGCTGGCGAGCAATTGATCCTGATCGATGTCACGCAAGCTCTGGCGGCTGGCCTGTAGCTTGCCGCCTGCCTTGTCCCGAGCGCGATTGGCTTCCCAGCGGGCGCGGTAACGGCGGCCGTCGACACCGACGAAATCCACTTCCGCATAGCCTTCACCCGTGCCGCGACGCAGCAGGGTTCGCGGGTCACCGGTACCGATCTCGCCGTCGGCGTCCGGCACCTTGGCGTCACGGCCGGTGTTGTTCAGGCGCGGTACGGCGCCAAACAGCGCCAGGCACAAGGCATCGAGCAAGGTGCTTTTGCCAGCGCCGGTGGGGCCGGTGATGGCGAACAGTCCGGCACTGGCCAGGGGTTCGGCGATGAAGTCGATTTCAAACGGCCCGGCCAGGGAGGCGAGGTTCTTCAGGCGGATCGCGAGGATTTTCATGGCTGTTCGCTCTCCATCTGCACGTCCTGCAACAGCTCGGCAAAGTCCTTGAGGGTCTGCTCGTCGACCTCGCTGCCGTAGTTGTCCTGCCAGGCGCGGCTGAACAGTTCCTGAGGCGTGAGCTGGTCCAGTTCGATCAGCGTGCTGCCTTCCTCGGCACCGTCACCGCCGCCGTTGCCGGCGTATTCGGCGGCGATGCGCACCAGGCGCACGGCCTTGCCTTGCAGGGCGGTTTCCACTTGATTGCGCAGATCGGGCTGCGGCTCGTCGAGGCGCACCCGCACCTCCAGCCATGGCTGACGCTGGATGTCGGCCAACAGGTCGATGTTCGGCAGGTCCGCCAGTTGCAGCAGGATCTCGCTCAATGGCGCCGGGCCGATGCGTTGCAGGTTGACCGCGCGAGGGATTAGTTTCGGCTCGACGCTGAGCAGGGTTTCGCCGTCGAGCTTGATGTCGAGAATCTGGTGCTGATAGCCGATCTCGGAGAACGACAGCGGAATCGGCGAGCCGCTGTAGCGGATGCGCTCCTCGCCGTTGACCTTCTGCGGCTTGTGCAAATGACCGAGGGCGACATAGCTGATGCTCGGCCCGAACAGGCTGGCGGGCAGGGCTTCAGCGTTGCCGATGATCAGGCTGCGCTCGGAGTCTTCCGACACCGAGCCGCCGGCCATGTGCGCGTGGCTGATGGCAATCAGTGCCTGCCCCGGTTGGCGCTTGGCGTTGGCCGCTTCGATCAGCCACTCGTGCACCTGACCGATCCCGCGCAAATAGTTGTCGCCCAAATGCGCACCGGTGACTTCCGCCGGGCGCAGGAATGGCAGCGCCAGGCACCAGCCGGCGATGTTGCCGCTGGCATCGGGCAATGGCAGCAACAGTCGCTCGGCATCCAGTTGCCCGTCATCCAGCCACAGAACTCGGCCCAGCGCATGGGTGCGCAAGCGCCGCATCAACGGTGCGGGCAGTTCGATCCGCGAGCCGGAATCGTGGTTGCCGGCGATCATCACGATGGTCAGCGATGGCTGCTGTTCATGGGCGCTGACAATGAAGTCATAGAGGCGTTCCTGGGCTTTGACCGGCGGATTGACCGTGTCGAAGATATCACCGGCGATCAACAGCACATCCGGTTGATCCAGTTGCAGCTGGCGCAACAGCCACTCGAGAAAACAGCCGTGTTCGAAATCGCGATCCTGGCCGTGCAGGTTCTGCCCGAGGTGCCAGTCGGAGGTGTGAAACAAGCGCAAGGCGGACTCCGCTACAAAATGGGTAATGGCCGCGGGAAAAATGAAGGCGGCGAAAGGGCAGAGAGTTTACTGGCAAAAGGTCGGGAATGCAGAAGGCAAAAAAAACAGCCTGCGACATCTCCTACAGGATATGCGCATACCCAATGTAGGAACTGCCGCAGGCTGCGATCTTTCGAACCTGTTGTTGGTAGAGGGGGGCGCCTGGTCAAGGTACATTGCCCTTGGGACGTCTGCTGTTGAGGTTGACACAAGACCTCTCTGCGTCGATCAGGGCCGGCATGCTGTTCGAAGGTCATTTTCAAATGTGGGCAGGCGCCGTGTTTACGGTCATCGCCCATCCGCCGGGTGCTGTTGCGCATCATCAGGGAGTGATGCGCTGCCCATCGGGTCGATTATTCAAGGAAGTGTCATGACTCAACGGTTACTGCAACTTGATCAAGTGTCGTTCAACCTGCCCGACGGGCGCGTTCAGTTCGATCACTTGAACCACACCTTCAGTACCAGGGCCACGGGCATCGTGGGCGCCAATGGCTGTGGCAAGTCCTTGCTTGGCCGGCTCCTGACAGGGGAGCAACTGCCCACCAGCGGCATCGTCCGTCGCGAAGGGCGGGTTTACGCCGTGGCGCAATTACTTGAACCCGAGCGCTATCCCAGCGTCGCCGCGCTGGCCGGGGTCGACCATATTCTGGCGGCGCTTGCGCGCATTGCCCAAGGTAGCGTCGACGATGACGACCATGCGCTGGCAGTCGATCATTGGGATTGCGCCACACGCCTTGAGGCGCAACTGCAGCAGATCGGCCTCGGTCACTTGAATGCCGACACGCGCACCGACGCACTCAGTGGTGGCGAGCGGCAACGGGTGGCGCTGCTGGGGGCGTGGCTATCGAGGGCCGACTGGCTCATTCTGGATGAGCCCAGCAACCACCTGGATATTGATCAGCAGCAAAAGCTTGCGCAGCAGATCGAGCGCTGGCCCAATGGCCTGGTGTTGATCAGCCACGACCGTAGCCTTCTGGAACACGTCAACGAAATTGTCGAGCTTTCACCCAAGGGGCTGGCGGTTTATGGCGGCAACTACAGTCAGTATGCGGCGGCACGCGAGCAGGAGCAGCAGTCGTTCCAGTCGGCATTGCAAGGGGAGCGGGCGCAAGCCAAGCGTGAGCAACGTGAGATGGTCGTGCAGATGGAGCGTCAGCAACGGCGTAATGCCCGCGGTGACCGTCAGGCTCGAGAGGGTAGCCAGACCAAACTCATCACCAATGCCCAGAAAGAGCGCAGCGAAAACAGTCAGGGAAGATTGCGCCTCAATCAACAGGTGACCCGGGAACAGCAGCAACAACGGATCGCCGAGGCCCGTGCGCGGTGTGCACCGGACATTCAACGCATGATGTTGTCTCCGGAAAGCGTAGTGCCCAATGGCAAGCTGATTGTGCAGCTCAACGACCTCATCCTCCCGTTCGGTTACGCGGCACCGATCAATCTGACGTTGACGGGGCCTATGCGCATGGCAATCCTGGGCGCCAATGGCAGCGGCAAGTCGACCCTGTTGCGAGTGATCGCCGGCCAACTGCCGGTGCGCGAAGGCGAACTCATCCGCAGTTGCCATGTCGGCTGGCTGGATCAACACGCCGGATTGCAGTATCCCGAACGCACGGCGGTGCAATGGCTCTACGAGAGCAATCCTGAGTTGCCCGAAGCCGAGGCACGAACCCGCTTGGCGCAGATGGGGATTGATGCTGACCGTGCGATGCTCAAGACCTGCCAGTTGAGTGGCGGCGCACGCCTGAAAATAGCGCTCGCTGCGCAGTTGTATGCACGGCGGCCACCACAATTGCTGTTGCTGGACGAACCAGACAACCATTTGGACTTGCCCAGTCGAATCGCGCTGGAGCAAATGCTCAATCAGTATCAAGGGGCATTGATCGTGGTCTCTCACGACAGTACTTTTTTACAAACCATTCATCTGGACACTGAGTTCTATCTCGACAGCGAGAGGTCGGTGTCCGGAGCCTGATGATGACGGGCTGCGCTTTGTCGCATGCGTTCGCGTTGGGTCCTTTGAAATCGTGTTCAGTCGGCAGGAAAACTTGCGACCGTCTGTCCCTACTGTCAGATCTGTCAGTAGGCGTTCTAGCGAGCCGGGTATTTAATGGATTCGAGCATGGAGCCTTGCGGTGCAAGCGACAGGATGTGCCTTTCAACAGAAGGGAGGCGAGGTAGGTCGTGCGGTGCCTGAAGTGGTTAGGGCGTTACATGTGATTCGAAGATTATCGAAGCTACCTTAATGGAGAAACACTATGTCACAGGATCGCCCGAACGCTATCAGTAGAAGTAACAGTCCGAAACATGGCCACGTTTTTTCCCCCTCTTCACGGGCTCATTTCGAATGGCTTGCGGGGCGACTGGACGAAGGGGCCTTGAATCAACGCGAGTCCGGAAAATTTTTTCCGCTCACCTCCGGCGGAGTGGTAGATGCTTTTGCAAAAGATGATGTAGCCAACGTCCCACCACCTCCGGATGGAAAAATTGCCAGTGCGGATCAACTGACCGGCGCATTATTGGATGAACCAGGAAGTCACTGGCAAAAACATGATGTGAGAGGTGGCGAAACGCTGGATATTTCCTGGCATTTCAGCGCGAAGCACGCTACTCGGCGCTGGAACTATTTCATGACGAAGGCAGATTGGGATCCTGACGAGGTCTTGTCGCGCAGCCAGTTTGAAGATGTACCGTTTTACACAGCGCAAATCAACCTGCAACCGCATTGGGCCCATGGCGAGCAAATGTTGCCCACTTCACCCACCACGCATGCCGTCCCATTGCCGAAACGGGATGGGTACCAGGTCTGTCTGGCGGTTTGGGAAGTTGCCAACACTTCGATGGCTTTTTACCAAGTGATTGATCTGAATTTTCTGCCACCGGATGGCGGGGGTGAACTTCCCGATACACCGACCGGACTGGCCGCAGTCAAGGTCACTGACAAGCAGGTACTGTTGCAATGGAATGCAGCAACCGGCCCGTTTCCGATCGCTTCCTACCGCATTTTGCGTAACGGAAGCTTTTTGGTTCATGTGGACACTCCGAATCTTGCTTTTGCAGATAACGGCGTGGCGCCTGAAACCCAGTACAACTATGCCATCAGCGCAGTCGATGATAACGGCAATGTCTCGGCGTCGAGCCGGCCAATTCAAGTGCACACCTTGCCAGAAGGTGGAGAGGGACCTACCGCACCGACGAACCTGCACAGCATGAGCCAGACTGCGCAAAGCATCAGCCTGATGTGGGGTGCCTCCGCCGGCAGTGCGCCAATAATGGATTACCTGATCGAACGGGACGGCATTCACATCAAATCCGTGAGCGCCGCTCAGACCTCGTTTGACGACTCTGACCTCTCACCCGACACCCAATACCGTTACGCGGTGAAAGCCCGCGACCTGAACAACAAGCTTTCGTTGTCCAGTAACGTCCTGAGCGTCAGAACTCTGGGTGGCGGGGGCGAGTATCCGGCGTGGAAGCTGGGTACTGTGTATGCGAAAAATGACGTGGTGGGCCACGTCGGACAGAACTGGTCCTGCATTCAGGCACATACGGCACACGTAGAGGAGTGGGCGCCTGGAGAGGGCGACAATGTGCTTTGGAAAGTACACGCCTGACCTGTTGACGGGTTCATTGTGAATGGCTGAAAGGCGTTAAAGATCGCAGCCTGCGGCAGCTCCTACACGGCGGATAACCTGTAGGAGCTGCCGCAGGCTGCGATCTTTTGATTTTACTTCGGATAAAGCGGCGGCAACCCACTATCACCCACCGGATCCTGCACCCGTTCGGCAATCGGGATCGCCTTGATCACCCGCCACAACTCGTCACCTTGCCAGTACTGGCCGGTTTCGCTGTACAGCGCGCCGTTCAGGCCGTCGAGGGCGTTGGACAGCGGCACGAAGCGGGCGGCCATGTCGGCCAGGGTTTCCGGCTGTTGCCGGGCCCAGGCGTCGAGGGCCTGGCGGGTGGCGTGGGAGTCGTTGGCCTGGCAGGCGCGCTTGAGGTCGTCGAGTACGGTGCGCGGGCTCGGGCCGGTTTGAGCGGCGCGCGCCACCGCCGGTTGCCAGCGGCCACGCCACCAGAGGCCGAAGCCGAGCAGGGTGGTGCAGGCCAGAATCAAGGTGCTGAGCTTCCAGCGCCAGAGCGTTTCGCTGTCGGCGCTGGCATCGACCGGTGAGGCGCTGGCCGGGGTGTCGACCACCAGGCTCGGATTGGCCGCCACGTGCAAGGTGCGCGCGGGCAGGCTGCTGTGTTCCAGATGGTCTTCGAAGGTGTTCCACCAGACCACATCGACAGTGGGCAGCTCGATGGCGCCGGTCCTTGTCGGCACCAGGGCCTCGCGGTCTTCACGGCTGCCGACCAGGCCGCGTTCGCTGTTCTGGTTGCCGAGCACCGGTTGATCCGGATAGCGGCGCAAGCCGCCGACATCGGTGCCGGGCAGCGGTGGCAGTTGGGTGCTGGACAAGCCTTCGGCCTCCACCGTCAGACTGCGGGTCAGTGAATCGCCGACCTGGGTGTGATCCGGCTCCGGGTTCCAGCTCTCGCTCAGGCTCAGGCTGCGTGCGGGCAGCCAGGGTGCGTCGGCCGGATAGGTGATGGGTTTGGCCTTGACCGTCAACAGCAATTCGGTCGAGGTGACGGGCATCAGCTTGCCGGATTTCGGCCCTTGGGTGGCGTCCTGTGTCGGTTGCGCATCGACCAGCGCGGCGTTGAAGACCTGCGCCGGAATGATCAGTTCGCCGCTGTGTTGCGGGTAGATCGCATAGCGCATTTCGATCACGCCGTGGCGCTGACCATCGATGTCTTTTTCGTAGGTGCGTGAGTCGCCCAATTGTTCGATACGTGCGTCAGGTATCTGCAAGGGTGGCAGGCTGCTGTCGTCGTACAGCGACACCGAATGGTAGATACGCAGGGTCAGGACCGCCTGGGCCTGTACGTAAACACTGGTTTGATCGAGGCTGGCATCGATGAACACCGGGGCCCGTTTGTTCGGGTTGTCCGGTGTCTCGCTCTCGACCACTTGCAGGGCGATCGGCTGGCTCTGCAGTTCGCCCAGTTGCAGTGCCGGTATCACCACGCTGCCGTTTTGCCGGGGCAGGAGGGTGACGATCCAGCGCGTGGCGGCCTGGTTTTCGCCGCTTAAGGTGTTCAACTGGTTGACCTGGCGCGTGCCGCGCACTTCGAACAACGGCTCCAGCGGTGCCAGGTCGGGTTTGCCGAACTGGGTGACATCGGTGGATTCCAGGGTCAGCTCGACCGTCTCGCCTGAGCTGAGGCGACTGCGGTCCACACTGGCGACCAGCTCTGCTGCCTGCGCCTGGGCGGTGCAGAACAACAGGCCATGCAACAGCGCGAGCAATAAAACGGTGAAGCGGGTCATCGAGTTTCTTCCTGATCCTGATGTTGTTGCTGTTCGTACCAGAATTTGCGCCTGAGCAGTTCACCAGGGTCATCCGGAATCTGCCGCAGCCACTGCTCCAGTGCCTGGCGCTGTTCACCTTCGATGCCGTCGGTGGCCGGGCGCAAGGGTGGTGTGGTGTGTTGTTCGTCACCCAGTTCGCTGCCTGGTACTTCGTTGGTCCCCGGTTTCGGCGGTGTGGTGGGCGGTTGTTGCTCACCCGGGCTGGGCGGTTGCCCATCGTCGCTGCTCGAGGGTTGGGCAGCAGCACCGGGCGGTGGTTCCTGCGATTCGGCTTCGGGCCGGGCGTTGCTGGCTGCGTCTGGCTCAGGAGCGGGTGGAGTGTTTTTCTCCTTGAGCAGACGTTCCACCAGCGCCTTGTTGGTCAGTGCCGGACGCAAATCAGGTTGACGTTCCAGTGCCTGTTCATAAGCGTCCAGGGCGGCCTCCAGCTCACCACTTTTGGCCAGGGCGTTGCCCCGATTGTAGTGGGCATGGGCATCGTTGCCTTCAGCGAACCGCTCGGCGGCGCCGGCGTAGTCTCCGGCTTCATAGAGCGCCACGCCTTGCCACTGATGGTCTTCGAAGCGCCGGGCGGCCTCGGCCGGACGCTTGTGCTTGATCAATTGCACGCCTTGTTGATCAGGACGCAGCCACAGGTCAGCGAAGTCGAAGGCATAGCCGGGTTGCGGTAGCGCGAATAGCAGCGGCAGACACAGCAACCAACCACGACGTCCTGCGCAGGCCGCGAGCAGCAACAGTGGCAGCAGCAGCCAGTAACCCTGGTCGGCCCAGGTATCGAGGCGCAAGGTCTGACCGTCGTTGCGCAAATTGCGTGGACCGTCGAGCAGGCCAAGGGCGTGCAGGTCGCTATCGTCCAGGCGCGCCTGGCGATAGCGCCCATCCAGGTCGTTGGCAAAACCTTTCAGGCCGGGCTCGTCGAGGCGCGGCACGAGAATGGCGCCTTGTTCATCCTTGAGGAAGCTGCCGTCCTCCTGGGTGATCGGCGAGCCTTCGGCGGTGCCGATGCCGAGCATCAGGAACTGAGTCGATTTGCCGTTCAGCGCGCGACGGATGCCCAGCCGCTCTGGTTCGGTCAGGGACGAACCAATCAGCAGGATCCGGCCGTCGCCCAAAGCCGCCTGTTCGAGCAGCGCCAGGGCCTTGAGCACCGCAAGATCGGCGCGATGACCGGGTTCAGGCATCAACGACGGTTTCAGTGCATCCAACAGGTTGCGGCTGGTGGAAAGATCATCTGACAGCGGTACCAGCGTGTGGGCACTGCCGGCGTAGACGACGATGGCGGTTTGCGCGTCGCTGCGGATCTGCAGCAGGTCAAGCAGCTTGCGTCGTGCCTGTTCGAGTCGGTTGGGCGTGACGTCGGTGGCGAGCATTTCCGGGGTCAGTTCAAGAACCACCACCAACGGGTCCGCGGGTTTCTGGCTGGTTTGCTCGACGCGTTCCCAACCCGGGCCCAACAGCGCGAGCACGGTCAACAGCCACGCCACGCCGAGCGCGACCCAGGGCAGTTTACTGTCGCGACCACTGCCACCGCTGAGCAGTGCCGTGTGAAAGGCCGGCGGCAGGATCATCTGCCAGCGCCCGGCGCGCTTCTTGCGGTGCCAGAGCTGCCAGAGCAACCAGCCAAGCACCGGCAGCAACAGTAGCCACCAGGGCCGGAACCAGTAGGGCCACAGCGCACTCATCGGCGCCTCCGCAGACGCAGGCGTTTAAGACGCTGGCGCCAGTCGGGCAGCAATTGCGTTTGCAAATACAGATCCTTGGTAAACAGGCGTTGCAACGGATTGTCCGGCCAGAGTACGGGAACCACCAGCAGTATGCTCAAGCACAGCGCCAAGGCGAGCGGCCAGTGATACAACGCTTGAGTCGGGCGGGCCTGGGTGGGTTGTTGGGCCACGGGCTCCAGTTGGTCAAGGGTGTCCTTGATCGATTGCAGTTCCTTGCCATCGTGGGCGCGGAAATACTGGCCGCCGGTGGCTTTGGCGATGGCTTTCAGGGACGGCTCGTCGAGGTCCAGGCTCGGATTGACACCGAGGAACCCCACGGAGCCACTTTGTTCCGGATCGGCACCGATGCCGATCGGGTAGATTTTCACACCTTCTTGGGCCGCCAGTCGGGCGGCGGTGAGCGGATCGATTTCACCGCCATTGTTGGCGCCGTCGGTGACCAGTATCAGCACGCGGCTTGTTGCCGGACGCAAACGCAGGCGTTTGAGGGCCAGACCGATAGCATCGCCGATGGCGGTGTTTTTGCCGGCAATGCCGATGCGCGCGTCGTCGAGCCAGACGCGTACGGTGTGGCGGTCGAAGGTCAGCGGTGCCTGCAGGTAGGCCCGGCTGCCAAACAGGATCAGGCCGACGCGGTCACCTTCGCGACTTTCGAGGAAGTCGCCGAGCAGGTGCTGGACCAACGACAGTCGACTCACATCTTCGTCCTGCCACTGCATGTCAGGGAAATCCATGGAGCCGGAAACGTCCACCGCGACCAGCAGATCGCGACCGCTGGCGGCGATCGGCAAAGGTTCGCCGAGCCACTGCGGGCGCGCCGCCGCGACCAGCAGTAACAGCCACAGCAAAATGAACGGCGTCTGTTGGCGCCATGCCGGCAGGTTGGCCCGGGCGCGACGCCCGGCGAGGCCTTCGAGATCGCTCAGGAAGCTGACCTTGAGTGCCGGTTCGCCACTGTCGGCCACCGGCAATACGATGCGCATCAGCCACGGCAGCGGCAGAAGGGCAAAAATCCACGGCCAGGCAAATTCAAACATGCTTGCGAATCCATGTGTCGACGGCCTGGGTCAGGCCGGCGATCGCCTTGTCGTCGAGCTTGCATTCGGGTTTGTAGGCGCCTTCCACAAGCACCATCCAGCGAGTCAGCCCGGCCGCCGGGCAGCGGTTGTCGAGGAACGCCAGCCATTTGCGGCCGTTGAGGGTGTGGCTCTGGCTGTAGGGGTAATGGTTGCGGCACAGGCGTTTGAGCAAACCGTTGAGTTGCTGCAGCCAGGCACCGGCCGGTGCTCCGTCATACGGCTTGGGCATCAGCGCCAGTTCGGCCAGTGCAGCCAGGCGAACCGGGTCCAGCGGCTGTTCGGCGCGCACCACGGGGCGTTTACGAGGAATGAAATGCCGTAGCTTCCACAGCCCGAAACCGGCTAGCGGCAGCACTAACAGCAGTAACCACCAGCCCGGCGCAGGCGGCCAAAAGTCGATCGGCGGGGGAGAAATCAGCGGTTGCAGTTGTTCCAGTCCGCTCATCGACCTTTCCCCGGCTTTTGTGGGTTCAGGTACTCGCGCAGTTGTTCGACCATTTCGCTCTGGGTACTCAGGGGCATCAGCAAGACGCGCAGCTTCTGCGCGAGCAACTCCCAGCGAGCGATGCGTGCTTCGGCCTGGGCCCGGTAAGTCTGGCGCAGGTCGAAATTCAGCGTATCGAGTTCCAGTTGCGCTCCGCGCTCGGCGAAACGCAAAAGCCCCGCGGCGGGCAGGGCATGATCCAGCGGGTCGGACACCGGCAGCAGCAACAGGTCGCAATGACGCGATAACAGGCTCAGCTGTTGCTCGGCGCTTTCCGATAGCGCGCGTTCATCGCAAATCACAATGACAAGGCTGCCCGGGCGGGACACTTCCCGGGCGCGGCGCAGGGCGATACCAAAGGCATCACGGTCCGGCTCGCTTTCGCTGTTCAGCGACTGATTGACCCGCACCAGCCGGTTGAGCAGTTGCAGCAGACTTTGCTTGCTGCGCCGAGGCTTGATTTCGTAGTGCTGATTGTCGCCATAGACCAGCCCGCCGACCCGGTCGTTATGCCCCAGGGCTGCCCAACCGATCAGGCTCGCGGCCTGTGCGGCGAGCACTGACTTGAACATCAGGCCCGAGCCAAAAAACAGACGACGGCTTTGCTCGACCATGATGAAAATCGGCCGCTCACGTTCTTCGTGGAACAGCTTGGTGTGAGGCTCCTGGGTGCGTGCGGTCACGCGCCAGTCAATGGTGCGCACATCGTCGCCGGCCTGATAGACCCGCACTTGATCGAAGTCGACGCCACGGCCGCGCAATTTGGAATGGTGCAGGCCGATCAGCGGGCTGCGTTGGCTCGGCGTGGAAAACAGCTGCACTTCGCGCACGCGATGGCGCATCTCGATCAGGTCGGCGAGGCTGACACGGATGCCCGGCTCGGGCGGCAGGCTGGCGTTCATCGGGGTCAAGCGACGGCTACGACGTCGAGAATCCGCTGGACCACCCGGTCCTGGTCGATGCCAGCGGCTTCAGCTTCAAAGGAAAGGATGATGCGATGGCGCAGCACGTCGAACAGCACGGCCTGGATATCTTCCGGGCTGACGAAATCACGTCCGGCCAGCCAGGCGTGGGCGCGGGCGCAGCGGTCCAGGGCAATCGAACCGCGCGGGCTGGCGCCGTAGGCGATCCACTCGGCCATTTCCGGATCGAACTTGGCCGGGGTGCGGGTGGCGATGACCAACTGCACCAGGTATTCCTCCACGGCGTCGGCCATGTACAAGCCGAGGATTTCCTTGCGTGCGGCGAAGATCGTCTGCTGGGTAACCCGCCGCTCAGGCTTGGCTTCGCCGTTCAGGGCTTCGCCACGGGCCTGTTGCAGGATCTTGCGTTCAACCGTCGCGTCCGGGAAACCGATCTTCACGTGCATCAGGAAGCGGTCGAGCTGGGCTTCGGGCAGCGGGTAGGTGCCTTCCTGCTCGATAGGGTTCTGCGTGGCCATCACCAGGAACAGTGGCGACAGCTCATAGGTGCTGCGCCCGACACTGACTTGCCGCTCGCCCATGGCTTCGAGCAGCGCCGACTGGACCTTGGCCGGGGCACGGTTGATTTCGTCCGCCAATACCAGGTTGTGGAAGATCGGGCCTTGCTGGAACACGAAGCTGCCGGTTTCCGGGCGGTAGATTTCCGTACCGGTAATGTCGGCTGGCAACAGGTCAGGGGTGAACTGGATGCGGTGGAACTGAGCTTCGATGCCTTCGGCGAGTTCTTTGATGGCCTTGGTCTTGGCCAGGCCAGGGGCGCCCTCGACCAGCATGTGGCCGTCAGCGAGCAGGGCGATGAGCAAGCGCTCGATGAGTTTTTCCTGGCCGAGAATCTGCGTTGAAAGAAAGGTTCGCAGCGCGAGTAGCGCTTCACGATGTTCCATCGATGACTGTTCCTGCAAAAGGGTGGCCGAGGACGTTCGAAATACGCCAGGGCTGGGGGCGTTACTTTAATCCATCGCGGGGGGCGGCGACTAACGGCATTTTGTGCAAAGTGCGGGAAATGATGGGTGAAATTGTTGGCCCTTCGTGCCATTTCAGTATTGTGGTGGGTTTACTGACGCCATCGCGAGCAATCTCCCACAGGGGACCACGCCGTCACTGAGGCATGCGATCAAATGTGGGAGCGAGCTTGCTCGCGATGAGGCCGGAACAGGCGCTGATATTCAGAGCTGGCTGATATAGGTGCCGGTCCCCTTGAGAATGTTCTGCAACGTTTCTTCTACTTCCGCCAGATCGCTTGCATCCGTGCTGTGGGTGATCTCCAGCACATCATCCCCATTCAGCGCATCAGCATCTGCTGCAGCAATTTCAATCTTCAGCAGGGAAGGGCTGAGGGTGACTTTCACGCCATCAAGGGTCGAGGGTTCGCCGTCGAGGGTGATTTCCAGCTCGTCTTCATCCGGGTAGCGACTCATAAGGAACATCTCGCCCTGGTCGCTGTGGCAGCAGAGCATGGCCATGTCGTCTTCTTCTTCATCGCATGGGTTGACGATCAAGAGGGCGGTGGTCATTTGCATGGGTAGTTCCTAGCTCGACGAGAGTGGTGAAAAGGCAATTCTGCCAGCTCGAAGGATTTTCTGCCGACTTGTGTGACTCATAGTTTCCTATCGTGGACCTTCAACACTCAAATTTTCATACGAATCAACCGAGTAGGAATCAGCTCGTTATGTAGTACATGGGCGCTTAACTCTGATTGCCTTTGCGGCGCGCGCGATATCCGCGTGGTCCGAACCAACCCCGATCATTTGGGCTCGCAGCATGCCCAAGTACCTGTTTCCGGCGCTCGTCGTAGAGTGATTCAAACTGTCTTCGCTCAGCATTCGTGATGCGTCGCGCGGAGATGATGCGGATGACCTCCATCTCGTGGATATTCTCTTCGATCACGTGCACAACGAGCAGTGCTGTTGCACCGTCGACCATGCCGATGGTCTGCCAGCGAGGGTCATCATTTCTCCAATGAGACGAGTGATGTGATATTCAGCGGGTCATTGATCGTTTGGGCGGCGGTCTCGAAAGTCACGCCATGTTTATTTCGGTTGCTATCGTTCTTCTTTTCATCCCACACGAACACCGTTTCTTCCTCCGCTCTCGGCCTGTCGGCAACCAACGTAATAGAACAACAAACCAATTAACGTCATGCTGATCAAGGCGTAGAACATTGCACCGGGCATTGCGTATTTCAATGCTATTCCGCACACAATTGGTCCAATGGCGACTCCCATGTAAACGAGGTTTTGCATGCCAAAGTAGATCCCGCGCAAGGTGGTTAGGGGCAATCTTGTCGATAAACATATATTCGGCTGGGACGATGATAATCTCACCGATAGTGAAGATAATGATTGCGAACACCCAAATCCAAAGTTCCTGCGATAGGGAAAGGCCGATCAGTCCTACTACGAAGGCTGCCGATACTAGCGACACCCAAGCCAGGAGTTTCTCCTCCTTGATCCAGCTGCCAAATAGATACTGCAATGATATGACGACGACGGCGTTCGCGGCGGAGAGGTAGGCCACCGTTTCGTAAGCGACACTGGCCGTTTCCACCACGATGAGATATTGCGACAGGTAGGTCAGCAATGGTCCGTAGACGGCCGTGCTGAAAATGCCGCCAAGGGTGAATAATAAAAGGCGTTGGTCCCCCCGTAACACTGCAAGGGTTCCTGCGAACTTCATTCGTTCGGCATCGGCGGGGGCTGCGGCCGTGACGGGAGTGAAGGCGCTACGAAAGAACAGAAGGAGTAGCAGAATCAGCAGGGTGAACCGCATCAGCGGAGGCTTGCTAAGGTCGAATCGCTGTGACAGGTCTTCTGTCATAAGTCTTTCCAAGTGCATGTGCTGCTCAATTGGCGCCAAGGAAGACAGGTCGTGGATTTTCCACGGTACCTCGACGTCTTGGGTGACGATTTGCACCGGGTTCTCCAGACCTTGGTAGATGAAAGCTGCCCGCAGATTGGTATGTCTGAGCAGCAGATTATTCACAGCAGTCTTGAGTTGGGATATATCGAGTGTTCCCGCCAAGCTAAATGTTTTCGTCGGCATCGTGGACACTCGAGGAAATGAAAAAACTTGAAAGAAATAGTGTCTCGAAACGCTTTAAAAAAGCGATCAAAAATTGAGTAGGTATTTTCATAAAAAAATGTAGGATATTTCGCTGGCTTGTTGGGGGTGGATAACAACACTCAGCAATGGGTTGTATCAGGGACAAGCTATTTATTCGCGGATTATCCCTGTCATCCCAACAATGTGAGGAATCAGATTCCGAGCGATCAAGTGCAGTTTGGTTACACGAAAGTCCACCTCCGAGCCTTGGTGAAAAACACCGCGCAGCGGGCCACGTAACAAAAAAGCAATTCTCCCAGCCCACGAAAATTTCTGTGCCTTATGGTGCGGGAACTGTGGGAAGAAACCGATTTGTATTATCAGTTTGATGAATGGAAAAACGTTAAAAATTCGACTTTTTGAATTGTGAGAGGTGTTTCTCTCGGACTATTCCTAACTTGACCTAGGAAATTTCAGATCCTGTTGCAGGAAGTTTGCGAGCGGTGAAAATAACGCCCGTCCGCAGGTTTTTTACTTGTATTGGCGCAATTCAATCCCTTAGCGTGATCGCCCAGACGCAAAGGATTGCGCAGTCAATCATGAAAAAAGGACCTCTTTCGATGAGTCAGTATTTCGAATGGGCGGATGAGATCAAGCACCTGTCCGAGGAGCAGATCGAGCAACTGTACCAGCGCTATCTGAATGGTGAAAAAAGTGCCGATCTGAAAATAGAGTTCAACATTGCGCCTGAAGTCCGCAGTTTGTTGAAGGTTTTGCCCCCGATTATCAGCAAGGACCTGACCTGTCCCTACTGCGACCTGCCCATGTGGGTGCGTCGGCACGCCAAGTGCACGCCTGTCTCACTGCGCAACCACTTCAAGTGTGTACGTTGCGAGCACTATCACTTTGAACCCGGCCACTGGCGACGCAAACTCTGTACTTGCAACGAGTGCTACAAGCTGCGCCAGGAGGAAATTGCCGCACAAGCGCGGCGCGATCGTCTCGAGCTGGAGAAACGCTACGCCACGCCACGTCCGGCGGTGCCTTATGCCTCGCTGGGCTTCGTCCAGAAACTGGCACTGCTGGCCTTGCTGGACGACGGCCAGGTAGGCGGTGCCGAGCGCATTGCCTCGCTTATCGCCGGATCCCGCAGCGAACACCTGGCGCCTACTGACGAGGCCAGTGAAGCGCTGGTGAGGGATTTGCACGAGACCGGTGCATTGGACGTCGATCTGGATGGCGATATCAAGGCCTTCGATCGAGCGTCCGATTACCGGATCAATGACTTTTCCTCCGTGCGCTGGATACCCAATGTCGCGTTGGAACCCGATGTACGAAGCACTCGCGACGCGCTGTATCGAGCTTTGTATCAAGAGTTGTCCGGGACTGTTCAGCCCGCCTGGAAAAGCGAGCTGTACGCCTTGATGTTTAGCCTGGCGCGGGACGAGTCGATTCAGTACATCCAGGTATTGGCCAGTGAAGTGAGCTTTGTATTCAGTGCCCAAGGGCGTGCGAAAAAAGTTGTCGACCAGCTCCTGCAGGACTTCTCGGTGAGTCATATCTACTACTTTGCGCGGTTGGCGGTGAAGAATGCCGCGCACTTTTATGCCACCGGCAACTCCAGGGGCCGCCCCCATGCTTGCAACACCATCCCGGGCAGCATGTTGGGCACGGCGCAGGATGCATTGGCGCGAAACTGGCGCAAAACCGCCTATCGCGATTCGCGAGTGCCGCAGTCGGCTTTGCACCGAATCTTGTATGACGTGGTGCTCAAGGACAGCGGCGCAGGTTTTTCCAGATCGCCGGGGGGCTACTGGCGTGACGAGCTGGTGCCACGGTTTTTCTCCGGCGATACCGGCGGGGCGGACCTGGCCGGACATCTGCAGCTGTTCTGCCGCGAATGTGATTCGCGCAACGTCGACGCCAGCATGGACAAAGTCACGGTTCGAATGATGTGTTACGACTGCGCGACAGTCAGTAAATTTCAAGCGATCGAAGACTTGATCGACTGAATCGGTCGAGGTTTCTTCAATGAGCCCCAATAGCGTCCATGGTCGGTTCGGCGATCATGGATGTTGTCAATTTTTGGTTGAAGCGGGGCGGGCGCGTCCCGACCGGTCGTTCTGGCACGAATGTCCCGCAAAAACCGTCCAGTTAGCCCCCGAAATCGCCTGTGGCTGCTAGTGTTGTTCGATGTGCGCCCCCAGAGCTGCGTACCGATGACCGAATATGTCGCAGCACCGCAAGCATGGGCCTTGCCGCACTCGTTAAGCTGCGCAACGGATGAGCACCCGTAAAGACATTGCGCTGCACCCGGCCCAGTCGTTTTTGCAGATGCCCATTCACGGAAGGTGAATGTGACTTGAGTGTCTCGTCCAGCTTCACCCACCTGTCACCCTGTTTCCTCTGCCCGAGAATCAGGAACAGGGTGACGGGTAGCCCCGAACAGGGGTTTTGCACGCGACGCTTCCATCAATAACAAGCCCAAGCGGAGTACCACAGATGGCGTTCTTCACCGCAGCCAGCAAAGCCGACTTCCAGCACCAACTGCAAGCGGCACTGGCGCAGCACATCAGTGAACAGGCACTGCCACAAGTGGCGCTGTTCGCTGAACAATTCTTCGGCATCATTTCCCTTGACGAGCTGACGCAGCGTCGGTTGTCCGACCTTGCTGGCTGCACCCTTTCTGCGTGGCGCCTGCTTGAGCGCTTCGATCACGCGCAGCCGCAAGTGCGCGTCTACAACCCCGATTACGAACGCCACGGCTGGCAGTCGACCCACACCGCGGTCGAAGTGCTGCACCACGACCTGCCATTCCTGGTGGACTCGGTGCGTACCGAGCTGAACCGCCGCGGTTACAGCATCCATACCCTGCAAACCACCGTGCTCAGCGTGCGTCGTGGCAGCAAGGGCGAGTTGCTGGAAATCCTGCCTAAAGGCACCCAGGGCGACGACATTCAGCAAGAGTCGCTGATGTACCTGGAAATCGACCGCTGCGCCAACACTGCCGAGCTCAATGTCCTGAGCAAAGAGCTGGAGCAGGTGCTCGGTGAAGTCCGCGTTGCCGTTGGCGATTTCGAGCCGATGAAGGCCAAGGTCCAGGACATCCTGACCAAGCTGGACAACAGCCAGTTCGCCGTCGATGCCGACGAAAAGAACGAAATCAAGAGCTTTCTGGAATGGCTGGTGGGCAACCACTTCACCTTCCTCGGCTACGAAGAGTTCGTGGTCAGCGATGAAGCCGATGGCGGCCACATCGTCTACGACAATGACTCCTTCCTTGGCCTGACCAAGCTGCTGCGCGCCGGCCTGACCTACGATGACCTGCGCATCGAAGACTACGCCGTGAACTACCTGCGCGAACCGACCCTGCTGACGTTCGCCAAGGCCGCGCACCCAAGCCGTGTGCACCGTCCGGCTTACCCGGACTACGTGTCGATCCGCGAAATCGACGCCAATGGCAAGGTCATCAAGGAATGCCGTTTCATGGGCCTGTACACCTCGTCGGTGTATGGCGAGAGCGTGCGGGTGATCCCGTACATCCGCCGCAAGGTCGAGGAAATCGAACACCGCTCCGGCTTCCAGGCCAAGGCTCACCTGGGCAAGGAACTGGCGCAGGTGCTCGAAGTGCTGCCGCGCGACGATCTGTTCCAGACCCCGGTGGACGAGTTGTTCAGCACCGTGATGTCGATCGTGCAGATCCAGGAACGCAACAAGATTCGCGTGTTCCTGCGCAAAGACCCGTACGGCCGTTTCTGCTACTGCCTGGCCTACGTGCCGCGTGACATCTATTCCACCGAAGTGCGCCAGAAGATCCAGCAAGTGCTGATGGATCGCCTGAAAGCCACCGACTGCGAGTTCTGGACCTTCTTCTCCGAGTCCGTGCTGGCCCGCGTGCAGCTGATCCTGCGCGTCGACCCGAAAAACCGCCTCGACATCGATCCGCTGCTGCTGGAAAAAGAAGTGGTGCAGGCCTGCCGCAGCTGGCAGGACGACTACGCCGCCCTGACCGTCGAAAGCTTCGGCGAAGCCCACGGCACCAACGTGCTGGCCGACTTCCCGAAAGGCTTCCCGGCCGGCTACCGCGAGCGTTTCGCAGCCCACTCGGCTGTGGTCGACATGCAGCACCTGCTGAGCCTGAACGAAAAAAATCCGCTGGTGATGAGCTTCTACCAGCCGCTGGGCCAGGTGTCCGGCCAGCGCGAACTGCACTGCAAGCTGTATCACGCCGATACCCCGCTGGCGCTGTCCGACGTTTTGCCAATCCTGGAAAACCTCGGCTTGCGCGTGCTGGGTGAGTTCCCGTACCGCCTGCGCCACAACAGTGGTCGCGAGTTCTGGATTCACGATTTCGCGTTCACTGCCGCCGAAGGCCTGGAACTCGACATCCAGCAGCTTAACGACACGCTGCAGGACGCATTCGTCCACATCGTGCGTGGCGATGCCGAGAACGATGGGTTCAACCGTCTGGTACTGACCGCCGGCCTGCCATGGCGCGACGTGGCGCTGCTGCGTGCCTACGCCCGCTACATGAAGCAGATCCGTCTGGGCTTCGACCTGGGCTATATCGCCAGCACCCTGAACAACCACACCGACATCGCCCGCGAGTTGACCCGGTTGTTCAAGACCCGTTTCTACCTGGCACGCAAGCTGGCCAGCGACGATCTGGACGACAAGCAGCAACGCCTGGAGCACGCGATTCTCAGCGCCCTGGATGACGTTCAGGTACTGAACGAAGACCGCATCCTGCGTCGCTACCTGGACCTGATCAAGGCCACCCTGCGCACCAACTTCTACCAGACCGATGCCAACGGCCATAACAAGTCGTACTTCAGCTTCAAGTTCAACCCGCACTTGATTCCCGAGCTGCCCAAGCCGGTACCGAAGTTCGAAATCTTCGTCTACTCGCCGCGCGTCGAAGGCGTGCACCTGCGCTTCGGCAACGTGGCTCGTGGCGGCCTGCGCTGGTCCGACCGTGAAGAAGACTTCCGTACCGAAGTCCTGGGCCTGGTAAAAGCCCAGCAAGTGAAGAACTCGGTGATCGTGCCGGTGGGTGCGAAGGGCGGCTTCCTGCCGCGTCGCCTGCCACTGGGCGGCAGCCGTGACGAGATCGCGGCCGAGGGCATCGCCTGCTACCGCATCTTCATTTCCGGCCTGCTGGACATCACCGACAACCTGAAGGACGGCGCCCTGGTGCCGCCGGCCAACGTCGTGCGTCATGACGACGATGACCCGTACCTGGTAGTGGCTGCGGACAAGGGCACTGCGACCTTCTCCGACATCGCCAACGGCATTGCCATCGACTACGGCTTCTGGCTGGGTGACGCGTTTGCGTCCGGTGGTTCGGCCGGTTACGACCACAAGAAGATGGGCATCACCGCCAAGGGCGCGTGGGTCGGCGTACAGCGCCACTTCCGCGAGCGCGGCATCAATGTCCAGGAAGACAGCATCACTGTGGTGGGCGTCGGCGACATGGCCGGTGACGTGTTCGGTAACGGCTTGCTGATGTCCGACAAGCTGCAACTGGTCGCAGCGTTCAACCACCTGCACATCTTCATCGACCCGAACCCGGAGACGGCATCGAGCTTCGCCGAGCGTCAGCGCCTGTTCGACCTGCCGCGTTCGGCCTGGTCGGACTACGACACCAGCATCATGTCTGAAGGCGGCGGCATCTTCTCGCGCAGCGCGAAAAGCATCGCGATTTCCCCGCAGATGCAAGAGCGCTTCGATATCCAGGCCGACAAGCTGACCCCGACCGAACTGCTGAACGCCTTGCTCAAGGCTCCGGTGGATCTGCTGTGGAACGGTGGTATCGGTACTTACGTCAAAGCCAGCAGCGAAAGCCACGCCGATGTCGGCGACAAGGCTAACGATGCACTGCGCGTGAACGGCAACGAACTGCGCTGCAAAGTCGTGGGCGAGGGCGGTAACCTGGGCATGACCCAACTGGGTCGCGTCGAGTTCGGCCTCAATGGCGGCGGTTCCAACACCGACTTCATCGACAACGCCGGTGGCGTGGACTGCTCCGACCACGAAGTGAACATCAAGATCCTGCTGAACGAAGTGGTTCAGGCCGGCGACATGACCGACAAGCAACGTAACCAGTTGCTGGCGAGCATGACCGACGAAGTCGGTGGTCTGGTGCTGGGCAACAACTACAAGCAGACTCAGGCCCTGTCCCTGGCAGCCCGTCGCGCCTTGCCGCGGATTGCCGAATACAAGCGCCTGATGAACGACCTGGAAGGCCGTGGCAAGCTGGATCGCGCCATCGAGTTCCTGCCGGCCGAAGATGCAATCAACGAGCGCATCGCGGCAGGCCATGGCCTGACCCGTGCCGAGCTGTCGGTGCTGATCTCGTACAGCAAGATCGACCTCAAGGAGCAGCTGCTGGGCTCCCTGGTGCCGGACGACGACTACCTGACCCGCGACATGGAAACCGCTTTCCCGCCAACCCTGGTGAGCAAGTTCTCCGCGGCGATGCGTCGTCACCGTCTGAAGCGCGAAATCGTCAGCACCCAGATCGCCAACGACCTGGTCAACCACATGGGCATCACATTCGTTCAGCGACTCAAAGAGTCGACCGGCATGAGCCCGGCGAACGTGGCCGGCGCCTACGTGATCGTGCGCGACATTTTCCACCTCCCGCACTGGTTCCGTCAGATCGAGAACCTGGACTACCAGGTCTCCGCCGACGTGCAACTGGAGCTGATGGACGAGCTGATGCGTCTGGGCCGCCGCGCCACGCGCTGGTTCCTGCGTGCCCGTCGCAACGAGCAGAACGCTGCACGTGACGTCGCGCACTTCGGTCCGCACCTGAAGGAGTTGGGTCTGAAGCTCGACGAGCTGCTCAGTGGCGAGATCCGTGAAAACTGGCAGAGCCGTTATCAGGCTTACGTCGAAGCCGGTGTTCCGGAGCTTCTGGCGCGTATGGTGGCTGGCACCTCGCACCTGTATACCCTGCTGCCGATCATCGAGGCTTCCGACGTGACTGGCCAGGACCCGGCAGAGGTGGCCAAGGCCTACTTCGCCGTGGGCAGCGCGCTGGACATCACCTGGTACATCCAACAGATCAGCGCTCTGCCGGTTGAAAACAACTGGCAGGCCCTGGCCCGTGAAGCGTTCCGCGATGACGTCGACTGGCAGCAACGTGCGATCACCATCTCGGTCCTGCAACAGGGCGATGGTACCCGGGACGTGGAAACACGCCTGGCGCTGTGGATGGATCAGCACGAGAGCATGATCGAACGCTGGCGCGTCATGCTGGTGGAAATCCGTGCCGCCAGCGGCACCGACTACGCCATGTACGCGGTGGCCAACCGCGAACTGCTGGACCTGGCGTTGAGCGGTCAAGCGGTAGTGCCTGCCGCTGTCGCCGCCGAGCTGGAACCGGCTGCCTGATCAGGCGTTGAATGAAAAAGCCCCGCATCGAAAGATGCGGGGTTTTTTTTTCCTGAATTTTTGCAGTGAAGGGTAGGTCCCCATCGCGGGCAAGCCCGCTCCCACAGGTTTTGTGAACACCGAAGAACCTTGTAGGAGCGGGCTTGCCCGCGATGGGGGACTAAGGATCAACTAATTACTGGAAGACTGAAGAATTTTCAGTGCTCATCGAGACATTACTTGTCGGGCTGGTCAGTAAATTACTGAGCGACTGATCAAATTTTTGCAGCGCCCTGACTTGCACGTTCTGTTGTTCATTAATGTCCGCAACTATCTCTTCACTGCGTTTATAGTCGGCCCATACCGGACTTAGTGCCTTGGCGTCATGCCCTTGTGCAGTACCGATGTAGTTGAAGTTCTTGTCATAAAAGTCCGCACGGACATCCGCCTGGATATCCGAACTGCGGGAGGTCATCAGTTGACTGCGGGTGTCGACCACTGCCATCACATCCGGTTTCGCTGCCCTGAGGCTCTGAATGTCCGGGTATACGATAACCGAGCCAAATTGCCGCTGCAGGGAGGCCTTGACCCAATCCACGGCCTGGTCTGGCCTGGAGGTGGCTACGTAGGCGTCATGAATCGGCTGCACCAGCAGGCTCTGGCCGAAACCGGTGCCGGCGTTGGCTTGATAATCCCGAAGGTAGGCACGATTGGTCTGAGTGGATTGGCTGTAGATAACGCCCAACGAAACTTGGCTACCGTTGGTAATGCTGGTGGCACCGCTGCGGCCCACCGGTTCGGTGAAGATACCGTTCAGCGAAGAGATCGCCGTGGGCGCGGTGGGGATCGAGCAGCCGGTTAAAACAACAGCCATGGTCAACGTACTGGCAAGCGCAAGTTTCATGGTGTTTCTCCAGTGAAACAACTTCAGTCGAAAGTTAAAGTTGCCGGCGTGGTACCGGCGGTGACTCAAGACTAAACCCTGAATGATTTATTTAAATAGCCAATACCTGCACTTGTCCGGTGGCCAATAGTTTTGTTTGGTTTAAAAGTTCTCGGTTAATTGCGTGAGGAAATTAAAAGGCCCGAATCCGTGATTCGAGCCTTTTTATTTATAGCTGTACGTTCAGCCATCAGTGTTCCAATGGGATCAACACTTTCTCGTCCGGGGCCAAAACCATGAATACCAGCAACTTGGCAGGCTTGGTTGCGCTGGCGTTTTTCGACACCAGGTGTTCCGACCCCGCCGGCTCATACCAGAACTCACCGGCCTTGTAGGTTTTCGCCGGCTCGCCCTTGACCTGAGAAACGATTGCTCCCGAAATGACATAGGCCATGGTGGTGCCATCGTGTTTATGGGCGATGGACGACTGGCCGGGCTGGTAATCGACTTCGATCATCAGCGCTTTTTTACCGGGGACGTTCTTCAGCATTTCGTCCTGCAGGACAGTGACCTTTTCCGCAGGATCATGGGCAAAAGCCGATGCACAAAACATCAGGACCAGGGCGGCAAGGGGGGCAGCACAGAAGCGCAACACGTTCATGGTTCGTTACCTGCGGTGGTTGGTTGTTGCAATCCACAGTAGTGCGCAAGTGGTAACGATCAAACAGCCAATATTCGGGAAGGCGAGGGGACCAATTAACCGGCGTTAAAAGCAAAGATCGCAGCCTGCGGCAGCTCCTACGGAGAATTCCGTGTGGGAGCTGCCGCAGGCTGCGATCTTTTGATCTTGTTTTTAAACGATCGGAAAACTGTTGAAGTCCACGGCATTGGCCAGTTGGCTATCGATCAGGCTGATAAAGCCCTGGACCTGCGGGCAGTTGAAATGTGATCGCATGGCCGCTTCCGATTGCCAGTGGGCGCTGACGGTCCAGCGATTGGTGTCCTCGGGGCAGCGGTCGACCATATAGGATTCGCAGCCCGGTAGTTCACGCAGGGTTTCGACAATCTTTTGCAGTTGCTTACCCAGTTCATCCGAGCGGCCGGCGGCGGCCTGTACCTGTACGGTATTGATCACTTCATGGGACATTGCTCACACTCCTGAATCAGGCCGGACGAATCCTGCTCATTGAGGGATAACGCCTATGCAGGATAGGCCTGCCCCCGGGGACCGCCAATAGCCAATCGCCGGATAAAGCCGCAGGCCAATCCTTCAGGCTACCTGCTGCAGAATGTCGCGCAAACGGTCCAGGGCAATGTCGATGTCGAGGGTTTCGATGGCGCCAAAACCGAAGAAAAGCCCGGCCCTGGGCGCTTGCTGATAGAAAAAGCTGTCGATGGCATAGAGCCCGACTTCGACTTTTTTCGCCAGTTCGATCACCAATGGAATATCCATCGGCACTTTGCACATCACCACCAAGTGGAAACCGGCGGTGGTCGGCACCGCCTCCAGCCAGGGCGAAAGATCGCCGGCCATGCGCGCCAGGATTCGCTCGCGGCGCCCGGCATAGATCGTATGGCAGCGCCGGATGTGCTTGAGCAGGCAGCCTTCGGCGATGAACTTGGCCAGCGCCCATTGTGGCAGGGTCGAAGTGTGCAGGTCGGTGAGCTGTTTGGCACGCACCACGGCCTCGAGGATCGCTGGCGGCAGGATCGCATAGCCCAGACGCAGTTCCGGCAACAGGGTTTTCGAGAACGTTCCGACGTACGCGACGATCCCCCGTTCATCCATGCTTTGCAGGGAGTCGGCAGGACGGCCCTCGTAGCGGAATTCGCTGTCGTAGTCGTCCTCGATGATGATCGCGCCCAGCTCATGAGCCTTGGCCAGCAGGGCTACCCGACGCGCCGGGCTCATCGGCATGCCCAGCGGAAACTGGTGCGAAGGGGTGACGTAGATCAGGCGCGTACCGCGAGGAATCTGGTCCACCACAATGCCTTCGGCGTCCACCGGCATGCCAATCACCGTGGCGCCATGGCTGCCGAACAGCAGCCGCGCCGGTGGGTAGCCTGGGTCTTCCATGGCGACCAGGCTGCCTGGACTGATCAGCACCCGTGCGATCAGGTCCAGCGCCTGCTGCGCGCCGTTGCACACCACCACATCCTCATCCTGGCAATTGACCCCGCGGGAGAACGCGATGTGCCGGGCAATGGCGTTGCGCAGGGCTGGCAAACCCTCTGGCAGACTGTAGAGGCCTTTGGAACCGGCAATCTGGCGCAGTGCGTGAGAGGTGCAGCGTCGCCAGTCATCCTGAGGAAACTGGCCCTTGCTGGTGGCGCCGCCGATGAAGTCGTAGCGTAGCGAGCCCTCAAGCGTCGGGTGACGCAGAAACACCGGCAGGTTGCGCCAGGACTCGATCACCTCGAAACCGGCAAGCTCGCAATGGCTCTGTTTACGCTGCACCTTCGAAGTGCGCGCGTTGACGTAAGTGCCTTTGCCGACCACGCCGGTGAGGAAGTTTTCGTAGGTCAGTTGGGCGTAGGTATCGGAAATGGTCTTGCGCGAAATACCCAATTGCCCGGCCAGCAAGCGGCTGGGCGGCAGTTGCGTCCCGGCGGTCAGGCGACCGGACTCGATGGCGCTGCGCAGTTGGTTGTACAGCTGGCCGGCCAGGTCCTTGCGGCCGTTGATGACAACATGTAGTTCCATACCGGCGAGGCTCCGGGGCTGTTGAGGCGCGTGTGCGTCGCGCAAGATTACCCCTATCAGCTGGTGGTACAGAAGTTGTGCAGTGGAAAAATCGTCAATTGGTCTGGTGGCGGTGGTCCCCGGGGAAATCGCCTGATTGGATCTGTCTTGCCTGCGAGCCAGCGACTACCGTGAAGGTCACATCAATGCTGCACGAGATCGCTCCATGACCCCCCGCCTGGATTATTACAGCGCGTCCCCCAAAGCGATGAAAGCCATGATCGCGATGGAGGCCCTGACCAGCAGCCTGAGCATCGAGCAGGGCCTGCTGCACCTGATCAAGATTCGTGCTTCGCAGCTCAATGGCTGTGCCTTCTGCACCGACATGCATTCGGTGGATGCACGGCGCCTGGGCGAAAGCGATCGGCGCCTCTATTCCATAGTGGTCTGGCGCGACAGTAATTTTTTCAATCCGCGGGAAAGAGCCGTGCTGGCCTGGACCGAGGCGGTCACCTTGCTCTGCGAAAGCCACGTGCCGGACGATGTCTACGCCCAAACCCGGGAGCAGTTCAGTGAAAGCGAAATGGTCGACTTGACCATCGCCATCACCACCATCAACAGCTGGAACCGCCTGGCCGTGAGCTTTCGTCAGACGCCCAGCACCTGAGTCTTTGTCATGGCAGGTTCATGAACGACCCGCAGGATGCAACTGTCAGTGTCAGATCGACAGGGAGTCCTCGATGTCAGTCATGGAAACCAGCACCCGCCAGGGGGCTACCGAGTATCGTGTAGCCATTGATAAAAACACCTCCTGGCGCCAGTTGGCAGCAGGTATCGACCCCGAACTGGCGCTGTGTTTCACCGCCAGCGCCCGTTGCGGTTGCTTCATGCAGGCCGCCCGCAGTCTCAACCTCAAGGCCACCCGCCTGCGCAGGCAACTGGTGCTGCTGGAGACGCAGCTCCAGTGTTCATTGTTCAACCATTCAGACAATGGTTTCAGCCTCAGCCGCGATGGCTTGCGTTTGCACGCACAATTGATCGCCCTGGCCCATGAGCGCAATTTGCCGGTGATCGAGCAGCCGTTGATTCGCCTGGCCGTGGCGGATTCGATCCTGCATGACATTCTCGGACGCGGCCTGGTTGCACTGCTGCGGCGCAACGCCAGCGTGCGGCTGGACATCATCACGCTCGACAGCGAATTGTCATTGCAGGCGGTCAGCGCCGACGTGGTGGTGTGGCTGGGCGAGACCGAGTCTCCGTTACCGGGGCCAAGCTTTGCCACCACTGAACCCCGGCGTCTGGTGCAACTGGATTACCTGGCGCACATTGCCAAGCGCTACTCGCGGGTCGCTTCCAGGCCGGAATGCCTGGATGACCTGGCCGATTTTCTCCTGGTGCAATGGCAGCAGGACGGCCATGTAGAAAGCTTGCGGCCATGGAATGCGCTGGTGGATCAGCGCCTGGCCGGAGCGGTGCAGCTGCAATCCTGGGAGCTGATGCTGGAGATGATCCGTTGCAGTGCCTGCATAGGTCTGCTGCCGCACTACATGAGCCACTTCGACCGCGGGCTGATCGCCTTGCCGGGCCTGTTTGACCAGCCGATGCGACGTCAGGTGTGGATGGCGGTCAACGCCCATTCCGGGGACGACGCGCGGGTAAGGATGATCGTCGAATTGATCGAAAACACCTTCAGCGAGCGCCGGGCGTGGTTTGAATGAAGATGTTTTGGCAAGCTGCAATCGCCACAAAGGTTTCGTCCGTTATAGAGTGAACGGCCATGTCTGCTTCAAGGATGATTCACCCATGCCAGCCACCGAACCCGTTATCACCCTCGAGCGCTTCAACGAGTCCCATATCGAAGGCATCACGGCGCTGTACAACGACCCGGAGATCGCCCGACAAACCCTGCAAATGCCGTTTCAGTCCACCGAGCTCTGGCGCAGTCGCCTGGCGCTGGATAACGAACGCCTGCTGAAAGTGGTGGCCCTGCATCAAGGGACGGTCATTGGCAACATTGGCCTGGAGCAGTTCTCACGCATTCGTCGCAGCCATGCCGGCAGTTTCGGCATGGGCGTTGCGGTGGCGTGGCAGGGCAAGGGCGTGGGTTCGAAGCTGCTCGCGACGGCGCTGGATATCGCTGACAACTGGATGAATCTGCAGCGCATCGAGCTTTCAGTGTACGCCGACAACGAAGCGGCCATTGCCCTGTACCGCAAATTCGGCTTCGAAACCGAGGGGCTTTTCCGTGATTACGCCGTGCGCGACGGCGTGCTGGTGGACACCTTGAGCATGGCGCGCCTGCGTCGCCCGCCCAAGGCCGGTTGAGTCAGTCACCCAGGGCAAACTTCTGGCGTACCTCCCGGCTGTTAGTTGCACACCGGCTGCACGCATCTGCCATGCTCAATGTCCGTAGCACCGCTGCAACCAAAGGAACACTGCAATGGACGATGTACAGCAACTGGGTGAAATGCTGCGCCACTACGCGGAAAGCGAAGCGCACAAGAAGCAACTGTTTGAGTCCCAGTCGGCCGATTGGACAGCGCGTATTGGTGGGCTGTTCGATCAGATCCAGCAGTGGCTGGAACCGGTCAAGGCACCTGACCTGCTCGAAGTGAAACGTGAAGTGTATGTCGCGTCGGGGCCGAGTGTTCCGGTGGAGACCTCTCCATTCAAGACCGAAAAGCTGAGCATCCTGATCGCCGGCAAACCGGTGGAATTCGTACCGGACGTGATGGGTGTCGGCGGACAGATTTCGTTGGCGGTGATGGGATTCACGGCGGCGCGGTATGGCAGTGTTTCGCTGGTTTGCCTGCCGCCGTCGGACAGCTGGCAGTGGCGCAAGACCAATGGCCTGAAAGACCCGGACACCTTTGCCTTCGATGCGAACTTTCTGGCGCAGCAGTTGCAGAGTCTGATTCCCCGCGAGCGCAGCTGATTGTTGTCAATTTTGTGATTGGCAGGTAACCCTGTGGGAGCGGCGATTAGGGTAGCTGAATCTGTAACGTGGTTTCCTACGTACATATCCGAAAAAGCTGATAGTTGCTCTGATTCCGAGATGACACTTTGTTCAGCTCTTGAATGGGTGGTCAGATCAAAGAGGTTTCATCGGATGGAGGGAATTTCGTTTGAACAGGCTCTGTCGCTGGTCTCATGGCAGAACAGTCTCAATTGCCTGGTGGATCCGGACTGGTCCCGTGCTCGGTATCCTTATCTGCGTGGCGTTCTGGCTGAAACCGCCGAGGCCATGGACCATCACGGCTGGAAGTGGTGGACTCCCCAGGCCCCCGATCCGCAACAGTTTCAATATGAACTCATGGATGTATTGAGCTTCTTCCTCTCCCATCACATCAGTGAAAATCGCGGTGACCTGAGTATTTCCGCTCGCGCCCTGGTCGGGCAATCAGATCCCGAAGTGAAACATTATCTGTTCGACAAGCGCGTGATTGACCTGAAGGCCTGTGATGTCCTGCAGCTATTGGAGTGGTTCGCGGGCCTGGCGATTTTTGGAGTGGCTGCCTTGCCTGTGCTGGAGCGCATATTTTGCCTGTCGGGGCTGAGTGACTGGGACGCTGTAGTTTCAACGTACCGCGAAAAATATGAATTGCATGTGTTTCGACAACGCAATGGATACAAATCGGGTGAGTACCGGAAAAACTGGAAAGGAAAAGAAGACAGTCTGCATCTCGCTGAACTCGTCCAGAGCAGAGGTCGCACAGGTGCCAGTCAGGATTGGCAACTCGATCAAACATTAAAAAATGCCTATTTACGCCTGACCTCTCGAAATGATGTCGAACCAGGGGGTAGCAATGCCTGCGATTGAACAACTTCCCGGACCCGCCGGATTGCCGTTGCTCGGTAATGCATTGCAACTCAAGTCATCGCAGGTCTACAGGCAACTATGCGAGTGGGCGGACCGATATGGCTCTATCTATACATTCAGAATCGGTTGGCGCCGTATTTTGGTTATTTCCGATGCGGCACTGATCGGCGAGTTGTTGCGCAATCGTCCGGAAAAGTTTCGTCGATGGAGCAAAATGGAAGAGCTGGGCCTGGAAGTTGGAGCCGATGGCGTGTTTGTGGCCGAGGGACAGAAGTGGCGGCGCCATCGCGAGTTGGTTGTGCCGACATTTGACAAACTGCATGTCAAACATTTCTGGAGTCGACTGGAGATAGTCACGGAACGCCTTGAGAACCATTGGCGCGCGCGCGCTATCGCCCGGCGGGCGTTTGATATTCGCCAGGATTCGATGAGCTATACGGTCGACATCGTTGCCGGGTTTGCCTTTGGTCATGACCTGAACACCTTGAATGACAGGGACAGCGTGCTGCAGGGGCACCTGTCGCAGTTCTTGCACACGGCTGCGCGGCGTCAGGCCGCGATATTTCCCTATTGGCGTTACCTGAAGTCTCGGTTGGACCGCAAGTTCGACGCATCCCTTGCGCAAATAAACCAGACAGTCAATGAAATGATCGCGCAGGCGCGCGTGCGTATTGCAGCCGATCCCTCGCTTTGCGAGCGCCCGGGTAACATGGTTGAAGCATTGGTTGCCTACCAGAACAACAATGACACCGGAGCCCTGAGCGATGGCGAGATTGTCGGCAATGTGCTGACTTTCCTGTTGGCGGGAGAGGACACCACTGCAAATACGATTGCCTGGACGATTTACTACATGGCCCGTCACCCCGATATTCAGCGTGAGATGCAGCGCGAGGTGGACAGTGTCATCGGTGCCGGCACCCGGTTGAGCGACATAAAGCAAATTGACGAGTTGCGCTACGTCAACGCAGTCATACAGGAAAGCATGCGTCTCAAACCGGTGTTTCCGCTCCTGACGCTTGAGCCTAACCAGGATGTGGTGATCGACAATGTGTCGGTGACCCGAGGCACCCCGTTGTTTCTGTTGCCGGGCCACCTGGGACAGCAGTCTGGCTGCTTTACCGATGCCTGGCAGATGCGCCCCGAACGCTGGCTCGATGACGCACGCTATGTCGATGACAACCACAAGGCCTTCATGCCCTTTGGATCCGGGCCTAGGTATTGCCCCGGTCATCGCCTGGCGAAACTGGAGTGCCTCATGGCCATCAGCACATTGGCCAGGAACTTCCATGTGCTACCGGACCCGGACGCCGTTGAAACGAGTGAAGTTTACGCCTTCACCCTTTGCCCCTCGCATGTGGCGGTACTGCTGAGCAAGCGTTGAACCTACCCGGAAATAAACCTTGAAAATGGAGCTTTAATTGGACAGTCAATCCCGGTCCTATCTATTGCGCGTGGGCGATGCCGATCGCGAGCGCCTCGAAGTGCTGGCCAGCATCTACGATCCAGGCAGCCAGGATTTTCTGCAACGTCACCTGCCAGCTCAGGCAAGTACTCTGATTGATCTTGGTTGTGGTCACGGCCAACTGACATGCTGGGCGGCGAAGGCGTTCTCCCGGGCCTGGGTCTACGGGCTGGATCTATCAGATGAGCAGCTGTTTATCTGTGAGCAGAACCGGGTGGCGCTTGACGTGCCGAATGTCAGCTTCCATCGTCATGATGTGCTGGACCCTGCCCGGGATATTCCACAGGCAGATGCAGTTTATTGCCGCTATCTCCTGTTGCATTTGAGAGAGTGGGACACCTTCTTCCATAACGCTCTGGCACTCTGTAAGCCGGGCGGTTCACTGCTGATCGAAGAGCCGGGATTTCCCTTTTTCTGTTATCCACGCCATGAAGCGCTCGATCGTGCGAACGCTCTCGGACAAGCACTGACCTCGAGGATGGGCTTGCGTTTTGACTGTATTGATCCGTTATGGAGCTATGTTCATGCACTGGACAGTGTCCGGGTAAAGGCTTATTCGTTCAGCCAGCCAATCCTGGCCACCGACTACCAGAAAAGCCTGCTTTGGCGTTCATTTGCGCAAATTCATCAACCCTTGATCTCGATGGGGCTGTGTACTGGGCAAGAGGCTGATTCCATTCTTGCCCAGCTGGCGCATATTGCGGGTGATCCACTGTACGTTGTCGGTACCTTGCGCATGGTCCAGTTGCATCTGGTGAAGCTGTGATGGCTGAGATCAAAGTGATTCTGGTTGATGAAAATGACCATCCGGTGGGCGAGATGGAAAAGCTGGCAGCCCACGAAAAGGGGCTGTTGCACCGAGCGGTCACGGTGTACGTGTTCAACTCGCGCAGTGAGCTTTTGCTCCAGCAGCGCGCCGCGGACAAATACCACTGTGGTGGGCTTTGGAGTAACGCCTGTTGTGGTCATCCTTACCCAGGGGAGGACACACTTGCAGCGGCACAGAGGCGACTTGAAGAGGAAATGGGCCTCAGGTGTACGCTACACAAGGGCTTTGAGATCAAGTACCGGCTGGAGGTTGACCAAGGCTTGGTGGAGCACGAATACGGTCACGTATTTTATGGGGTCAGCGACCAGTTGCCAGTACTGAACCCAGATGAAGCCCAAGCGTTTTGTTACCTGTCCCGAGGGCAAATAGAGGCGCGCCTGCTCCGGGACCCGGAGCATTTCACGCCTTGGTTTCGATACACTTTTGCCAGGGCAAGCAAAGCGTTTGAGGTGTGACGCCAGCTGTTATTTCAACGCCGGATCCCCCATGTTCATTTTCTTCCAGCCCTGCAACAGAACTTGCGCCTTGGGCTCCTGGCCGTTGTCCAGGTAGTACTGGATCAACGACAAGCGGGCATTGCGGTTGGACGGTTGTTCTTTCAACAGCCGTTCCAGCTCTGCGCACGCCTCGTCAATCTTGCCGCTGTCATGCAGGGCCACCGCCAGCACATAGCCGAACTGTCCGCTCTGTGGCTCCAGTTGCGCGGCCTTGCGCAGGTACGGCATGGCCTGTGCGGCCATGCCCGCGCGAATCAGCGCAAGGCCCTGGGTGTGTTGCAGCAGGCCGGAGTCGGGGTGGTCCTTGAGGCTTTGCGCCAGCAGGACATGGCCTTCCTGACGGAGACCGTTGGCCTCTAGCCATTGCACCAGGGTGACCAGCGCCGGGTAGAAGTCCGGATCGCGCTGCAAGGCGGTACGCAGCAAACCTTCGACTTCTGCATTGCGGCCATCAGCCTGATAGAGCATGGCCAGGTTGAGGTTGGCTTCGGCGCGTTCGGGCAGGCTTTTCTGGACTGTCTCGTATTCAGCGATGGCGACATTCCAGCTGTCCTGGGCGGTGCCCAGTCCATTGCGTGCCACGCTCAGCAAATCCCGGGCGGCGGCGATGCGCACTGCTCTGACAGGATCATTCAACAAGGGGGTCAGCAGCTGCGCGCGTTCCGGTGGCGGCAGGAATGCGCTGAGCGCGCGTATGGCGCTCTCACGTACTTCAGGCGCCGTGTTGTTCAGGTCCCTGGTGGCCAGTTTCAACGCTTGTTCGCTCGGATACAGCGACAATTCGCCGAGCAGCGTCGCGCGCTGGATCGCCGGCAGATTGCTGCGTCGCAGTTGCTCGAACAGCGCCTGCGCCGCACCCGGTTGACCGTTACGGATCAGCCACAGGCTTTCGTCGTAACGCGGGGCTTGCACTGCGCTGGCGTTGGCGGTGTTCCACAGTTTGAATTGCCCGGTGATCTTGTCGCCGGCCTTGCCCTGGTGGCAGGTCAGGCAGGCGTCCGGCGTACCGAGAATCTTTGCTCGCTCAGGGTTGGGAATGCTGAAGCTGTGGTCATGCCGCAAGTCATTGCCCATATAGAACTTGCCGGGCATATGGCAATCCACGCACTGCGAGCCCGGTTGGCCCATGGTGTGGCGCGTGTGTTCGATTGAATCGTAGTTTTTCGCTTGCAGGCCCTTGCCGTCGACGCCTTCCACGGTGGTTTTGCCGGCGGCGTTATGGCATTGCAGGCAAACGCCGTTGCCTGGCGCTTTCAATTGAGTGCTGTGCGGGTCGTGGCAGTTGCTGCAACGCACGCCCTTGTCGAACATTTTGCTCTGGGCGAAGGAGCCGTGTTCGAACACTTCGTCCTTGATCTTGCCGTCCAGCGCGTACAGTTCACGGGTCAGAACGCTCGGCAGGTAGTCGTCCATCAGGCGCTTGCCGACTGTGTAACCGTCGTCCAATGGTGCGCGGCGCGAGTGGCAGCGGGCGCAGGTTTCGATTTCGACGGTGGCGTTCTTGTCCTTGAGGTCGACGGCAAACCCGGCATGGATCAGGTCGGTTTTCTTCGCCGTCCATTCCAGGTGGCTGGACGCCGGACCGTGGCAGGCCTGACAACCGACACCGAGGCTGTTCCAGTGACTGTCGAAGGTGTTCTTCGCCGCATCGAAATTGCGTTTGAAACCGGTGGTGTGACACTCGACACACATGAAATTGGCGTTCTGGCTCGGTTTGCTCCAGTGCAGCGGGTTCTTGAAGTTCACACCCTGGCCCGGATACAGGTGAAACCAGCGGTGCTTCTCGGTATCCCAGGCTACGCCGAGCGCCTGCAGGCGGCCTTCGCCGACCTCGATCAGGTATTGCTGCAAGGGGGCGACGCCAAAAGCATAGGCCACCTTGAAGTCGGCATTCTTGCCGTCGACACCGGGGGTGTTGACCCGGAATTCGTCGCCTTTGCGCGAGAACACCGTGGTCTCTTTTTCGGTCTTGAAGGTGACGTTATTGAAGTCGCCGAGCAGGGTGTCGGCGTTGGCTTGCTGCATCGCCAACTGGTGATGGGAGCCTTGCCAGTCCTTGACCTGCTCGCCGTGGCAGCCCTGGCATTGTTGCTCGTCGACCATTTTCGCAGGCACGAGAGCGACCGGTTGCGGCTTGGCCGATTCGACGGCAGGGGCGCTGACAGGGACTGGCTGGAGCTGCGTCGGTGTACTGCTCAGCAAAAACCAGCCAATACCTGCCACTGCGAGCAGCAAGATGCCGATGGTGACCGGGAACAGATAACGGTTGATCAGGGTCGGTTGCGAAACAGGGTGTGGGTTTGCAGCTTTATTTTTATGTTTCGGCATCACGACTTCCATGGTCCAGGTGCGATTGCCTTGCGGTGCGCGATGAAGCTCGATGCAGCTTTGCCGGATGGTCGGCGTGTGTCAAATGACGTTGCGTTGGGCTGATGGCCCCTTCGCGGGCAAGGCACCCAATCACTCCCCGACAAACCACCGGTAATGTACTGCGACAAACGTTTATTGCAGTCCTGCATCACGTCTTTTTATTGCACTTGCTCGGCTGTGGAGGCATCGAACGGATAGATCCGACGCCAATCGGACGCCATGTCGACGACCGTCCAGCCACGTTTGTTTGCTTCGTCCAGAGCCTTGTCCAGACGACCGATCTGCGATTGCCGGTCGTAAGCCCATTCGCGTTTGGCGTCGGTGTGATGCACCAGGCCCATGAAGCGTTTACCGGGACCGGCGGCGGTCCACTGGAGCATTTGCAAGTCACCGTCGGAGTTGCCAAAGGCGAGGATTGGCCGGCGTCCGATCACGGCGTCGATGCTTTCCGGTTTGCCCGGGCCATCGTCGTTGTGGGCCAGTTTTGGCGTGCGCAGGATAGACGCCTGGCCGTCCTTGAATTGATAGGCAGTGACAAAGGTGGTGCCAATGACCTGTTCTGGCGGGATGCCATAGACCTTCTCGGCGAAGGCGCGCATGAACCCGGTGTCGCCGCCGGACACGATGTAGGTCTTGAAGTCCCGGCTGCGCAGGTAGTCGAGCATTTCCAGCATCGGCTGGAAGATCATCTCGGTGTACGGCTTGCCGGTTTTTGGATGGCGGGCCTGGCTCAGCCAGGTTTTGGCGTAGTCATCGAAGGCATCGGTGGTCATGCCGGAGTGGGTCGCTGCGAAAATCTTCAGCAGGCCTTCCATGCCAGTGGCGGCCAGGGCCTTGTGATCGTTTTCCAGCACCGCCTGGAAGGGCTGGGTGGTTTTCCATTCCGGGTGCTGCGGCGCGGTGCGCTTGACTTCCTCGAGGGCGAACAGCATCTCGAAGTACATCGGCTGCTCGCTCCACAAAGTGCCGTCGTTATCGAACACGGCAATGCGGTCCTCGGGCTTTACGAAGTCCTTGCTGTTTTGATCGGTGACCGTCTGCACGAACTCGGTGATCTGCTTTTTCGACAGGCCTTCGTTCCAGGAGGATAGCGGCTCGGCCGCCTGAACCAGTAACGGCAGGCTCAAGGCCAGGGTCAGCAGGAAGCTGAATGCGCAGTGATGGCGCAACGATATCGAATTCGTCATGGGAAATCCTTCTCGTGAACGGGGTTGGGCGGATGCAGTGCACAAGTGACTGATTCTCTGTTGCGCCCGGCCTGACTATGCAGCGTAGACAAGGATTCCCTGATTTGGCGTAGCGCCTGATCTTTGTCCGGTTCACGGCCGTAACAGGAACAGGCACGCAGGAAGGTTTGCAGGCGCGGGCCGAGGCGGGTCAGTTTCAGGGCGCGGCCCATCCGATCCCTCATTGATCCCGTAAACCAATCGCATCCTATAAATATGTACCGCACCTGATCGCTGCCCCGAAGACAAGCTGTGCCCTACAGACAAGGAGAGACTGTATGGCACAACGAACATTGCATGATGGATCAATTGGGGACGTTGTCATCAGGTCGGGGCCACCGGCCGTGGGTGGTGGCGGTGGGGGCGGTGGTGGTTTTGGCGGCAACCGTGTGGGCGCCTCCGGCAACTTCGGTGGCCCCAGCGCCAGGACCAGGGCGCTCAGGAGGCAGGCCAAGCTGGAGCATGCCGCCAGGCAGGCAAGAGAGCAGGCAGAAGCCATTGCCCGAGACCAAGCGGCTCAAGAGCAGGCACGCCTGCAAACGCGGCAGCAACAACTTGAGGGTATGGCCCAGCGTCAAAGCGCCTTCAAGGTCGAGGCAGATCGCAGTTTTGCTGCAAGGTCTGAACAGCTTGCCTCATCGCTTGACGGTGAGGTCCTGGCTGCAAGACGGCCACCTGCTATCAACCCGAGCGAGCGCTGGCAGCTCTATCTCATCACCAGGGAAAAAAACGAAATCGACGGGCTGATTGCCCGCAAAGCCGCAGAATTCAATGCTCAGGGTTCGATAGCCCGCTCATTCGATGGATACGATCCACTCGTCCGTTCGACCAGCGATTACATGGCACGGCTGGATCAGTTCGGCGATGCACTCAACAGTGGTCACCAGGCTTGGGAAACCGCTTACAACGCAGCCCATGAAGCGCAGTTGTTATCGGCGCAGATCAAGGCACTGACGGAGCGGTCTGCGACGCTGTCTCGGCATCACGCAGAGCAGACCATTGTCTGGCGGGAAAGAGAGGCCATCTGGGAGCGTCATCGACAGGTTGCCGAGCAGCGTGATGCGCGGGTGCGGTTCAAGCAGCAGGCTGACGCTGATATACGCATAGAGCGGGTGAGGCAGGCCAACACCTGCCGTTTCGCAGTCAATCCGTCGATGGCTGCCGTGTCGGCGCTTGCCATTCCCGGCAGTGCATCGGTTGCCGGGGCGGCCGATGCATTGGCAATTGCAGTAAGCCGGTCAGTGGTGCTGTTGGGCGAAGTAGCAGGAACACTTGCCGCTTCGCAAGTCGCAATATTCGTAGGTGGGATAGCGTATCCATCCGAACTGGGAAATGGAGAGTTAACGCCTGAACAACGTGCTCGCCTGTTTCACGCAGTTGCCGTTCCAGCACATGCACTGGAGCTTCATGACAGTCGAGAGTTGCAAGCCATCGCTGATGCGGGCGGCTCGGTGGAGGTTGAGTACCGCTTAAAGCCAGTAGTCGAGGCCCAAGGCACTGCGATCATTGTCGCCAGCACCGGTGTCGAGATCGACTCCCGGGTACCGGTGGTCAATGCAGCGCTGGACCCGTTGACCGGCGTGTATACCGCTGAAGTTCCCGGTTCCCCGACCCGCTATGTGGAATTCGCACCAGACACGGCGCCTCAAGCGCAGGTGCCGAACCCGCAGCCCCTGGCTGTCACCCAACCACAGATTCTGGGCATACCGGCGGGTGTCGATTGGCGCATTCAGGATTGCATCGTTTGCGTGCCGGGGCTGGAGCCGATCTATCTGTCCTTCAATACCCCACCCATGGGCGCCGGTGTTGTCACGGGAACAGGTCAGCCAGTTACCACAGACTGGTGGAAAGCCGCTACACAGCCTGTAGGCGCCGCTATTCCGACGCTGATCGGCGATCAGTTTCGAGGTCGGGAGTTCACGTCGTTCGAAGCCTTCGACGAAGCGTTTTGGCGAACGCTCGGAGAGCATCACGAGATTGTTTCGCAATTTGACGAGGTTAACCAGAAGCGCCTCGAACAAGGTTACGCCCCCTATGCGCCGAGAAGCACATGGGCCGGTGAAAACCGTGAGTTCGAATTGCGTTATCAGGAGCGGCCGGGGTTCTGGTCTGATCCTTTCAATCTCGATCAAATCAGTATCAAGACTCCGAGCAGCGCCGAGGGGTGGATTGGTGTCGCACCGGCAGTTGTGCCTTGGCCGATTCCGCCGGCCACCACGTGGAAGCCTTTGGTGCCGCCAGGCAGTGAACTGCTTGGTTCGACCACATCGCCGATAACGCCTGTAGCTCCAGGTGTTTATCCCGGCAGCCCGGCCGTCCCCGTCCTACCTGAAAACGGGACGTTTCCGGCTGTTGATGAAGGGGATATTGGTGCGAGTATTCCCGGGTTTCCGGGGGATATGGAACTGCCTTCGCCGGATGCTTTGTTTCGCGATCGACGGGACGATCCGGGGGTTGCAACCGGGGTGGGGCAGGTGGTTTCAGGGGTATGGTTTGGGTGAGGCTGCGCGAGGGGAAGGGGCGCCCATACCTTCGCAGATTGCGGATCGGTTGAGAGGGGCTGAGTTTGCCAATTTTCACCGGTTCAGGGAGGCGTTTTGGAAGGCCGTTGCTGCGGATGAGAATTTGCGGCATCAATTTTCTGACTACAACCTACGCCGAATGCGAGAGGGGCTATCCGCATACCCGAAACTCTCCGACCAAAGTGGTGGACGCAAAACCTTCGAACTTCATCACGATATCGAAGTTTCAATGGGGGGCGACGTTTATGGAATTGATAACATTTCGGTAATGACACCACAGCGTCATATACAGCTGCATAAGGAAAGAAGTCATGATCTTTAAAGAGAAGTTAGAGGACTATACCGAAGCGGAGTTTTTGTCCTTTCTGCGAGGGTTTAGCGATTTTCCCAATGGGTTAAATGGTAAAGCGTTGGAGGCATATCTGGATCGCCTCCTCACACATTTTGAACGCATTACAGAGCATCCCGGTCGCTCAGACGTCATCTTCTATCCAAAGGAAGGCCAGGAAGACAGTCCGGAGGGCATCCTGAAGGAAGTCAAAGAATGGCGAGCAGCGAATAACAAACCAGGCTTCAAATCCGAATAATCAACGGGGCACCTGCCCATCTTCCAATGAGCAGGTGCCGAGGCCCTCGGCCATTCACAAGAAAATACAAGGAAGTACCAAGGATGGAACTCAAGGCAACCCTGCAGGACTACACGGCAACAGAATTCAAAACCCTGGTTGAACGGATTTGGGCCGTGGATTTACCCAGGCAGGATCACGATCGGCTGATCAATCACTTTGACCGGGTTGTCGGCCACCCCAGTGGCACGGACTTGCTGTTTTACCCGGACGACCAGTTTGGTGAGAACAGCCCGGACTGGGTGGTGCATCACATCAAGGGCTGGCACCAACAACAAGGCATTGTGGGGTTCAAACCGGAGACTGCACCGGTCTCTCGCCCATACGTACCGATGAGCAATGTCGCCCGCAATCTTGCCAGCGTGCAAGAAGTCGCAGCAAACGTGGCCGAATCAGAACGTGTCGTTACAGTTGCGTTCGGTGTTTTGGAGCAGGGTATTCAACAGGCGCAGATTCAACAGGGTGTTCCTGTGACTGTCTCTGCGCAGGAAACGAGTATCCGATCCCTGGAAAACGCTCATCATGAAACACAGATTGCCATCAGGAAATTTGAAAGCTTAGAAATGCGCGTCAGGTTCGCCAGGGACAATGCCCAGTCAAGCCTGGCATTTGCGGGAAAAGATTTGGCACAGTGGCAAAGCATCGTTCAACAAATCAGCGCTACCTACGACCGTTACATTGTGCAGAGGTCGGGAATCACTCAGCGCCATCGTGCGCTGCATGATCAGGCCGAAGCGTTGTTGATAGCCGCAAAGCAACAGTTGCTTCGCGCACGAGCGCTGGCGGACGTTGGCGTAATGCAAACGGCAAGAGTCATCACCGCCCCATTGATGCTTGCCGATAAACGCCCGGACTTACTACTGTCGGGGGATGCCTCGGAGTTGCTGCGGCCCGAGCGGGTGGATCTACAAACAGCCATTCGATCTGCTGTTGCTGAGTTAACTTGGCGCAAGACTGCGGGAGAGTCGACAGACGAAAGCTGCAATGCAGGCGTGCTGCAATTTGAGTTTTCCAGTCGCGCGGATACGCAGGTTTTTGGTCTGGGCGTGTTTTTGTCCGAACTTTTCCCCACTGAAGGCGTGGACTGGTCGACGTTGGCTGCCCGCCGAGGCGAAATCGACCTTCCTTACAGAATGGGCGCCACCGTCGTACCCGCTAAACCGGGAACGATGTTTCGAGGGCTACGCGAGATCAAGGCGCGGGTGCAAATCCAGGTTTCAGCAACCGGCTCAAAAACATCGGCTGCGCCAATTGGGGTCAGAGCAGCACGGTACGACCGGCAAACAGACACCTTTGTTTTTACGGGTGATGGTAACGCCCCCATAACGGTCCAATGGCCCGTCCGTGCCAAACCTGAAACAAATATGCCCGCGTCTCCCGCCTCATTGCCTCGACTTGGGTTTGTTCAGGTGTCGACGGTTCCTGCAATTGAGCGCGTTGTCTCTGCCGCTGTGGACAAGCTGTTAGATGATTACATTGTTGTCTTCCCCTCAGAGTTTGGGCTCGAACCGCTCTACGTTATGTTCGGGAGCGACCTTGAGTACCCGGTATAAGGGGTAAGTAACGGTGCTGCGGTCACGTCCTTAGATTAACTGGACTTAAGGACATGACCGCGCGATTTGGCGTTTTCAGTTCTTCTTCGCATGCTCCCAAACCCGCTCTTCCTGCTCACGCAGTTCCGGTGTGAACTCGGCACCAAAATCTTCAGCTTCAAACACCTGGCGAATCTCGATTTCGGCTTCGGTGCCCGGCATCGGGTTGGGGCAGCGCTTGACCCACTCGATGGCTTCTTCTCTGGACTTCACTTTCCACAACCAGAAGCCGGCGATCAGTTCCTTGGTTTCGATGAAGGGGCCGTCGATCACCGTGTGTTTGTCTCCGGAAAACTTTACCCGTGCGCCCTTGCTGCTCGGGTGCAGGCCTTCGCCCGCGAGCATGATGCCGGCTTTAACCAGCTCTTCGTTATAGTTGCCCATGGCGGTCAGCAGTTCCTGGCTGGGCATGACATCGGCTTCTGAATCCTGGCTGGCTTTGATGATGATCATGAATCGCATGGTGATGTCTCCGTTGTAATTGAGTGACTCGATTTATAGTCGATTGGCTGGGGGGCAATTCGACAGGCTCGCAAGGAAATTTGTCATTGGGTTGTCTTGGCTGCCTTTCGTCATGAACATCGGGCGACGGCAGGTGAGGGGGGTACGCTGGATTGCGATCACCTGTGGGAGCGGGCTTGCCCGCGATTGCGGTGGGTCAGCCGATATGGATGTTGAACTTGATGCCATCATCGCGGGCAAGCCCGCTCCCACAGGGTTTTGTGGTGGCTGTGAAAAAAACATGTATCCAATTTTGTGCGTCAGCACATGACAATTTGGTTTTGGCCATAGGTCGTCGGACAATTTCGTGGTTAACTTCGGCCTCGTCAAAATTCTCCACACCAACGTCAGAAGGACTCCGTTCATGGCTCAAGTCACTCTTAAAGGCAACCCGGTTCAAGTCAACGGCCAACTGCCACAAGCCGGTTCCAAGGCGCCAGCCTTTTCCCTGGTTGCCGGCAATCTGTCCGACGTCACCCTGAAAGACTTTGCCGGCAAGCGCAAAGTACTGAACATCTTCCCAAGCATTGATACCCCGACCTGCGCCACTTCCGTGCGCCAGTTCAACGCCAAGGCCAGCGACGTGGCCAACACGGTCGTACTGTGCATCTCCGCTGACCTGCCGTTCGCCCAAGCCCGCTTCTGCGGCGCCGAAGGCCTGGAAAACGTACAGAACCTGTCGACCCTGCGCGGTGCCGAGTTCATCCAGAACTACGGCGTGGCCATCGCTGACGGCCCGCTCAAAGGCCTGACCGCTCGTGCCGTCGTGGTGCTGGACGAAAACGACAACGTGCTGCACAGCGAACTGGTTGGCGAAATCGCTGACGAACCGAACTACGAAGCGGCACTTGCTGTTCTGAAATAAGTCTGGCTTTACAATGTTTAACGGCCTGGCCCTGTCCAGGCCGTTTTCATTTGTGCTTCAGTGTCTTACACAAAACTCCTGTTACGTAAGCCAAAGGTAAATTGCCGGTAAAGGCGCTTTGCTTAAAACCCGCCAGTGCTTATCGTTCAGCCTCATGTAAAAAAGCCCACGCGCCCAATGGTTGATCACTCAATGCAATCCTCCGCTTCCCATAGTCCTCGTCGCTGGCTGTTCGGCCTGCTTGTCCTGTTGGTCATCGCCGCCCTGTGCTGGAAATTCTGGCCCGGCAGCGCTGCACCCAAAGAGGCTGCGGGGCAGAAAGCCGTCGCGGGGCATACCGGCAGGTCAGGCGGAATGCGACCTGGATTCGGCGGGGCGTCCGGGCCGGTACCGGTGCGAGTGGCGCCGGCAGTCACTGGTGATTTCCCTCTGTACTTCAAGGCGCTGGGCACGGTCACGGCGCTGAACACCATCAATGTCCGCAGCCGCGTCGGCGGTGAGCTGGTCAAGATCTATTTCGAAGAAGGGCAGATGGTCAAGGCCGGCGACCTGCTGGCCGAAATCGATCCGCGTCCGTACCAGAACGCCTTGCTCCAGGCCGAAGGCACCTTGCTGCAGAATCAGGCGCAGCTGAAAAACGCCCAGGTCGATGTCGAGCGTTATCGCGGCCTGTACCGCGAAGACAGTATTGCCAAGCAGACCCTGGACACCGCCGAAGCGCTGGTCGGTCAGTTCCAGGGCACCGTCAAGACCAATCAGGCGGCGGTCAACGATGCCAAGCTCAATCTCGAATTCACCCGGATCCGCGCACCGATCACCGGTCGCGTCGGCCTGCGTCAACTGGACGTCGGTAACCTGGTCGCGGCCAACGACACCACTGCATTGGCGATCATCACCCAGACCCAACCGATCAGCGTGGCCTTCACCTTGCCGGAAAACAGCCTCGACACCGTGCTCGCCCGTTATCGCAGCGGCGCCAAACTGCCGGCTGAAGCCTGGGACCGCGGTGATACCAAACTGCAAGCCACGGGCGTGCTGCAGAGCCTGGACAACCAGATCGACGTCACCACCGGCACCCTGAAATTCAAGGCCCGTTACGAGAACCGCGATCAGTCGCTGTTCCCCAATCAGTTCGTCAATGTGCGCCTGCTGGCCGACACCCTCAAGGACGTCGTACTGGCGCCTTCCGCCGCGATCCAGTTCGGCACCAACGGCACGTTCGCCTATGTCCTGGACGGTGACAAGAAGGTCAAGATCCGTCAGTTGAAAGTCGGCGCCAGTGACGGCCTGAACACTGTGGTCACCGAAGGCCTGTCGGCGGGCGATCGGGTCGTATTGGAAGGCACTGACCGCCTGAAGGACGGCAGCGACGTGGAGGTGGTCAACGACCGCCAGGACGTGCCGACCACGCCAACCGAACACCTGCAAGGCAAGTCGGCGGCCGACGCGGCAACGCCCGCGACCACTGACAAGGCGAAAAAGGACGGCGCATGAATCTCTCGCGGCTGTTCATCCTTCGCCCGGTAGCCACCACGCTGAGCATGCTGGCCATTATCCTGGCCGGCGTCATCGCCTATCGGCTGCTGCCGGTGTCGGCGCTGCCCCAGGTCGATTACCCGACCATTCGCGTCATGACCCTGTATCCCGGCGCCAGCCCGGATGTCATGACCAGCGCAGTGACTGCGCCACTTGAGCGGCAGTTCGGGCAGATGCCCGGCCTGACGCAAATGGCCTCCACCAGTTCCGGCGGCGCGTCGGTGCTGACCCTGCGTTTCAGCCTCGACATCAACATGGACGTGGCCGAGCAGCAGGTGCAGGCAGCGATCAACGCCGCGACCAACCTGTTGCCCAAGGACCTGCCAGCGCCTCCGGTGTACAACAAGGTCAACCCGGCCGACACGCCGGTGCTGACCCTGGCCATCACATCCAAGACCATGCTGTTGCCCAAGCTCAACGATCTGGTCGATACGCGCATGGCACAGAAGATTGCCCAGATCAGCGGCGTCGGCATGGTCAGCATTGCCGGTGGCCAGCGCCAGGCCGTGCGGATCAAGGTCAACCCCGAGGCCCTGGCGGCCAACGGCCTGAACCTGTCGGATGTGCGCACCCTGATCGGCGCCTCCAACGTCAACCAGCCCAAGGGTAACTTCGACGGCCCGACCCGGGTTTCGATGCTCGATGCCAACGATCAACTGACGTCGCCCAAGGACTACGCCAATCTGATTCTGGCCTACGCCAACGGCGCACCGTTGCGACTCAAGGACGTCGCGGAAATCGTCGACGGCGCCGAGAACGAGCGTCTGGCCGCTTGGGCCAACGAGAACCAGGCCGTGCTGCTGAACATCCAGCGTCAGCCCGGCGCCAACGTCATCGAGGTGGTGGACCGGATCAAGGCCCTGTTGCCGAGCATCACCGACAACCTGCCGGCCGGCCTCGACGTGGTGGTGCTGACCGACCGCACCCAGACCATCCGCGCCTCGGTCCAGGACGTGCAGCATGAATTGCTGATTGCCATCGCCCTGGTGGTCATGGTGACCTTTCTGTTCCTGCGCCGCGCCAGTGCCACGATCATTCCGTCGGTGGCCGTACCGCTGTCGCTGATCGGTACGTTCGGCGTGATGTACCTGGCAGGGTTTTCGGTCAACAACCTGACCCTGATGGCCCTGACCATCGCCACCGGTTTCGTGGTGGACGATGCGATCGTCATGCTGGAGAACATTGCGCGCTTCATCGAGGAGGGCGACAGCCCGCTGAACGCGGCGCTCAAGGGCGCCAAACAGATCGGTTTCACCCTGATCTCCCTGACGTTGTCGCTGATCGCCGTGCTGATTCCGCTGCTGTTCATGGCGGACGTGGTCGGGCGGCTATTCCGCGAGTTCGCCATTACGCTGGCGGTGGCGATCCTGATTTCCCTGGTGGTTTCCCTGACCCTGACGCCGATGATGTGCGCGCGGTTGCTCAAGCGTGAACCCAAGGAAGCAGAGCAGGGCCGCTTCTACCGTGCCAGCGGCGCGTTCATCGACTGGATGATCGCCGCCTACGGACGCAAGTTGCAGTGGGTGCTCAAGCACCAGCCACTGACCTTGATGGTGGCCATTGGCACTTTGGCGCTGACGGTATTCCTGTACATGGTGGTGCCCAAGGGTTTCTTCCCTGTACAGGACACCGGCGTCATCCAGGGCATTTCCGAGGCGCCGCAATCGATTTCCTTCACCGCCATGAGCGAGCGCCAGCAGGAACTGGCCAAGGTCATCCTGGCCGACCCGGCGGTCGAGAGCCTGTCCTCCTACATTGGCGTGGATGGCGACAACTCGACCCTCAACAGCGGTCGGTTGCTGATTAACCTCAAGTCGCACCACAACCGCGACCTGAGCGCCACGCAAGTGATTGCCCGCCTGCAACCGGAGCTGGACAAACTGGTCGGCATCCGCCTGTTCATGCAGCCGGTGCAGGACCTGACCATTGAAGACCGGGTCAGCCGCACGCAGTACCAGTTCAGCATGTCGTCGCCGGATTCGGAGTTGCTGAGCCTGTGGAGCGGGCGTCTGGTGGAGGCCTTGGCCGACCGGCCGGAGTTGACCGACGTCGCCAGCGATTTGCAGGACAAGGGCTTGCAGGTCTACCTGGTGATCGACCGCGATGCGGCGTCGCGGGTTGGTGTATCGGTGTCGAACATCACCGATGCGCTGTACGACGCCTTTGGTCAGCGGCAGATTTCCACCATCTACACCCAGGCCAGTCAGTACCGCGTGGTGCTGCAATCGCAGGCCGGCGAGAAGATCGGCCCGGATGCGTTGAACCAGATTCACGTCAAGACCACCGATGGCGGGCAGGTGCGCCTGTCCAGCCTGGCGCATATCGAGGAGCGCCAGGCGCAACTGGCGATCACCCATATCGGCCAGTTCCCGGCAGTGATGATGTCCTTCAACCTGGCGCCCGGCGTGGCGCTGGGGCATGCGGTCGAGATCATCGAGCAGGTGCAGAAGGACATCGGCATGCCGATTGGCGTGCAGACCCAGTTCCAGGGCGCGGCGCAGGCGTTCCAGGCTTCGTTGTCGAGCACCTTGCTGCTGATCCTGGCGGCGGTGGTGACCATGTACATCGTGCTGGGCGTGCTCTACGAGAGCTACATCCACCCGATCACCATTCTTTCGACCCTGCCTTCGGCGGCAGTGGGCGCCTTGCTGGCGTTGATCCTCAGCGGCAACGACCTGGGCATGATCGCGATCATCGGCATCATTCTGCTGATCGGCATCGTGAAGAAAAACGCGATCATGATGATCGACTTCGCCCTCGACGCCGAGCGCAACCAGGGCATGGACCCGCAAACGGCGATCTATCAGGCGGCCTTGCTGCGTTTTCGGCCGATCCTGATGACCACCCTGGCCGCGTTATTCGGTGCCGTGCCGTTGATGCTGGCCACCGGTTCCGGCGCAGAACTGCGCCAGCCGCTGGGTCTGGTGATGGTCGGAGGATTGCTGCTGAGCCAGGTTCTGACGCTGTTCACAACGCCTGTGATCTACCTGTACTTCGACCGTCTCGGTCGGCGCTGGGGTCGCAAGCCTGAGTCCGTGGAAGCGGTAGAGCAGCCATGAACCTTTCGGGACCTTTCATCAAGCGCCCGGTCGCGACCATGTTGCTGAGCCTGGCGATCATGCTGCTGGGTGGCGTGAGCTTCGGTTTGCTGCCCGTGTCGCCGCTGCCGCAAATGGACTTTCCGGTGATCGTGGTCCAGGCCAGTCTGCCCGGGGCCAGCCCCGAGGTGATGGCATCGACCGTGGCCACGCCGCTGGAACGCTCTTTCGGCGCCATTGCCGGGGTCAACACCATGAGCAGCCGGTCCAGCCAGGGATCGACCCGGGTGATTCTGCAATTCGACCTCGACCGCGACATCAACGGCGCGGCGCGGGAAGTGCAGGCGGCCATCAATGCCTCGCGCAACCTGCTGCCGAGCGGGATGCGCAGCATGCCGACCTACAAGAAGGTCAACCCGTCCCAGGCGCCGATCATGGTGCTGTCGCTGACCTCGGATGTGCTGGAAAAAGGCCAGCTCTATGACCTGGCCTCGACGATCCTGTCCCAGAGCCTGTCCCAGGTGCAGGGCGTCGGCGAGGTGCAGATCGGCGGCAGTTCGCTGCCGGCGGTACGTATCGAGCTCGAACCGCAGTCGCTCAACCAGTACGGCGTGGCCCTGGACGATGTGCGCAACACCATCGCCAATGCCAACGTGCGCCGGCCCAAGGGCTCGGTGGAAGACGATCAACGGCTGTGGCAGGTCCAGGCCAACGACCAGTTGGAAAAGGCCAAGGACTACGAGTCGCTGATCATCCACTACAACGGCGGCGCGGCCCTGCGCCTGAAGGATGTGGCCAAGGTCAGCGATGGTGTCGAGGACCGCTACAACAGCGGTTTCTTCAACGACGACGCGGCGGTGCTGCTGGTGATCAACCGGCAGGCCGGCGCCAACATCATCGAAACGGTCAACGAGATCAAGGCACAGTTGCCGGCGTTGCAGGCGGTGCTGCCGGCCAGCGTCAAGCTGAACCTGGCCATGGACCGCTCACCGGTGATCAAGGCCACGCTGCACGAAGCGGAAATGACCCTGTTGATCGCCGTGGCGCTGGTGATTCTGGTGGTGTTCCTGTTCCTCGGTAACTTCCGCGCCTCGCTGATTCCGACGCTGGCGGTGCCGGTGTCGCTGGTCGGCACCTTTGCCGTGATGTACCTCTACGGTTTTTCGCTGAACAACCTGTCGCTGATGGCGCTGATCCTGGCCACCGGGCTGGTGGTGGACGATGCCATCGTGGTGCTGGAGAACATTTCCCGGCACATCGACGAAGGCGTGCGGCCGATGAGGGCCGCGTACCTCGGTGCCCAGGAAGTCGGCTTCACCTTGTTGTCGATGAACGTGTCGCTGGTGGCGGTGTTCCTGTCGATCCTGTTCATGGGCGGGATCATCGAGAGCCTGTTCCGCGAATTCTCCATCACCCTGGCGGCGGCCATCGTGGTCTCGCTGCTGGTGTCGCTGACCCTGACCCCGATGCTCTGCGCCCGATGGCTCAAGCCGCATACGCCGGGGCAGGAGAACCGCCTGCAACGCTGGAGCCGGCGGGCCAACGACTGGATGGTCGGCAAATACGCCACCAGCCTCGACTGGGTGCTGCGCCACAAGCGCCTGACGTTGCTCAGTCTATTCGTGACAATTGGTGTGAACATTGCGTTGTATGTGGTTGTTCCTAAAACATTTATGCCGCAGCAGGATACCGGCCAGCTGATCGGTTTCGTGCGCGGCGACGACGGCCTCTCGTTCAGTGTGATGCAGCCGAAGATGGAGATTTTCCGCCGGGCGGTGTTGAAGGACGAGGCCGTAGAAAGCGTCGCCGGGTTCATTGGCGGTTCCAACGGCACCAACAACGCCTTCATGCTGGTGCGCCTGAAGCCGATCAAGGAACGCAACATTTCCGCACAGAAAGTCATCGAACGCCTGCGCAAGGAAATGCCCAAGGTCCCCGGCGCACAACTGATGCTCATGGCCGACCAGGACCTGCAATTCGGTGGCGGCCGCGAACAGACCAGTTCGCAATACTCGTACATCTTGCAAAGCGGGGATCTGGGGGCGTTGCGCGAGTGGTATCCGAAAGTCGTCACTGCGCTCCGGGCCTTGCCGGAACTGACGGCAATCGATGCGCGGGAAGGCCGGGGTGCCCGGCAGGTGACGCTGATTGTCGACCGCGACCAGGCCAAGCGCCTGGGTGTCGACATGGACATGGTCACGGCGGTACTGAACAACGCCTACAGTCAGCGGCAGATTTCAACCATCTACGACAGCCTCAACCAGTATCAGGTGGTGATGGAGGTCAATCCGAAATACGCCCAGGACCCGATCACTCTCAAGCAGGTCCAGGTGATCACCGCTGACGGCGCGCGGATCCCGCTGTCGACCATTGCCCATTACGAAAACAGCCTGGAAAACGACCGGGTCAGCCACGAAGGCCAGTTCGCTTCGGAAAGCATTGCCTTCGACATGGCCGAAGGCGTGACCGTGGAGCAGGGCAGTGCCGCCATTGAACGAGCGATTGCCAAGGTCGGCCTGCCGGAAGACGTGATCGTGAAAATGGCCGGCACCGCCGACGCCTTTGCCGCCACGCAAAAAAGCCAGCCGTTCATGATTCTCGGCGCGCTGGTGGCGGTGTATCTGGTGCTCGGCGTGTTGTACGAAAGCTACATTCATCCGCTGACCATCCTGTCCACGCTGCCGTCGGCCGGGGTCGGCGCGTTGCTGTCGATCTATGCGCTGGGCGGCGAGTTCAGCCTGATTTCGTTGCTGGGGCTGTTTCTGCTGATCGGCGTGGTGAAGAAAAACGCCATTCTGATGATCGACCTGGCGTTGCAACTGGAACGACACCAGGGCATGGCACCGCTGGAATCGATTCGCAGTGCCTGCCTGCAACGTTTGCGACCTATTCTGATGACCACCCTGGCGGCGATCCTCGGTGCCTTGCCGTTGCTGCTGAGCCGTGCCGAAGGGGCGGAAATGCGCCAGCCACTGGGCCTGACCATCATCGGCGGGCTGATCTTCAGCCAGGTGCTGACGCTTTACACCACCCCGGTGGTTTACCTCTATCTCGACAAACTGCGCCATCGCTTCAATCAATGGCGTGGGGTGCGTACCGATGCTGCTCTGGAAACTCCGCTATGACTGAACGTTCGCTTTTCAACCTGGCTGCACCGCTGATCACAGCCCGAGGCTCGCGTGTGTTGAGCCTGTCACTGTGCGTGGCGATGCTCAGTGCCTGCGCCGTCGGCCCGGATTACCAGCGCCCGCAAACCGCGGAACCGGCGCAGTACAAGGCCGCAGAGGGCTGGCGTCAGGCCAATCCGAGCGATGCCCTGGCGCGTGGTGCGTGGTGGGAGTTGTATGGTGACCGGCAGCTCAACGACCTGGTCGAAAAGCTCAACAGCTCCAACCAGACCGTCGCCCAGTCCGAAGCCCAGTACCGGCAGGCCCAGGCGTTGGTGCGCAGCGCACGCGGGGCGTTTTTCCCGACGGTCGACCTGAACGTCAGCAAGAACCGCTCAAGCCAGGGCACCGGCAGCAGCAACTCCAGCCTGAGCAGTTCGTCCAGCGGTATTCGCGACACGTACTCGGCCCAGGCGGGCGTCAGTTGGGAAGCGGATGTCTGGGGCAAGCTGCGCCGGGGTCTCGAAGCCGACACCGCGAATGCCCAGGCCAGCTTTGCCGATTTGGCCGCGATGCGCCTGAGTCAACAGTCGGAGCTGGTGCAGAATTACCTGCAATTGCGCGTGATCGATGGTCAGAAGCGCTTGCTCCAGGACACGGTCGAGGCTTATCAGCGTTCGCTGAAAATGACCGAGAACCAGTACCGCGCAGGCGTATCCGGCAAGGACGCCGTGGCCCAGGCTCAGACGCAGCTCAAGGGCACCGAAGCCGATATGATCGACCTGATCTGGCAACGCGCCCAGTTCGAGAACGCCATTGCCGTGCTGATCGGCTTGCCACCGGCGCAGTTCAGCCTGGCGGAAAGCCAGGACATTCCGCCGTTGCCGCAAGTACCGTCGGCGCTGCCTTCGCAGTTACTGGAGCGGCGCCCGGACATTGCTGCCGCCGAGCGTTCGGTGATGGCCGCCAACGCCAACATCGGTGTGGCCAAGGCCGCCTATTACCCCGATCTGACACTGAACATGAACGGCGGTTATAGCAGCAGCACCTATTCCAACTGGATCAGCCTGCCGAACCGCTTCTGGTCGGTCGGACCGCAATTGGCCATGACCCTGTTCGACGGCGGCCAGCGCTCGGCGGAAGTCGATCGCAGTGAAGCCGCCTATGACGAAACGGTGGCCAAGTACCGCCAGACCGTGCTGGACGGATTCCGCGAGGTGGAAAACTTCCTGGTGCAGCTCAAGGTGCTTGAAGACGAAGCCGTCGTGCGCCAACAGGCACTGGACGCCGCTCGTGAATCGCTACGCTTGACCCAGAACCAGTACAAGGCCGGTTTGATTGCCTACATCGATGTGGTGGTGACCCAGGCGGCGGCGCTGAGCAATGAGCGCAGTAACCTGGACCTGCTGCAAAGCCGCTTGATAGCCAGCGTGCAGTTGATTGCCGCGTTGGGAGGTGGCTGGGATGGACAGCTTCAGGTGAGTGATAGCCGATAGTGCAATCTAACGCACGCTGCTATCCCAAAGGTTTTGTGGCGCCAGCAGCTTGAAGCGAGTTAATGTAAAACCTTAAAACAAGCGTTTCATCGAACTGATGGCCCTTTGCTCATTTTGTGAGTGCGTTCTCATTTGGAATCAGTACAATCGCCGCATTTGCCCCCCAGCGAGAATCAATACCATTGACGGGGGCATGCGCGAGAAGTCCCCATGCTCATCGGTAGCTATTCCCCCACCCTGGTCATCATTTCGCTCTGTGTCGCGATTCTCGCCTCATACACCGCACTCGACCTGACCGGACGCATTGCCACTGCCAAAGGCCGTGCCGTGCATTTGTGGACCGCGGGCGGGGCCATTGCCATGGGCATCGGCATCTGGTCGATGCACTTTATCGGCATGCTCGCGTTCAAGTTGCCGATCGACCTGGGGTACGACGGCACCATCACCCTGTTGTCGCTGCTGATTGGCGTGCTCTCCAGCGGTTTTGCGCTGTGGCTGGTCAGCCAGCCGCAATTGCCGGCCTGGCAACTGGCCTTTGGCGCGCTGGTCATGGGTGCCGGCATCAGCGCGATGCACTACACCGGCATGGCCGCCATGCGCATGCAACCGGGCATCGACTACGACCCGACGCTGTTCGGCACCTCGCTGATGATCGCTGTCGGTGCTTCGGGCGCGGCATTGTGGATTGCTTTCCGCCTGCGCCAGCACACGCCTTATGTCCGTCTGATCCGTGGTGGTGCCGCGGTGATCATGGGCATCGCCATCGTCGGCATGCACTACACCGGCATGGCCGCCGCACGCTTTGCCGATGGCAGCTTTTGCGGGGCGGCGGTCAATGGCCTGAGCGGCAAGGGCCTGGACAACCTGGTACTGGTCACCACGCTGGCGGTGCTGAGCATCGCTTTGCTGACCTCGATCCTCGATGCGCGCCTGGAGGCCCGCACCGCGAGCCTGGCCGAGTCGCTGACCGAGGCCAACCGTGAACTGACCCAACTGGCCCTGCATGACACCCTCACCGGGTTGCCGAACCGGATGTTGCTCGCTGATCGTATCGATCAGGCCATGTCGTGGGTCCGGGAAGAGGGTGGCTGCTTTGCCCTGATGTTCATCGATCTGGACGGCTTCAAACCGGTCAACGATGCCTTTGGTCACCATATGGGTGATTTGCTGTTGCGCGAAGTGGCCTTGCGCCTGCGCGAAGACTTGCGTAGCCAGGACACCTTGGCGCGCATCGGCGGCGACGAGTTCGTGTTGCTGGTGCAATTGAGCGAACAGAACGACGCCTTGAGCCTGGCGGCCCGTCAGGTCGGGTTGATCGCGCGGGCGTTCCGGGTTGCCGAACATGATTTGCACATTTCCGCCAGCGTCGGCATTGCGCTCTACCCGGGTAACGGGCAGTCCGCCCACGAATTGCTGATGAACGCCGACGCGGCGATGTATCACGCCAAGGGCGCGGGTAAAAACGGCTACAGTTTTTTCGATGCCTCGATGAACAGCAACGCCCGCAAACAGCTGCAATTGCTGCAGGACTTGCGCAATGCCGTGGAGCAACAGGAATTCAGCCTGTATTACCAACCCAAGTTCGACGCCGCCAATGGCCGTCCGGTGGGCGCCGAGGCCTTGTTGCGCTGGGAGCACCCGACGCAAGGGATGCTGTTGCCGGATAAATTCATCGAAATGGCGGAAAAAACCGGCCTGATCATCCCGATTGGCGAGTGGGTACTCAACGAAGCCTGCCGGCAGATGCGCGAGTGGTACGTGTCGGGCTACACCGATTGGCGCATCGCGGTGAACCTTTCGGCCATCCAGTTCTGTCACTCCGGGCTGGTCCAGAGCGTCGCCAAAGCGCTGGCGACACACCATCTGCCGGCCAACAGCCTGACCCTGGAAATCACTGAAACCACCGCCATGAGCGATGCCGATGCGAGCATGACGGTGCTTCAGGAACTCTCGGAAATGGGCGTCGACCTGTCCATCGACGATTTTGGTACTGGCTATTCGAGCTTGATGTACCTCAAGCGCCTGCCGGCCAACGAACTGAAGATCGACCGCGGTTTTGTCCGCGACCTGGAGCACGACAGCGATGACGCCGCCATCGTTTCGGCCATCGTCGCCCTCGGCCAGGCGCTGGGGTTGCGCATCGTCGCCGAAGGTGTGGAGACGGGTGTGCAGCAGGACTTCCTGACGCAGCTCGGTTGCGATTCATTGCAGGGTTACCTGCTGGGGCATCCGCTGCCGGCTGCAGGTTTCATGGTGGAAATCCATCGCGGGGAGCAATTGGTCGAGCAGTTGAAAGCCAGTTCAGAGCGCGAAATGTCGATGACATGACAGCTGACGTGAAGCCATGCAAAAACCGTCAATGGCGGTTATTCTAGCCCCCGACCGCTTAAGCTTTGATTGGGGGAAAGCTCGCATGGACAAAGTCATCGTCATCACCGGCGGTAGCCGCGGCATTGGTGCCGCCACCGCGCTGTTGGCCGCCGCGCAGGGCTATCGGATTTGCATCAACTACCAGGCCGACGAACAGGCTGCACTCGGCGTGCTCGAGCAAGTCCGCGCCCTCGGTGCACAAGCCATTGCGGTGCGGGCCGACGTCAGCATCGAAGACGAAGTCATCGCGCTGTTCAATCGGGTAGACAGCGAACTGGGCCGGGTCACCGCGCTGGTGAACAACGCCGGCACCGTCGGGCAAAAGTCCCGGGTCGACGAGATGTCCGAGTTCCGCATTCTCAAAATCATGAAAACCAACGTCCTGGCGCCGATCCTCTGCGCCAAGCACGCGATCCTGCGCATGTCGCCCAGGCACGGCGGGCAGGGCGGCAGCATCGTCAACGTGTCTTCGGTGGCCTCGCGTTTGGGCTCGCCCAACGAGTACGTCGACTACGCCGCCTCCAAAGGCGCGCTGGACACCTTCACCATCGGCCTGTCCAAGGAAGTGGCGGGCGAGGGGATTCGGGTCAATGCCGTTCGCCCGGGCTACATCTACACCGATTTCCATGCCTTGAGCGGCGATCCGGACCGGGTCAGCAAACTGGAATCGGCGATTCCGATGGCCCGGGGCGGGCGTCCGGATGAGGTGGCGGAGGCGATTGTCTGGTTGCTGTCGGACAAGGCTTCTTATGCGACGGGGACGTTCGTTGATCTCGGTGGTGGGCGTTAACACTTCAGTTTTGTGTTGTTGAATAAGGCCTCATCGCGAGCAGGCTCGCTCCCACATTAGTGGAATTCCAGTGTTCACAGATATTGTGTACACGGATAAACCCTTGTGGGAGCGAGCCTGCTCGCGAAGGCGATAGAGCAGGCGACATCCAACCATCAGAACGACCGCACAATCCGCCCCAACGTCTCCATCGCCTTCTCCGCAGCCTCATCCCACGGGCTCCCGTAATTCAACCGAATACAATTCCTGAACCGCTGCGCCGGCGAAAAGATCGGCCCCGGTGCAATGCTGATCCCCTGTGCCAACGCCATCTGAAACAACTTCAGCGAATCCATCTGTTCCGGCAATTCCAGCCACAAAAAGTACCCTCCTGCCGGTTGGCTGACCCGTGTCTGCGCGGGGAAATAGCGGGCGATGGCGGCGAGCATGGCGCTTTGCTGGTCTTCCAGCGCGTGACGCAATTTACGCAGGTGCCGGTCGTAGCCGCCGTGTTGCAGGTAATCGGCGATGGCGGCCTGGGCCGGCATCGAGGCACAGAGTGAGGTCATGAGTTTCAGTCGTTCGATTTTCTGCGCATAGCGCCCGGCGGCGACCCAGCCGATGCGGTAGCCGGGGGCCAGGCTCTTGGCGAACGAGCCGCAGTGCATCACCAGGCCTTCGGTATCAAAGGCCTTGGCCGGTTTCGGTGCTTGTTGGCCGTAATACAGTTCGGCGTAGACATCGTCTTCGATCAGCGGCACCTGGTGGCGGCGCAACAATTCCACAAGCTGCTGTTTCTTTGCCTCAGGCACAGTCGCGCCCATGGGGTTCTGGAAGCTGGTCATGCACCAGCAGGCCTTGATCGGATGGCGCTCCAGGGTTTGCTCGAGCACACCGAGGTCGATGCCGTCGCGCGGGTGCACGGGGATTTCCACGGCTTTGAGCTTCAGGCGTTCGAGCACTTGCAGGCAGGCGTAGAACGCCGGGGCTTCGATGGCCACCAGATCGCCGGGTTGGGTCACCGCTTGCAGGCAAAGATTGAGGGCTTCCAGCGCGCCGTTGGTGATCAGCAATTCTTCCATGGGCAGCATCAGCCCGCCGACCATGTAGCGCAGGGCGATTTGCCGGCGCAGCTGCGGGTTGCCCGGCGACATGTCGGTGACCACCATGCGCGGGTCCATCTCGCGGCTGGCGCTGGCCAGCGAGCGGGACAAGCGTTGCAGGGGAAACAGCGTCGGGCTGGGGAACGCCGAGCCGAAGGGTACGGTGTTCGGGTCCTTGATCGAGTCAAGCACCGAAAACACCAGTTCACTGACGTCGACCTCGGTGGACTCGTTGACCTGACTGCTGATCACCGGTTCGGAAAACGGCCGTGGTGCATGGGCGTTGACGAAATAGCCGGAGCGCGGGCGGGCGCGGATCAGCCCGCGACGTTCCAGCAGGTAGTAGGCCTGGAACACCGTCGACGGGCTGACCCCGTAGGTCTGGCTGGCATAGCGCACCGAGGGCACACGCTGGCCCGGGCCGAGGACGCCGGAGCGGATCAGTTCTGCGATGTCGTCGGCGAATTTTTCGTAGCGTTTCATCAAAAGCCCGGTTGGGTGTCATTTGTAGAAAGGGGACGGTCGTACCGCCAAGATCGCAGCCTTCGGCAGCTCCTACAATGGATCGGCTTGCGTGCGCAGGAGCTGCCGAAGGCTGCGATCTTTAAAACTCTGCATCTTAAAGGCTCAGCGATTCATCGGCGCAACAAACCGGCTCTTCGCCACGCTGTAGACGTCGGGCTCATCGTTGTCGACCACCTTGAAGCCGATGCTCTGTGAGCTGCTGGCCGGACGCTCCGTGAGCATCACCACCGACACTGGCACATCGACAATCTCGCCCGGCGCCAGGCTCAACCCGGTCTTGCCTTGCAACTCGAAACCATCGGCATCGACCAGGCGCAATTGGTAGTCCTGACGCTGCTGGGTTTTGTTGATCACCTTCAGACTGTAGATGTTTTCGATCTGCCCCTGGCTGTTCTCGCGGAACAGGCCCCGGTCCTTGCTGACGTCGAGCGACACCATCGGCCGTTCCACCAGCGCCACCACCAGCGCGGCAATCATCACCAGCAGCACGGCGGTGTAGCCGATCAGGCGCGGACGCAACAGGTGCGTCTTGCCACCCTGCAACTGATGTTCGGATGTATAGCTGATCAATCCTGGGGCGTAGCCCATCTTGTCCATGATCGAATCGCAGGCGTCGATGCAGGCGGCGCAACCGATGCATTCCATTTGCAAGCCATCGCGAATGTCGATGCCGGTCGGGCAGACCTGCACGCAGAGCTGGCAATCGATGCAATCGCCCAGGCCGACCTCCGCGGGTTTGACCTCGCGTTTGCGCGGGCCACGGTTTTCGCCTCGGGCCACGTCGTAGGAAATGGTCAGGGTGTCCTTGTCGAACATCACGCTCTGGAACCGCGCATAGGGGCACATGTGCATGCACACCGCTTCACGCAGCCAACCGGCATTGATGTAGGTGGCGCCGGTAAAAAACAGCACCCAGAACAGGCTGACGCCGCTCATTTGCAAGGTCAGCAGCTCTTCGGCCAAAGGCCGGATCGGCGTGAAATAGCCGACGAACGTCAGGCCGGTCAGCAGGCTGATGGCCAGCCACAAGGTGTGCTTGGCCGAGCGACGCATCAGCTTGTTCAGGCCCCACGGCGCGGCTTGCAACTTGATCCGCTGGTTGCGCTCGCCCTCGGTGATCTTCTCGCACCACATGAAGATCCAGGTCCACGAACTTTGCGGGCAGGTGTAGCCGCACCAGACCCGTCCCGCGAACACGGTGATCGCAAACAGGCCGAAGGCGGCAATGATCAACAGCGCCGACAGCAGGATGAAGTCCTGCGGCCAGAAGGTCGCACCGAAGATATGGAATTTGCTTTCGGAAAGATCCCAGAGCACCGCCTGGCGGCCACCCCAGTTCAACCACACGGTGCCGAAAAACAGCAAAAACAGAAAACCCGCACCGCTGATGCGCAGGTTGCGGAACAACCCGGTGAAGCTGCGGGTGTGGATGTGGTTGTCGCTGGATTTGGCCTTCATCTTCGGACGCGAAGGCTCGAATGTTTCTACGGTTCGGACGGGGATTCTCTCGCTCATGGTCTTTCGCTCATCAGCCTCCATCAGGCATGAGCACTATGAGCGGCGATCTGTTTGCATAACAGACTCAGGTATTGCATTAAAAAGCGGATCAGATGGTGCTGGGCGCACGGCCTGCGACAACTTGAAGCACCCGCCGCAGAACGGTGAAAACGCCTATCCACAACAGCTGCGGCGGATGTTGATCAACGTCAGTCAAATCACCGAATCACTGGCGGTGGCTTTCAAGTGCCGGCGTCCAACCACCGCGCCTGCCTGTCAGGGATTCACCCTGTCAGCGGAGGTTTTTTCACAGCCTGATTCCTGCTCGTTGCTCGGGGTTTCCGAGAGTTCGTGCTGGCTGTAGTCAATATCACCGTGCAGCAGATGATTCTCCAGATCCCTGATGATTGAGCTTCTGGTTGATGGTTCCGAGGGGGTGCGTTCGGCTTCGAAGCAAAGAAATTCGTAGTTGAATATTTTCAAAGGAAGGCCAGCCGTCGATTGGTCGTTCACGGTTGAGCGCGTGGTGCTGTGCGCTAGCTCTGCTTGTGAATTCGCTGAAGCTGGAAAAAATCGTTTTCATGGCTGGCCACGCTCAAGGCTGACGGAGTGATGGCTATATAAGGCGTGGGGTGTAAGTTTCGTAAAGTGTCGGACGGGCAGATTCGGCGCTTTAGGATCGGTACTACGCGTTCTTGGGAAGAGTCGTTCATTTTTTATKATCTTCCCTGCTTTCGACACAGGAGCGATCAACTGTCTTCATTACGGATTCACCATCACCGGCGGCATCGTCGTTGGTGGTTCTTCCCTTGGCGGTGGGATCGTGCCAGGAGTGGATTGTTCATTGTTCAAACCTCAGGTGGCACATGGCGTGAGTCGTGCTTTAGTTGGTGGACTAGTGGGTGGGTCGCAGCGCGAAGGACTTGATTGCGCAAATTGTTGATGAAACTTTCCCGGCGACTGTCGCTCGGAACCTAAGTGAGTGCATTCCGGGGCGGACAGTCCAGCGGGATGGCGACCAGACACAAGCGCGTCCATGGGGCGTCAGGAGAGAGGCTCGATGACGGCTGAAAAACCGACTGAGTTGAGCTACAACCCGCACATGCCGCTGTCGCAGGCGTTGTTGCTGCCGCGTATCGTCATGGAAAACATCATGCCGACCCTTGAAGGCGGGCAGTTCGCGGTCAAGGCCGTGGTGGGGCAGGATGTGGTGGTGACGGCCAAGGTCTTCGCCGACGGGCATGACAAGCTGGGGGTTCGCGTGCGCTGGCGGGCCGAGGACGAGGACGTCTGGCAAAGCGCGGTCATGAACGATCTGGGCAACAACGGTTGGCAAGGGCAGTTCCGGGTCCACAGCCAGGGCCGTTATCTGTTCTGTATCGAAGCCTGGATCGATCAGTTCGCCAGTTTTTGCTATGAGCTGGAAAAGAAGCATGCGGCGGCGGTGCCCGTCAGCCTGGAATTGCAGGAAGGGCGGATTCATGTACAACAAGCCGCCGAACGCAGCGAAGGGCAACTCAGCGAGCAACTGGCGGCCTTGCACCATGAACTGTCAGGACTGCTCGAAGCCGAGCAGGTCGCGCTGTTTTTGCACCAGCGTAGTGCCGACCTCATGGCCCGCGTCGATCATCGTGCTTACCTGAGCCTGAGCCCGGAGTACCCGCTGGATGTGGAGCGCGAACTGGCGCAGTTCGCCAGTTGGTATGAATTGTTCCCGCGTTCGATCACCGACAGTCCGGCGCGTCATGGCACCTTCAATGACGTGCATTCACGGCTGGCGATGATTCAGGACATGGGCTTCGATGTGCTGTATTTCCCGCCGATCCACCCGATCGGGCGCAGCTACCGCAAAGGCCCGAACAACACCCTGACGGCGGCCCCCGATGATCCGGGCAGTCCCTATGCGATTGGTAGCGAGGAGGGCGGGCACGAGGCGATTCACTCGCAGTTGGGTACCCGCGAAGACTTCCGCCGACTGGTGGCGGCCGCCGCGGCCCATGGCCTGGAAATCGCCCTCGACTTCGCCATCCAGTGTTCCCAGGACCATCCGTGGCTCAAGCAACACCCCGGCTGGTTCAACTGGCGGCCGGACGGCACGATCAAATATGCCGAGAACCCACCGAAGAAATACCAGGACATCGTCAACGTCGACTTCTATGCCCCCGAGTCGATTCCGAGCCTGTGGGTGGAACTGCGCGACGTCGTGGTGGGCTGGGTCGAGGAGGGTGTGAAGATCTTCCGCGTCGATAACCCGCACACCAAGCCTTTGCCGTTCTGGCAATGGCTGATCGCCGATGTACGGGCGTTGTACCCCGAGGTGATCTTCCTCGCCGAAGCCTTCACCACCCCGGCAATGATGGCGCGCCTGGGCAAGGTCGGTTATTCCCAGAGCTACACCTATTTCACCTGGCGCAACACCAAGGCCGAACTGGCGAGCTACTTCACGGAACTCAACGAATCGCCATGGCGCGAATGCTACCGGCCGAATTTTTTCGTCAATACACCGGACATCAACCCGGCGTTCCTCCATGACTCAGGGCGTCCCGGGTTCCTCATCCGTGCCGTGTTGGCGACCATGGGCTCAGGCTTGTGGGGCATGTATTCGGGTTTCGAGTTGTGCGAGTCGGCGCCGGTGCCGGGCAAGGAGGAGTACCTTGACTCCGAGAAGTACGAGATCCGCCCCAGGGACTTCAACGCGCCGGGCAACATCATTGCCGAGATCGCCCAGCTCAACCGCATCCGCCGACAGAACCCGGCGCTGCACACGCATCTGGGGCTGAAGGTCTACAACGCGTGGAACGACAATATCCTGTACTTCGGCAAACGCAGCATTGACGGCAGCAATTTCATTCTGGTGGCGGTCAACCTCGATCCGCACAACGTGCAGGAAGCGAGCTTTGAGTTGCCCTTGTGGGAAATGGGCCTGCCCGATGACGCCAGCACTCACGGCGAAGACCTGATGAATGGCCATCGCTGGACCTGGTACGGCAAGCAGCAATTGATGCGGATCGATCCGGCGTATCAGCCGTTCGGGATTTGGAGGATTACCACTGCTTGAATGCGCCGCAAACCACCCTGTAGGAGCTGCCGAAGGCTGCGATCTTTAGCTTTACAGCGAAGATCAAAAGATCGCAGCCTTCGGCAGCTCCAACAGGGGGGCGTTTTGAGAGCGGCCTTAATGAATTCACCAGGAGTTTCACATGGCGAAGAAACCCAAGGCAGCCACGTTCATCAAGGACCCGCTCTGGTACAAGGACGCGGTGATCTATCAAGTTCATGTCAAATCGTATTTCGACTCCAACAACGACGGGATCGGCGATTTTCCCGGCCTCATCGCCAAGCTCGACTACATCGCCGACCTTGGGGTCAACACCATCTGGTTGTTGCCGTTCTATCCCTCGCCACGGCGCGACGACGGTTATGACATCGCCGAGTATCGCGGCGTACACAGTGACTACGGCACCATGGCCGATGCCCGGCGTTTCATTGCCGAGGCGCACAAACGCGGCCTGCGGGTGATCACCGAGCTGGTCATCAACCACACCTCCGACCAGCACCCGTGGTTCCAGCGCGCACGCAAGGCCAAAAAAGGTTCGGCCGCCCGGGACTTCTACGTGTGGTCCGATGACGATCAGAAATACGACGGCACCCGCATCATTTTCCTCGACACCGAAAAGTCCAACTGGACCTGGGACCCGGTCGCCGGCCAATACTTCTGGCACCGTTTCTATTCCCACCAGCCGGACCTGAACTTCGATAACCCGCAAGTGATGAAAGCAGTGCTGTCGGTGATGCGTTACTGGCTCGACATGGGCATCGACGGCTTGCGCCTGGACGCCATTCCCTACCTGATCGAACGCGACGGCACCAACAACGAGAACCTGCCGGAAACCCACGACGTCCTGAAAAAGATCCGCGCCGAAATCGACGCCAACTACCCCGACCGCATGCTGCTGGCCGAGGCCAATCAATGGCCGGAGGACACACAGCTGTACTTCGGCGACACCGATAGAAAAGGCCTGAACGGCGACGAATGCCACATGGCCTTTCACTTCCCATTGATGCCGCGCATGTACATGGCGCTGGCCCAGGAAGATCGCTTCCCGATTACCGACATTCTGCGCCAGACCCCGGACATTCCCGCCAACTGCCAATGGGCAATCTTCCTGCGCAACCACGATGAGCTGACCCTGGAGATGGTCACCGACAAGGAGCGCGACTACCTGTGGAATTACTACGCTGCCGACCGCCGCGCACGGATCAATCTGGGGATTCGCCGCCGTCTGGCGCCTTTGGTTGAGCGCGACCGCCGTCGGGTCGAGCTGCTCAACAGCTTGCTACTGTCGATGCCCGGCACGCCGACCCTGTACTACGGCGATGAAATCGGCATGGGCGACAACATCTACCTCGGTGACCGCGACGGCGTACGCACGCCGATGCAATGGTCCATCGACCGCAATGGCGGTTTCTCCCGCGCCGACCCGGCCAGCCTGGTGCTGCCGCCGATCATGGACCCGCAATATGGCTACCTGTCGGTCAACGTCGAAACCCAGGCCGGCGATCCGCATTCGCTGTTGAACTGGACCCGGCGCATGCTTGCAGTGCGCAAGCAATCCAAGGCCTTCGGGCGCGGTACGTTGAAGATGCTTTCGCCCAGCAACCGACGGATTCTGGCCTACACCCGTGAATACACCGGGGTGGATGGCAAGCACGAAGTCATTCTGTGCGTGGCCAATGTGTCGCGCAGTGCCCAGGCCGCCGAGCTGGATTTGTCGGCCTACGTTGGCATGGTGCCGGTGGAAATGCTCGGGGGTAACGCGTTCCCGCCCATTGGCCAGCTGAATTTCCTCCTGACGCTGGCGCCCTACGGCTTTTACTGGTTCGGCCTCGCCGCGGAAAACCAGATGCCGAGCTGGCACGTGGAGCCCGCACAAAGCCTGCCGGACTTCACCACGCTGGTGCTGAAAAAACGCATGGAAGAGTTGCTCGAAGCGCCGTCACGCACCACGCTGGAGCAAAGCATCCTGCCGAACTGGTTGCAAAACCGCCGCTGGTTCGCCGGCAAGGACGCCGCCATTGAACAGGTCGATCTGGCCTATGGCGCGCGTTTCGGCGATCCGCAGCATCCGGTGCTGTTCAGTGAGATCAATGTCACCAGTGGAGGCCAGCGCAGCCGCTACCAGTTGCCATTCGGCTTTATTTCCGAGGATCAGGTCGGTACTCCGCTGCCCCAGCAGTTGGCGTTGTCGCGGGTACGGCGTGGGCGCCAGGTCGGCCTGATCACCGATGCCTTCAGCCTGGACTCCTTTGTGCATGCCGTATTACAGGGCATTCAGGCCGGCACCGTGTTGGCATCCAGTGATGGCGACATTCGCTTCGAGTCCACCGCCGAACTTGAAAAACTCGGCCTCAATGCCGAGTCCCCGGTGCGATACCTGTCGGCCGAGCAGTCCAACAGCTCGGTGGTGATCGGCAACAGCCTGGTGCTGAAGCTGATCCGCAAGGTTGCCTGCGGTGTGCACCCGGAGCTGGAAATGAGCGCGTTCCTGACCGAAGCCGGGTTCAGCAATATTTCGCCATTGCTGGGTGCGGTGGTGCGCCGGGACGGGGCGGGTGAAGACAACCTGCTGATGATCGCCCAAGGCTATCTGAGTAACCAGGGCGACGCCTGGGAGTGGACGCAGAACAACCTCGAACGGGCGCTGCGCGATGAGCTGGCCGACGCCGTGTCCGAGCAGGAACAACACTACAACGCGCTGGGCGAACTGAAAGATTTCGCCGCTATGCTCGGTCAGCGCCTGGGGGAAATGCATCAGGTGCTGGCGGCGCCGAGTGCCAATCCGGACTTCTTGCCCCAGGTCACCACGCAGAAGGAGACGCTGGCTTCGGCCAGGGATGTCGCGGCGCAAATCGATCACGCGTTGAACTTGCTCAAGCAGCATAAAAATCAACTGAATACGGCGGACCAGACCCTGGTCAGCCGTTTGCTGGACAACAGGAAAGCCATCCTCGGCCATGTACAGGCACTGGGCAAGAAGACCGCGGGCGGCTTGCGCATTCGTGTGCACGGCGACCTGCATTTGGGGCAGGTGTTGGTGATCAAGGGCGATGCCTACCTGATCGACTTCGAAGGCGAACCGGCCCGGCCATTGCATGACCGACGGGGCAAACACAGCCCGTACAAGGATGTCAGCGGCGTGCTGCGTTCCTTCGACTATGCGGCGGCGATGGCGATCAATGTGCAGAGCGTCGACAACACCGCGGCGGCCGATGCCGCGCGCTTGCGGGTCACCGATCGCTACTTGAGCGAGGCGCGGCATGCATTTGTCGACGCTTATCGGCTGGCGGCAGCTAGTCTTGCCCATGCATGGCAAGATCCAGAAGGCGAGGATGCCGCGCTGGCGTTGTTCGGTCTGGAGAAGGCGGCGTATGAAGTGGCCTATGAGGCGGAAAATCGCCCCACCTGGTTGCCCGTGCCGTTGCACGGTTTATATGGATTATTGAGTGGGCTTAAACCCTTTTCCGATCTTGGTGGAGAGTAGTCATGAGTGTCTCGAACAAGGAACAGGGTCATCACAAAGAAGCGCTGCTGCCCAACACGCGGGATATCGATGCATTGGTGCGCGCCGAACATATCGATCCTTTTGCCATTCTTGGCCCACATGGTGACGGTGCCGGCGGGCAATTCATCCGTACTTACCTGCCGGGTGCCCTGAGTGTGCAGGTGCTGGCCAGGGATTCCGGCGAAGAGCTTGGTCACCTTGAAGTCACGGAGACGCCGGGGTTGTTCGTCGGGCATTTCCAGCATGCGCAAGCGTATCTGTTGCGCACCCGTTGGGCCGGCGGCGAGCAAACCGCAGAAGATCCTTACAGCTTTGGCCCGTTGCTGGGCGAAATGGACTTGTACCTGTTTGCCGAAGGCAATCACCGCGACCTCAGTGCATGTCTGGGCGCGCAACTGAAAACCGTGGACGGTGTCGACGGCGTGCGTTTTGCCGTGTGGGCACCGAATGCCCGGCGGGTGTCGGTGGTCGGCGATTTCAACGTCTGGGACGGGCGCCGGCACCCGATGCGCCTGCGTCATCCCACCGGTGTCTGGGAGTTGTTCATCCCGCGCCTGCAGGCCGGGGACACCTACAAATACGAGATTCTCGGCGCCCACGGCATTCTGCCGTTGAAGGCTGATCCCGTGGCACTGGCCACCAGCCTGCCACCGGACACGGCCTCGAAAGTCGCTTCACCCTTGAACGTCGACTGGCAGGATCAGGACTGGATGCTGGCCCGGGGCGACCGCCACCGGGTGACGGCGCCCTTGTCGATCTACGAATTGCACGCCGGCTCGTGGCAATGCGAACTGGACGACCTGGGCGAAGTGGCCCGCCAGTACACCTGGCCGGAACTGACCGAGCGGCTGATTCCCTATGTCAAAGACCTGGGCTTCACCCACATCGAACTGATGCCGATCATGGAGCACCCGTTCGGCGGTTCGTGGGGCTATCAGTTGTTGTCGCAATTCGCGCCGAGTGCGCGGTATGGCACGCCGGACGAGTTCGCTGCGTTCGTTAACGCCTGCCACCAGGCCGGGCTCGGGGTGATCCTCGATTGGGTGCCGGCGCATTTCCCCACCGATACCCACGGCCTGGCCCAGTTCGACGGCACGGCGCTGTACGAGTACGGCAACCCGCAGGAAGGTTTCCACCAGGACTGGGACACGCTGATCTACAACCTGGGGCGCACCGAAGTGCACGGCTACATGCTGGCGTCGGCGCTGCACTGGCTCAAGCATTTCCATGTCGACGGCCTGCGGGTCGATGCGGTGGCCTCGATGCTGTACCGCGACTACTCGCGCAAGGCTGGCGAATGGGTGCCGAACCGCCACGGCGGGCGGGAGAACCTCGAAGCCATCGACTTCCTGCGCCACCTCAATGACGTAGTGGCCCTGGAAGCGCCCGGTGCGCTGGTGATCGCCGAAGAATCCACCGCCTGGCCGGGCGTCAGCCAGGGCACGCAACAGGGCGGCCTGGGCTTTGCCTACAAATGGAACATGGGCTGGATGCACGATTCGCTGCACTACATCCAGCAGGACCCGGTGTACCGTGCCCATCACCACAACGAGCTGAGTTTCGGCCTGGTGTATGCGTGGTCCGAGCGCTTTATCCTGCCGATCTCCCACGATGAAGTGGTGCACGGCAAACACTCATTGATCGACAAGATGCCCGGTGACCGCTGGCAGAAATTCGCCAACCTGCGGGCCTACCTGAGCTTCATGTGGGCGCATCCGGGCAAGAAACTGCTGTTCATGGGCTGCGAATTCGGCCAATGGCGCGAGTGGAACCATGACCAGCAACTGGACTGGTACCTGTTGCAATACTCCGAGCACAAGGGTGTGCAGAAACTGGTGAGTGACCTCAATCGCTTGTACCGCGAAGAACCGGCGCTGCATGAGCAGGACGATGTACCGCAGGGCTTCCAATGGTTGATCGGCGATGACGCGATCAACAGCGTTTATGCGTGGCTGCGCTGGAGCAAGGACGGCCGGCCTGTGCTGGTGGTGGCCAACTTTACGCCGGTGCCGCGCGAGGCTTATCGCGTCGGGGTGCCGTTTGCCGGGCAGTGGAGTGAGGTGCTCAACAGCGATTCGTCTATTTATGCCGGTTCCAACTACGGCAATAGTGGCGGGGCGGTGGCCGAGGAAACGCCGAGCCATGGGCAGGCGTTGTCGTTGGTGCTGAATTTGCCGCCGTTGGCGGTGTTGATGTTGAGGCCGGAGGGGTAATTCAGACCTGAAGTAGAAGCTCTGGAGTGGGCCTGCAACCCAGTGCCACACTCCAGCGCTACATTGAAAGTTTTAATATGGCATTGCGGTGCGAGTGCCAGTGTGTCCTCGTATTTCTTTAAGGTTAACAACGTATTGGTTCTGGTTGCTCTCGCGTTTTCCGATACTGGTCACTACAAAATCTGCATGCGGTGTAAATACTAAATCTTTTTCACTTTGCACCGAGTATTGTGAAATTACATTTGCGGCGCTAAATCCATTTATCGTTATTAGGAGTGGCTTGGTCCCGTGCATGAATCCTTCAGCAATGCTCTTTTCCTTGGATACCGAAAGAAAACTCGTTGAATGAAAGACGGTTCCCTCTTCCTTTGCAGAGATAAGTTCGTCTAGGCCTCTAGCTGATATGTCTTGGCCGCGATAATAGGTGGTTAGTGTTGCGTTGGTTTGATGGTAGAGTAGGTAGCTGATTTGTTCTGTGTTGTGCAGGTTAAAGCCGCCAGCGATAATTTCGATGAACCTTGCTCTTTCTTTCCCTTCTTTTCCAGAAAATTCCTTGTCTCCAACTCGCTCTGTTAATTCACGTAGTATTTTTTTACCATCAATGGAAATCTGGACTCCTGCCCTCATGGCACTATTGATTGCTGTTGATCCACGGTTTGTGGAGTAGATGGCTTTGAACTCTTTCATGTAGGCATATTCTTGCGAGGGCTTTCGAAGTTTTTTTTGGGGGGCAGTGATTGCCAGGTTGCTCATTTGGCTCGTGACAGTTTCTAGTGAAGGATCCATTTCCTCTTGAACTCTCTCTATTGCGAGTTTAAGAACATCCTTGGGATAATCTTCGAAAAATTTTTTGAGTGTTCGTAACGCAGTCCTTGGATCTTTAGCATAGCCTTCGCGAAAGCCCGGCTCTTTTAGCATTAATCGCGATAACTTCCCTTCGGGCGACAATCCGTTTTTGTCATACAATGCAATAGGGTTATTTCTTACCATCCGAAAGAAATTGAGCCCATCAATCGCCCAAGCCGGGTCCGGATTAATCCATCGCTGCAACCACGGCGCGTAATACCTGAACCCATAATAATAAAGCCCCGTCGCATCCCGCTCCTTGCCCGAATAACGCACGGTCTTGTACTTGGCTTCTGTTGCCGAGCGAGCCGCCCAGCAAGCCGTGCCGCCAAATGGGTAATACCATTCCTGACTGATTAAATCGGCGTTTTGGTCCAGCTCCATGGTGCTGGATTGCAGGTGGTCATTGAGGTCGTAGCGCACCTGGTTGTTGGTGATGTCATCCGGCTTTTGGGCAACCCAGTGCAACACCTGCACGCTGTTGCTGCCGGCGCTGGCATTGATCACGTGAAGGATTTCCCCGGTACCGCTATGACTACGGATTTCCACGCCGGGCAGGTAGCGTACTTCGCTGACCAGCGTGCGAGCGTTGGTCTGGCTTGCACGCACCTTGCGCACCCGTTGGCCACCGCCGTCGTAGAGGTAGCGTTCATAGTCATCATTGCCATCTTCGCGGACGACCGGGCGCACGGTAGACAGTTGATTGCGCAGGTCCCAGGCGAGCGATTGGCCGGCTTGCAACTCACGCAGGTTGCCATTGGCATCGAAGCTGGTGGCCAGTTCGGCTTCGGTCGGTGGACGGCCGTTACGCTCGGGCAGGCAGCGGTTGCTGTATTGGGCGCGGGTCAGGATGCGGCCATGGGCCTGAGCGCCGACACGCGTCAGGTCCAGCAGGTTACCGCCGGCGTCGTAGTGATACGTCTGGCTGTAATTGGCAACCTGGTTGGGGTCGAGAGGCAAGGGTTGCAAGTCGGGCAGGGCAGGACCGCCGTGGCCTGTCCTGGCCTCCCATCCGGTGGCCTCGATCAATTGATCGAGGGTGTCGTAGCGATAGTTCTTGATCGGTTCGATGCGTTGGTTGTTGAAGTAGCGGATCGGTTGGGCGGCATCTTCGAGGCTCAGAACGTTGCCGGCTGCGTCATAGCGGTACTTCAGATCCTGCAGCGGCGTGCCATTGGCTTTGTGGGCGCTCAGGCCGATGAGGCGACCATCCGCAGTATCGTAGCGGTGGCGGGTGACGACGCCATTGCCGGCGGTTTCTGACTCGATCTGGCCGGAGGCGTTGTAGCGAAGATCGTTGACCAGCGTCCGTTCTGTTTGGCCTTCACCGGCCAGGATCAGTCGCGTGTCGCTCAATTCACCGGCGACGGTGTAGGTAAAACGCTGCTGATTACCCAGTGCATCGATTTGCTGGAACAGTTCACCGCTGGCGGCATAGTGCAGGGCGGTGATGGCGCCCTCAGCAGGTTCAAGTAACGCATCGCGGGCGGGCACGCTGTCGGGCCAGTTCACCGGCAAGGTATCCAGCAAAAAATGCCGGGTCTGTTGTAGCAGTGCGCCGCCGATGCTGAGATCATTCAAGTGCAACGTCCCGGCCGGGTCGTCGTGGCGAATCAATTGACCGCACAGATTGTGCGAGGCCGCCTCGGCATCCACTCCCGCATACGTAAAACGCTCAAGGACATGCTCGGCGACATCTTCACCACGTTCATGTACGGCCACCGGCCGCAGCAATGCATCGAACTCATTCAGGGAATGGCTGCCGCGGCCGTCCCAAGCCTCGGCGCGTTGCCCGGCAGCGCCATGCAACGCCAGCCGCCACCCGGCATCCACGCTGTCACTCGACAACGGTGAGCCAGACAAACTGAACACCTGGCTAAGGTTGGCCGGTACCGACACATCGTTCTGCGCCAAGGCAAACAGATACGGATCCCGACTGGCCACTGCCCGGCCGGCGGCATCGAAGCGTTGATGCGTCACCCGCGTTTCAAGCGGATCGGCCGCCTGTCGCCGATAAAACTGCACCGTCCTTACGGTCAGCCCACGTGAGTCTGAAACCGCAAGAGTTGGCGTGCCGTGATGCGTATGGTCCATAGACATCCGTGACGGCCTCGATCAGGGTGACTTGCCTATCACAATGCATCATCGCCAATGCCGTGGATACTGTAAGAAATACCAGTTTTCACCAGCACATCCGCACACCCAGGCTGCCAATCAACCCGTTCAAATCACTGTCATCCACGTCGCTGCTGTAGTCGGCGCTGACATACAGGCTCACGGTCGGCGTCACCCTGGCGACCAGGCCCAGACCCAGTTCGACGGTCGAGGAACTACGGCTACTGCTGATCTTGTCGATCTGATCGAGGGTCACGGTGTTGCCGGTATACGGGGTGTCCAGGGTGATGCGCTGATTGATCAATTGCGCCTTGGGGTTCAATCACCCGGTTCTCGCCAAGGCCGATGGGGAAACCACCTTCCACCGACAACGTCCTCGCACTGCCCTCGGTGGCTCTTCGGGTCCCTTGCTCGTTGCGGCCGAAGCCACTGACTCCAGACCGACCCTTTGCATATGGCCGCTGGCGCTTTGCAGGGTAAATATCGCCGGGCCTTTGAGTTCGTGGGTGCCGGGGACGGCCAGCCCCAGGGAAAGGTAATCGGTTTGTACCTGGCGAGAGGGCTGGCCGTAGAGTTGGTCCCAGGCCGTGGGCGCGGCGTCTTCGGTGGATCGTCAAAAAAACTTCAGGCCGGAGCGCTTTTCAACCCTCACCACTTCACCCGAACCCCCACGTTACCGTACGTTCCCCGTTGTTGGTTGCTGTCGATATTGCTGGTGTAGTCGAGTCCGGCGTACACGCTGACCGAGGCTGCAACGCTCAGTACCATGCCGATACCGAGGTCGGCGGACGAGGTTCGTTGCTCGGTTTCGACCTGATCGACATGGTCAAAGGTGACCGTGTCGGTACCGGTGAAGGTGTGCCAGATATTGGCCCGCAGGTACGGTTCCAGCGGCCGGCCGCTGACCTCGTAGCGACCCTTCAGGCGTGCGCCGACGCGAGCGGTCCAGGCGCTGTCGGAGTCGAACGAGACATGGGAGATGCCGTCGTCCTGGCTGTCGAGTTTGACCTTCTGATAAATCGCCTGGGCCTGGGGTTCGATCACCCAGCTACCGGCCACCGCGATCGGATACCCGACTTCTGCCGATAACGTCGTGACGTGACCGTCATTGTCGATCTTCAGTCCACTTTCGGAACGGTTGTCACCGTTGAGCCAGGTGTACATGGCCACGGTATCGAGATAGGCGCCGGCAGGATCGGTCAGGGTCCAGTAAACGCCAAGACTGTCACCTTGCAACTCCACCTTGCCGGAGCGTTTGCCTTCAAAGCCCTCGTTGAAACCGTCGACATCACCTTGCAATCGACTGTGGCCGATAAAGAAACCGCTGCGCTGGGTTTGACCACTGGCCAACTGCGAAGCGAACAGGTCATTGCCGACCTGAAAGCCATTGAGCGAACCATCCAGTCTTGGCTTGACGGTGCCGGCCCAGGTCTGCTCGAGGTTCTTGCCATAGACCCGGCCCCAACCGGCGCTCAAGGCACCGGTTTCGGTCAGCAGGCGCTGATCGCCCTGACGGTCATGAAAAGTGCCCAAGGCGGTCAGGCTCAACTGTGCTGCTGCCGGCGGCACCACCGACCAGGTGGGCACTGCCTCGCGGTACAGGGGGATCGGGGCGGCACCGGGTACGGCGGCCGGTAACACCGGGGCTTCGACGGTTGCAACCCCATCAACACCGGAAGCCACAACCACCGGCGCGGCCACCGGCACCGCCACGATGGGCACCAGCGTCGGCGGCAAGGCGGGATCAGGATTGGCGACCGCAACCACTGGCGGCGCCACAACGGAGGAACGCAGGTACCAACTGTTTTCGCTGCCCGGTGTGATACCGCCTTTGAACAGGCGGTAATCGAAGGCGCCGACCGACACTGGCGCTTTCAGGGCGAACGCAGTGTTGTCGCTGACTGCCGTGCCTTTGGCCTGTACCAACTGGATGCCGTTTTGCTGGGTCAGGGCGCCTACGCCGCCAACGTTGGTGACGCTGATCAGGGTGCTGCCGGTCAGCGTCCCGTTGTTGACCACCAGCTTGTCGCTGGGAGAACTGTCATCGCCCACGGCGCTTTGCAGCAGCAACTGGCCGCCGTTACCCACGTAATTACCTTCAACCGTCAGGCTGTCATTGGTGCGCGAGTTGCCACCGGTGAGGTCGATGACCCCGCTGTTGTTCAAGCTAACGAGCCGACCTGCAGTCAATGGCGCGATGCTGCCCTGCACCGACGTCAGCGTGCTGCTGCCATCGACGTTGAACACGCCCGTGCCGCTGGTGCTGTCCCCCAATTGAAAAGTGCCATCGAGATCAAAGCGCGAGCTGTTGCCGAGGTTGACCGTTTCCCAGTTGACGTAGCGGGTGGCGCCTGACGAGGTGGTGTGATCGAAGGTCAGCAGGTCATTGCCAACCCCGCCATTGAGGCTCGGGGTGAGGGTGCTTTCGGTGAGATTGCGCAAGGTCGCGCTATCGTTGCCCGCCTCAAGGAGAATTTGCGAGTGGATGATCCCGCCGCCGTCCCACACCAGGCTGTCATCGCCGTTGCCGGCGCGGATCTCGCCGACGACTTCCCCGCCGGTAACCGTGATGCTGTCGTTGCCATTGCTGACACTGATGTTGCCGCCGATACGGCCACCGGAAACGATGATGGTATCGGTGCCCAAACCGGTCACCAGGTTGCCGAGGATCTGCCCACCGGACATATCGAAAATATTGTTATCGAGTTTCATGTCGACCCGGCCAATGGTGCCGCCGGTCATTTTGGCGATGTCGCCATCCTCGAAAGCGCCGACGATGGTGCCGCCGGTCATCAGGAAGGTATCGTGACCGTCCCCTTGGGCCAGGGACTGAATGGTCCCGCCAGACATGACGAAGTTATCGATGCCACTGCCCTGGCTGACCTCCCCGGTGACTTGCCCGGCACTGATTGTGAAGCTGTCCGCTGCGTCGCCCTGATCCACCGCGCCGGCCACGATGCCCGAGGCCATGGTCACGGTGTCGGTACCCGCGCCGAAGGTCACGTTGCCGTTGATCCTGCCGGTGCCATTGGTGGGGAAGGTCAGGGAGTTATTGCCCGACAAATCGGTCAGCGGCCCGCTGGTGGCGCTGTCGCACACGAAGTTGTCGTTACCGGCGGTGGGGGTGAGTGTGCAGGCTGCTTGGGTGGGCTGGGGCCAGTTCACACATAACCAGATTGAGAACAGGCAGGCGCCATAACGGTACTTGGACAGATCTGTCGAAAACTCCATGCTTGCCTCCGCGATGGGATCAACTTCCATTCCTTGGGTTGTCAGGAACGACCAGGAATCAGACGTGCTCGGCAGCGCGAGTTGCAAGACAACATCGGGAAAAACAGTGGCCCGCAAATACCATCGGCAACCAAGGCGCTACGTGTGTGTCGCAAGCCCCTGCGGATATCCGTCAGGGTGTCACCAACGTAACAGGCATGGATCAAACGTGGCTACTGTCAGAAATAACAGGTGGGGGACGATTTTTCGTCAATTGGCGCTGAATGGCCGTGATTCAAAGATGCACTTCCACCGCCAGCGGCAAATGGTCGGACAGGTGCGTCCACGGCTTGTGCCCGAGTATTTGCGGCTCGTGGCTGCTGGCATTGCGCAGGTAGACACGGTCCAGGCGCAACAAGGGAAACCGCGCGGGGTAGGTTTTGGCCGGACGGCCATGGTGGCGTTCGAAGGCTTCGTGCAGATAATCGCGACGGGCCAGGGCGGCATTGCCCTGCAGCTGCCAGTCGTTGAAGTCGCCGGCAATGATCACCGGCGCCTGGTCAGGTAGGGACTCAAGGAGTTGGCAGAGCAACTGCAACTGCAGCTGACGATGACTTTCCAGCAGGCTGAGGTGCACGCAGATGGCATGGACTTCACTATGCCCCGGCACGTCCAGCACGCAGTGCAGCAAGCCGCGGCGTTCCGGGCCGGTAATGGAAACATCGAGGTTTCGGTACTCGCGGATCGGGTATTTCGACAGCAGGGCATTGCCATGATGACCGTCGGGATAGACGGCATTGCGTCCATAGGCGAAGTCGCCCCACATGCTGTCGGCGAGAAATTCATATTGCGAGGTTTGTGGCCAATCGTTGTAGCGGGAGGAATACCGGTCGTGTTCGCCGACGACTTCTTGCAGAAACACCAGGTCTGCCGACGTACTGCGCACCGCTTCACGCAACTCTGGGAGGATGAAGCGCCGGTTGAGTGCGGTAAACCCCTTATGGGTATTGACCGTCAGCACGCGAAGCCGATGAATCGCCGGGGGTGTGTTCAATGGCGTTGATTGGGCTACCTGCCGTTTTGAATGACTGGCCACATCCACTCCTCTGATTCAGGGCTGCTTATGTATGCGACTGATGCGTCGGCAGGCAGTTCAGTCTGATGGGTTGCGCTTTCAAACCAACACGATTTCATAAGGCAAACGGATACGCTCGAGCAGCGCCCGCGGCAGCAATGGCGCGAGGCCGATGGCCGGCTCGCCGTCGAGTTGGCTGGCGTAGGCGTGGATGGCGTGGCTCTTGCGGGCGACGGTCCAGGTATCGAGGCGCACCTTGCGTGCACGATGCCAGGGAATCAACTCCCGGTCCCGTGCCGGCCAGTGCCAGGCCCAGAGCGGTACGTCGTTGTAGGATGCCCCAGCGTTGGCCGCGGCCCTGGCGCTGGCCCGGCCGACGATGTCGTGGTCGAGGTTGCCGTCCTCGCACCAGGTGCTGAACACCACATCACCTGGACGCAGGTAGCGCGTGATGAATCGGGCGATCTGTTCTTCGTGTTCCACCAGGGCGTTGTCGGTAAACCCGCCACGAATCCACTTCAGGCTGTGCATCGGCAAACCGAGTCGGCGGATGGCTTCCACGCTTTCCTGGGGACGAAATACGCTAAGGCGTTTTTCCGACCACTGCCGAGAGCCTGGATGGCTGGCGCTGCCGTCGGTGATCGAGATCAATTGCAGCGGGTGGCCCAGGTTGCTGAGCAATTGCAGCAGGCCGCCGCAGGTCACGACTTCATCGCCGGGGTGCGGGGCAATGAGCACCGCGCGTGAGCCGATGGGCACCAGGGATTGGGTGCTGATGACCGGGATGCTGTCCAGTTGCGGGGCACTGTTCCAGATTTGTGATGGCAGGCTGGCTTCGTTGAAGGAAACGGATTTCATGGGGATTACGTCCTTGTTGTGTTTCGCCTTCAGTCGTGCGCGAGCCAGGGCCGGCAGACCCGAGAGGGCTCGTTGAAAGCAATGTGCGACAAGCCAAACCCTGGATTGGCGCGAATCGAGTATTGCTCATGTAACGCTATTCGTCGCGTCGCGAGCTTATCCAGAATGATTTTTCCGCTCTGCGGTGTTGCGGCCATGAATACCTGGAGTCTCTTTTACTCTTCTTCCTCATGCTGCAGCTCGAACAGCAGCAACGAGCGGCCGGTGACCGAGTACTCGTGGCCAAACTCGAAGCGCTCCTGGCCGTGGATCGACGGCTGGTTGGTGTCGATCATGCACGTCCAGAAACCGCCGTCAGGCACCTCCGGTAGCCGGAAATTGACGATGTCGTGATGCGCGTTGAACACCAGCATCAACGTTGCGTCGGCGCCTTTGCGGCGAATGCCGGTTTCCTGGGCGCGGCCATCGAGCAGCATGCCCAGGCAGCGATTGTGCGCATCGTGCCAATGCCTGGTGGTCATTTGCGTGCCGTCCGGCGCCAACCAGGTCACGTCCTTGACGCCGATGTCTTCGTTGAAATTACCCACCAGGAAACGCCCGCGCCGCAGGATCGGGTAGGTCAGGCGCAACTTGATCAGGCGTTTGACGAACTTGAGCAGGGCCTTGCCGTCTTCGCTGAGGTCCCAGTTGACCCAGCCGATCTCGCTGTCCTGGCAGTACGCATTGTTGTTGCCGTCCTGGGTGCGGGCGAATTCGTCGCCGGCCACCAGCATCGGCGTGCCCTGGGCCAGCAGCAGGGTGGCGAAGAAATTGCGCATCTGCCGATGGCGCAATGCGTTGATGTCGGGATCGTCGGTAGGGCCTTCGACGCCGTGGTTCCACGACAGGTTGTTGTTGCTGCCATCCTGATTGTCTTCGTCGTTGGCCTCGTTGTGCTTGTCGTTGTACGACACCAGGTCGTTGAGGGTGAAACCGTCATGGGCGGTGACGAAGTTCACCGATGAGTAGGGCCGCCGGCCACGCTGATTGAACATTTCGCCCGAAGCGGTCAGGCGGCTGGCAAAGTCCGCCAATTGCCCGTCGTCGCCTTTCCAGAAGGCGCGCACGGTGTCGCGGAATTTGTCGTTCCACTCGACCCAGCCCGGCGGAAAATTGCCGACCTGATAACCACCGGGGCCGCAGTCCCAGGCTTCGGCGATCAGTTTGACCTGGCGCAGCACCGGGTCCTGGCGGCAGGCCACGAGGAAACTGTGGCGTTCGTCGAAACCGTCGTGGTAACGCCCCAGAATGGTCGCCAGGTCGAAGCGGAAACCGTCCACGTGCATTTCCGAGGCCCAGTAGCGCAGGGAGTCGGTGACCATTTGCAGTACGCACGGGTGGCTCAGGTCCAGGGTGTTGCCGGTGCCGGAATCGTTGATATAGAAGCGCTTGTCATCGGGCTTGAGGCGGTAGTAGGACGCGTTGTCGATACCGCGCATGGACAGGGTCGGGCCTTGCTCGTTGCCCTCGGCGGTATGGTTGTAGACCACGTCGAGGATCACCTCCAGATTGGCTTCGTGCAGGTGCGCGACCATTTCCTTGAATTCGGCAATCTTGCCACTGGCCAGGTAACGCGGGTCGGGGGCGAAGAACGCAATGCTGTTGTAGCCCCAATAATTGGTCATGCCCTTGTGCAACAAATGCTGGTCGTTGACGAACGCGTGGATCGGCAGCAACTCCACGGTCGACACGCCGAGTTTGCGGATGTGCTCCAGCACGTCATCGACCATCAACCCGGCAAAGGTGCCGCGCAGGTTTTCGGGGACGGCAGGGTGACGCATGCTGAAGCCGCGCACATGGGTTTCATAGATGATTGTCTTGTCCCACGGCACGCTGACGCGGTGGTCGTGGCCCCAGGTGTGCGCCGGGTCGATGACCTTGCATTTGGGCACGAAGGGCGCGCTGTCCCGTTTATCGAAGCTGAGGTCGGCGTCGGGGTGGCCGATGGTGTAGCCGAACAGCGCTTCGGACCATTTCAGCTTGCCGACCAGTTGTTTGGCGTAGGGGTCGATCAGCAGTTTGTTGGGGTTGAAGCGATGGCCGTTGGCCGGGTCGTACGGGCCGTAGACGCGATAGCCGTAGATCAGCCCCGGATGGGCGTCGGGCAAGTAGCCGTGGTAGATCTCGTCGGTGTATTCGGGCAGTTCGATGCGTTCGAGTTCCACCTCGCCGGCGTCGTCGAACAGGCACAGTTCAACTTTGGTGGCGTGGGCGGAAAACAGCGCGAAGTTGACGCCCAGTCCATCCCAGGTGGCACCCAGCGGAAAGGGCAGGCCTTCGCGGATTCGCGTGGCTTCGGCACGCGGGGCTGGCGTGGCGGCTTTCTTTGGGCTGGTCATAAGTGCTCCTGCAAACTCAAAACCTATGGCGACTGGCACGCCGCCATCGCGAGCAGGCTCGCTCCTACATTTATCGGGAACGGGCCGCAAATTTTTGAACGACACAGATCCCATGTAGGAGCGAGCCTGCTCGCGATGAGGCCATAAGGCTCAATATTCATGGTAACTCTTCACAAGCCCTGTCAGGACAGTCTCAAACCGCCGGCGGTTTTCGCGCAGCCCGGGGCTTTTTCTCGACTGCCTTTTCTCCGGGCGGGATGACTTTCGAAGCTGCCGCAGGTTTGGCCTTGGCTTTCGGCGCGGCGGTCTTGCCATTGAGGGTCTTGTCCGGGCTGAGTTTTGCGTCTGCGGTTTTCTTCGGCGCTGCCTTGCTGGCGGGGGCCTTCGTGGACTTTTTCGGGGCCAGGGCTTCGGCTTCTGCCAGTTTGAGCGCCATCTCCCAATGGCGGGCTTCCTGACCTTCAGGTTTTCCTTCGGATTCCCAGATCTGATAGGCAAATTCGCGGATGCGTTTGTCGTTGGTACTCATCGTAATGCTCCTGAACTGAACTCAAGTGTGGGCAGTTTGAATAATGAGATTGACCGGGAAATCCCCCAGCGCGGCGCTGACCAGCAGCTCCCTGTGTTGTGTGACTGTGATGCGGGAAAAAAGTCCCTCTATATGTTCGTCAGGGACGGTGAACGGCAGTTTGACCCGGGTATCGCCCCACAGCGGGGCATGGACCTGTGGTTCTGCACGGGTTTCCAGCAGATCGGCACAACGTATCGGCACAATCACGATGGCGCGTTTCCCCTCCCGTTCACGGACAAATCCCAGTACTCGATGGGCCTCGCTGCCCACCACTTCCAGGGCCTGGTAAGTGCCACGCCGAAACAGCTCGGCATGCTCGGCACGCAGGCCCAAGGTGCGGGCAATCAGGGCTTGCTTGATGCGCCCGTCATGCCAGTTCAGCAACAAGTCCGACAGGTCCACCGCTTGCTGCAGTGCCTGCTGGCGGCTGGCGTAATCCACCGGGCGACGGTTGTCCGGATCGACCAGGCTGAAGTCCCAGAAATCGTTGCCCTGATACAAATCCGGTACTCCGGGCACGGTCATGCGCAGCAAGGTTTGCGCCAAACCGTTGAGTGCACCGGGGACGGCAATCGAACGGGCAGCCTTGGCCAGGGCCGTACGCAACAACTCGCCTTCGGGGCTGAGCAACAGGCGCTGGATGAAGTCCTCGCTCGCCTGCTCACAAGGGTCATTGGGTGCGTTCCAGCTGCTTTGCAGTTTGGCTTCGCGCAGGGCCTTGCGTTGCCACTGCCTGAGGCGTTTTGCGTAGTCCTCGAGCGCCGGCGGATGATCGACAGCCAACTCCAGCGGCCAGCTGCCAAGAATCGCTTGATACAGAATCAACTCATCGCCCGCCGACGGCACTTGATCGTCACTGCGCAGTGGCCGGGCGAGGGTGCGCCACAGACCGATCTGGTCGGCGTACCAGTCGCTGCGCTCGCTCAATACCGCCAGCCGCGCCCGTGAATCTTCCCCGCGCTTGTGGTCGTGGGTGGCGCTGGCCAGCAGATTGTCCGGGAAGGTGTCGAGGCGCTCGATGCAGGCTTGATGAAAGTCGGCAACCGGCGCACTGAACTGCTCGGTGTTGAATCCCACATCGTTGCGCGAGAGCAGGACCGCCGACCGATAGAACGCGGTGTCTTCCACCGCTTTCGCCGCGGCCGGCGAAGTCAGTTGCTGGAAACGTACGCAGGCGTGCTTGAGGCGTTTGCGCTCGCGACCGGCCGGGCGCTGCCGCCAGGGTTCACCGCCGAGCCAGCCGGCCACGCAGTCGAGCACCGGCCAGTCCGCCTCACCCAGGGTTTGCCGGGCACCGTCCATGGCCCGTTGGAAAAACACCTCGTCCTGGGCCGACCGGCCGAGGGCGCTGATGTAGGTGCGGTACACCGGAAAATGCACGATCAGCGCCTGCAAGGCCCGGCGAATGGCGCCGAGGGTCAGGTCGCGGGTCATCAGATTGTCCCGGGCCACTTGCAGCAAGGCCTGGGCGACGCTTTCGAAATCCCCGGCGAGGGAGCCATTGAGGATTTGCTGACGGGCCAGTTGTGCTTCCTGGGAGAAGTCGGCGGACCGCTCGCTGTGACGCTTCCAGCGCTCGGCCAGCGCCTGCGCACCCCTGGGGTCGGTTTGCAGCAGTGACAACTGGTTCATGAACTCGTAACCGGTGGTGCCGTCCACCGACCAGTCGCGATGCAGGGTTTCGCCTTCGCCGAGGATCTTTTCGACATAGATGGGCAGGTGGCGCCCCGGGGACAGGCTGTCGATCCGACGGCGCAGTTTTCGGCAGTAGCCCCGCGGGTCGGCAAGGCCGTCGATATGGTCGATGCGCAACCCGTCGATCAGCCCTTCAGCCACCAGTTGGAAGATCTTCGCGTGGGTGGCTTCGAACACGGCGGGACGCTCGACGCGCAGCCCACCGAGTTCATTGATATCAAAGAAGCGCCGCCAGTTGATGTCGTCGGCGGCGGTGCGCCAACTGGCCAGGCGATAGCTCTGGCGCTCCAGCAGGTTGTGCAGGCGCTGGAAGCCTTCGCGGGTCACTGAGTCGTAGTTTTTCAGGTGTTGGTCAATGGCTTGGGCAATGGCCGGATCGCTGACCAGGTCGCGTAGTTCTGCTTTCAGCGGTCGCGCCAGGCTGTGGGCATCGGTCTGGTAGCTCAGGGTGCTGAAGCGATCGGCCAGGGATTTGAGTTGTTCGGCCTGTTGCGTATCGAGCGGCGCATCGACCTTGAGCAGCTCGCCGTAATCCCAGGGGCAAATGGGAAAGCGGTGTTCGTAGTACTCGACATGAAAGCTTCCGTGCCAGGCATCGAAGCGCAGGGGCAGGGTGCCGTCCTGCAACGCGACGCCATAGTCGCTGCCCAGAAACGGCAGGAGCAACTGGCCCTCCATCAACGGGTCGGGCGAGTGCCACTGGATGTCGAAAAACTCGCCGTAGGGGCTCAGGCGCCCCCACTCCAGCAAATCCAGCCACCAGGGATTATCACTGCCGCCGACCGCCATGTGGTTGGAGACGATATCGAGGATCAACCCCATGTCGTGCCCGTGCAGGGCACCGACCAGACTGCGCAGCGCCACCTCACCGCCCAGCTCCGGATTGACCCTTGTCGGGTCCACCACGTCATAGCCGTGCATCGATCCGACGCGCGCGCGCAACAGCGGGGAGGCGTAGACATGGCTGATGCCGAGACGGGCGAAATACGGCACCAGTGGCACCGCATCTTCCAGCGTGAAGCCTTTATGAAATTGCAGGCGCAACGTGGCGCGCAGTGGTCGGCTCGGCACTTGAGTCATCGATCACGCTCGGCCGCCTGAAGCCGCGCACAGGCGAGCAGTTCCAGACGCCGCGCGGCATCCGCTCCATCGAGCAGGGCCTCGCTGTATCCGGGCAAGCGCCGCGACCAGTTCGGGTGAGTATCGATGGTGCCCGGCAGATTGGCCTGTTGTTCCACGCCAAGGGCATCTTCCAGTGGCAGCAACACCAACGGCGACCGGGTATGGCCGAGGAAGCGCACGCTGGCGTCGAGCACCTGGTCGGTTTCGTGGGACTCTTCGCGAAAGTTCTGCGGGTCCTGGCTCAACGCCCGGCGCAGGCCCTCACGCTCGCGCTCGCGGTGCTGGCGCCATTCGATTTCAGTGCTGGCATCGACCATGCCGAGCCGGGCGTTCCAGTCGATATCGCGGCCATGCCACCAGCCGTTGAGGGTGGGCAGGTCATGGGTGCTGGTGGTCGCCAGGGCGTTGTCCGGCCAGTCGAGGATCGGCTTGAAGTGCGTGTTGTCCTGTTCGAACAGCAACACTCGCATGCCGAGTATCGAACGGGCGATGAGTTTTTCCCGCAGGCCGTCCTGCACGGTGCCGAGGTCTTCACCGAGGACGATGGCCTGGTGACGATGGGATTCCAGGGTCAGCAAACGCAGCAGATCGTCCACCGGGTAATACAGGTAAGCGCCGTCGGCTGGCGGCGAGCCATTGGGGATCACCCACAAACGCTGCAAGCCCATGACATGATCGATGCGCAAGCCTCCGGAGTGGGCGAAGTTGGCCCGCAACATTTCGATGAAGGCCCGGAAACCATTGCGCACCAGGCCTTCAGGGGAGAACGCGGAAATCCCCCAGCCCTGGCCAGTGCGGTTGAGAATGTCCGGTGGTGCACCGACGGTGAGGGAGGCGAGCAGTTCGTCCTGACGGCTCCAGGCCTGGCTGCCGCCGCCATCGGCACCGACGGCCAGATCGGCAATCAGGCCGATGCTCATGCCGCTGGCGCGGGCGGCGGTTTGCGCGCGCTCCAGGCAGCGCGTGATCAGCCACTGGCAGAAGGCGAAGAAGCCGATGCGCCCGGCATTTTCTTCGGCGAATGCCGCCAGTTCGGCGCTGCGCGGGTTGCGCCAGGGTTCGGGCCACTGCCGCCAGTCGAGGTGTTCACCGCGGGCGGCGCGAGCCTCCTGGATGGTTTCGAAGCGGCAGTGGTTTTCCAGCGCTTCGCCAGCGGCGTGACGAAAACTGCTGAAGTCTTCGTGCAACGGGTGTTCACCCTGGACGAAGCCTTCATACAGGGCCTGCAACAACCGATGCTTGGCTTCGGCGGCGGCCGGCCAGTCAATCAGCGGACGTTCTTCCAGCGCCTTGAGTTCAATGGCCAGGCCGGTTGCATCGATGGCGGTACGCAGGGCGCGTTCGCCGAGAATGGTGCCGGGGGCGCAGTAAAGGCTGTTGAGAAACAAACGGCTGGACGGCGAATATGGGCTATAGCGTTGGGTGTCACTGGAAAACATCGCATGCAACGGGCTGATCGCCAGCGCCTCGGCGCCACGCTCACCGGCCACCCGGGCGAGGTCCTCCAGCGCCTGGGTGTCACCAAACCCGCCATCACCGGGGCGGCGCAAGCCATACAACTGCACGCTCAGGCCCCAGGCACGAGGAATGGGGTTATCCACGGCATCGGCCACGCTGTAACAACGGGATGGGGCCACCGCCAGAGTGAAGGTTTGTCCGTCGATGCCGACCTGTTGATAGCCGACCGGTACCAGCCCCGGCAGCACCGCGTTGGCGTCCAGTTTCAGGTTGAGCCGCGAACCGTCTTCGAGGTGGATTTCGCAAGGGGTCTGGGGCTCGAAATAACGCGCCAGGTCCAGGCCCACCCCGACATCGGCGGTGATCAATGGCGGCAAGTGATGGGTCTGTTGCGCCGCTTGCAACTCCAGCAGGCTGGTGTCGATTTCCTGGGCACTGCCGGCCGGGTGGCCAAGGCCGCTCAGCACGTTGCGCAACACTGAAGGCGCGACTTTTTGCGGGCGACCGTTGGCGTCGATCCAGTCGACCGCGAGGCCGGCACGGCTGGCCAGGATTTCCAGTTGCGCATCACTCATGGACGCTCTCCATACGGGGTAGCAAAGGGGCTGCGGCGGCGAGGCTGACGAGCGCGCAATACGGGGCAAGGGTGCCCTGGTCCAGAAGGCCGGCGCTCTCTGGCGGGTATTCGAACAACCGCGCGGCACCGGTCTGTGAGGTGTGGCCTACGGGCCTGTCGCTGAGGTTCAGGTCAATGCGCAATTGGCTGCCATCGCCCAATCGCCAGGCTGCACTGACCGCGCCTTGGCCCAGCACGTCGGTGCCCAGTGCCTGGGTGCCCGGCAAGTGCGGGACGATGAGCCGGTGACGGATCTGCAACAGTCGGCAGTACAGGTCGTGCATCTCGCTGTGGCCGATCGAGAGCAGGACAGGGCGGGACGCCGCAAATGTCTGCGGATCGTTCGGGTCCGGAATGTGTTCGCGTTGACGCGGGTCCGCAAACGCGCTGAACGCCGCGAACTCGTTGCGCCGGCCATCGCGTACCCGTTTTGCCAATTCACCGTGATGGCTGGTGAAAAACAGAAAGGGTTGTTCGACGGCAAACTCGTCACCCATGAACAGCAGCGGAATCATCGGCGACAGCAGCAGCAACACCGTGGCGGCCTGCAGCGCTTGCGGGTGGGCGAGTTGATGCAGGCGCTCGCCGAAGGCCCGGTTGCCGATCTGGTCATGGTTCTGCAAAAACAGGATGAAGGCACTGGGCGGCAGATGCCCGCTGGGTTCACCCCGCGCCACACCATGGCGGTTGAGGTGGCCCTGGAACACGAAACCCTGGCTCAGGCAGCGCGCCAGTTGTTCGGTGGGGTTTTGCGCGTAGTCGGCGTAATAGGCGTCGGTTTCGCCGGTCAGCAATACGTGCAGGGCGTTGTGGCCGTCATCATTCCATTGCGCGTCGTAACCCTGTTCGAGCAGGCTGGCCTGATTGTGTTCGTTCTCCACCATCAGCCACACATGCCGCGCCGGTCCCGTCTGCTGGCGCACCCGTTGAGCCAGTTCCTGGAGGAAATCTGGATCTTGGATGGTGTGCACCGCGTCCAGGCGCAATCCGTCGAAACGGTATTCCAGCAGCCACATCAAGGCGTTTTCGATGAAGAAGTCCCGTACTTCGCGACGGCGCAAGTCGATGGCCGCGCCCCACGGCGTGTGTTGGTCTTCGCGAAAGAAAGCACTGGCATAACGATGCAGGTAATTGCCGTCCGGGCCGAAGTGGTTGTAGACCACGTCGAGAATCACCGCCAGACCGTGGCCGTGGGCGGTGTCGATCAAGTGCTTGAGCTGCTCGGGTGAGCCGTAGGAAGCCTGGGGCGCATAGGGCAGGACGCCGTCATAACCCCAATTGCGCTCACCGGGAAACTGCGCGATGGGCATCAGTTCGATCGCGCTGACGCCCAGTTCGACCAGGCGTGCCAGATGCTGCTCAACGGCACTGAAGCCGCCGAGCGCACCGACATGCAACTCGTAGATCACCGCTTCGTTCCACGGCCGTCCCAGCCAGGTACTGTGTTGCCACGCATAGGCCAGCGGATCGACCACCACGCTGTGCCGGTCGATATCGCCGGCCTGAGCGCGGGAGGCCGGGTCGGGCACTTCCAGTTCGCCGTCGATGCTGTAGCGGTAACGCGTGCCCGCCGCGCATCGGATGTTGCTCACGAACCAGCCGTCGGCCTGGGGCAGCAACGGCAAGGACTGTCCATTTTCCAGTTCGACACTGACGTAAAACGCATCTGGCGCCCACAACGCGAATCGCGTGTGCTCTGCGTCCAGCATGATTGCGCCGTGGGGCCAGGTCTCAAGGGTCCGTAACGGCATCTTCAAAGCCTCTTACTGTTTGTTCGATTTCCCCAATGCTTTCGCCACAAGCTGTTCATAGAGTTCGGCGTAGGGTTCGACCGCCTTGCACCAGTTGAACGGCGCGGCCATGGCCCGGCAGCGCATGGCGTGCAGCAGGTCGGGAAAGGCGAATACCTTGAATGCGCGACTCAGGGCTTCCTGATAGCTCTGCACCGTGGATTCATCGAACAGGAAACCGGTCACGCCGTTCTCGATGGTGTCGGCCAGGCCACCGGTATTGCGTGCCACCGGCAACGAGCCGAAGCGCTGGGCGTACATCTGGCTCAGGCCGCACGGCTCGTACCGCGAAGGCATCAGCAGGAAGTCGCTGCCGGCGAACATGCGCCGGGCGTCGGTTTCGTTGAAGCCGATGCGCACGCCTATCTGCCCGGGGAAACGCAGGGCCAGTTCGCGCATCGACTGTTCTTCTTCCGGCTCGCCACGGCCGATGATCGCGATCTGGCCACCGGATTTGACGATGTATTCAGAGACCGCCTCGGTGAGGTCCAGGCCTTTCTGATAAACCAGCCGCGAGACCACGGCAAACAGCGGGCCTTCGGAATCTTCCAGGCCGAACAGCTCGCGCACATGAGCGGCGTTCACGGCCTTGCCATCCCAGTCGCCAATGTTGAACGGGCAGAACAGGTGCGGATCGGTCGCCGCATCCCAGCTTTCATCGATGCCGTTGGGAATCCCGCTGAGCAGGCCTTGCTGGGTCTTGGCGGCGAGGAAACCGTCGAGACCGCAGCCGAAATCCGGGGTGGTGATTTCCTGGGCGTAGGTCGCACTGACCGTGGTGATGTGGCTCGAATAGGCCATGCCGGCCTTGAGGAACGACATCTTGCCGTAGAACTCCATGCCTTCCTGTTGCAGCGCGTGATGGGGGATGCCCAGTTCGGGGCACGACCCCAGGCTGGTTACGCCCTGGTACGCCAGGTTGTGGATGGTGAACAGGGTGGGTGTGCGCTGTCCACGCCAGTGCATATAAGCAGGGGCCAGGCCGGCCGGCCAGTCGTGGGCGTGCACCAGGTCCGGGCACCAGTGGATTTGCGCGAGGTTGGCGGCAATATCGGCCGCCGCCAGGCCCAGGCGGGCGAAACGGATATGGTTGTCCGGCCAGTCGCGGCCGTTGTTGGCGCCGTAGGGCGAACCTTCGCGCTCGTAGAGTTCGGGGCAGATCAGTACGTAAATGACCAGACCGTCGGGCATGTCCATGCGCCCGATCTTGCACGGTGGCAACGCAGCATGACCGCCGAGCTCACCGATGATATGGATGGGGTTCTCGCTGTGCAGCACCTGCGGGTAACCGGGGATCAACACCCGTACATCGTGCAGATGGGCCATGGCCCGTGGCAGCGCCGCGGAAACGTCGCCCAGACCACCTGTTTTCACCAGGTCGGCGATTTCCGAGGTGACGAACAAGACTTTTTTACGGTTCGGATTCCGGTTGGCTGCCGGGGTCAGGGTCCGGGTGCCAGGAACGCTGACGGGTTGGGTGTTTGCGGCAGTTACGGCGCTCGATTCGCCGACCTGATGAGCACGCTCTCCCTGTATTTCCAAAGCCGTACTGATCATATGAATCTCCCGTGTTGTTGATCTAATTCTTAGGTCTGGCAAACGGTGTTCCATGGCCAATTCCCGTGGCCGGCGCAAATGCGCTACGCATCAGTGAGCAAGCGCTGCCCAATGCGTCGAAGCAAAAGGGTTGAATGAGCCGTTGCAAAGATTGCACCAGTCGCAACGCACCTTCTTGTCAGAGGACCGATCGGGATTGGAAAAAGTTTCGACTGTTTTTCCATTTTGTGACCGATCGGTTTCGTCTCGAGAAAATGAGTCTAGGCCAGAACTTAGAGCGGTAAAGGCCGGATGGCAAAATTGTTCGACAATCGGTTTGTAGCGGGACGGACGTGCCTGATCGAGGTGCAATCGCCCCGACGAAGTGCATGTTTTTTTGCGTTTTGGCCTCAAAAAATCACTGGGCAGTCACATAAATGTGCGACACGATTCAGCATGCGCGCACCATTGTGGTGCGCGTCGTGAGTCCCGCATTTGGCCGAACCGCTGCCTTACTGCCCACCTTGATGCCTTGTTATAGTTCGGGCCTCATTTTTGCCCGCAAAAGGATCACTGGCATGTCTCAGTACAGCGCGTTCAACGTCGAACTGGTCGATAAAATCGCCCATGTGCAGATCGACCGCCCGGAGAAGATCAACTCGATGAACGCTGCGTTCTGGAGCGAGATCGTCGAAATCTTCCAGTGGATCGACGACACCGATGAAGTGCGCGTGGTGGTTCTCAGCGGCGCAGGCAAGCATTTCTCCTCGGGTATCGACCTGATGATGCTGGCTGGCGTGGCCAACGAACTGGGCAAGGACGTCGGACGCAATGCGCGACTGCTGCGGCGCAAGATTCTCACCCTGCAAGCGTCGTTCAATGCCGTCGATAACTGCCGCAAACCGGTGCTTGCAGCGATTCAGGGCTACTGCCTGGGTGGCGCCATCGACCTGATTGCCGCGTGCGACATGCGTTATGCCGCCGAAGACGCACAGTTTTCGATCAAGGAAATCGACATCGGCATGGCCGCCGACGTCGGCACGTTGCAACGCTTGCCGCGGATCATCGGTGACGGCATGCTGCGCGAACTGGCTTACACTGGTCGCACGTTTGGCGCCGACGAGGCGCGGGGCATGGGCCTGGTCAATCGCGTCTACAGCGACAACGCCAGTCTGCTCGACGGCGTCATGGGCATTGCCCGCGAAATCGCCAGCAAGTCGCCGATCGCCGTCACCGGCACCAAAGAGATGATCAGCTACATGCGCGACCATCGCATCGATGACGGCCTCGAATACATCGCTACCTGGAACGCCGCCATGCTGCAATCCACCGATCTGCGTGTGGCCATGGCCGCCCATATGAGCAAACAGAAACCCGAATTTCTGGATTGATTAACCATGATTCCTCGCTGGACCACCGCAGTACTGGACACCGATCAACCCGGCGGCTGGGCCATTGCGCGCAGCCCCGAAGGCTTTCTGTTCGATGACAATGGCGCACTGTTCGCGCGCGAATGGCTCAAACGTCAGGACCTGTCGATTCTCGCCGAGCATGGCATCGGTCATCTCGATGGCGAGCCGGTCTATCTGCTGGAGCTGCGCAGTCAAAGCGAAGTGCCGGGCTGCAACTGGAAAGGCCTGCGGGCGTTCATGCTGGAGGGCGATCACACGGTCTACAAGGTGCTCGGTTACGCCGCACAGATCGGCACCTGGGCCCGCGAGCATCGTTTTTGCGGCAATTGTGGGCAGGCGACCCATCAGGTGGTGCGTGAGCGGGCGATGTACTGCGAGCCGTGTGACTTGCGCTATTACCCGCGGATTTCGCCGAGCATGATCGTGCTGGTGACCCGCGGCGACGAGATTCTGCTGGGGCGTTCGCCGCGTTTTGTGCCGGGGGTCTACAGCACCCTGGCCGGGTTTGCCGAACCGGGCGAATCGGCCGAGGACTGCCTGATTCGCGAGGTTCGCGAAGAGGTGAGCATCGAGGTCCGGAACATCCAGTACATGGGCAGCCAGTGCTGGCCGTTCCCGCACTCGATGATGCTCGGCTTTCATGCCGAATACGCCGGCGGCGAGATCGTCTGTCAGGAAGACGAGATCGAGGACGCCCAGTGGTTCAACGTACACGAGCTGCCGCCGTTGCCGGCGTCACGCTCGATTGCCCGTTACCTGATCGACCTCTATGTGGCGCGGCGTTTAGGCCACGCTGAACCAGTGCTGCCAGGCTAGGCGCACGGTCAGGCCCAGCACCACGGTGATGAACACCGGGCGAATGAATTTCGCACCGCCGCTGATGGCGGTGCGGGCACCAAGGAACGCGCCGACCATCAACGACGAGCCCATGCACAGGCCGATGATCCAGTCCACCTGACCGGAAAAGATGAAGATCGACAGCGCTGCCGCGTTGCTGACGAAGTTCATGCTGCGCGCCACGCCGCTGGCCTTCACCAGGTCGACGGGGTAGAGCAGCAGGCTGCTGACGGTCCAGAACGCGCCCGTGCCGGGACCGGCCACGCCGTCATAGAAGCCGAGGCTGAAGCCCTGGGTCGACTGCCACTTTTTCTTGATCGGTGCATCGCTGTCCACTGGCGCTTTCGGCGTGCCGCCAAACAAAAGATAAACGCCACAGGCGAAAACGATCACCGGCAGCATTTTGTTCAGCCACTCCGCCGGCAGGTAGTGCGCGACCACGGCACCGGTCAGCGCGCCGACCAGGGTACCGATGATGGCGTGTACCCATTGCGCGGGGTGGAACAGCTTGCGGCGGTAGAAGGTGAAACTGGCAACCGCCGAGCCGAAGGTCGAGCTGAGTTTGTTGGTGCCCAGCACCAGGTGCGGCGGCAGGCCGGCAGTCAGCAAGGCCGGGGTGGTCAACAGGCCACCGCCACCGGCGATGGCGTCGATGAAACCGGCAACAAAAGCGACAAGGGCCAGGATGGCCAGGGTGGAGAGGTCAACGCTGAGTTCGAAAGGCATGGGCTCGGCTTATTCGGCGGGTGCAGAAAGGGCTGCGGGGAAGGGGCGACATGTTACCTGTAACCTTTGCGTGATGCTTTGTGAACAACACAAAAACTGTGGGAGCGAGCTTGCTCGCGATGGCGTCATCAAATTCAACAATGATGTTGAATGTTAGATTGCTATCGCGAGCAAGCTCGCTCCCACAGGGATTAGTGCGAATTCAAACTACAGGCCCAGATCCGACAGCCCCGGATGACCGTCAGGACGACGCCCCAGCGGCCAGTGGAACTTGCGCTCGCTTTCCTTGATCGGCATGTCGTTGATGCTGGCGAAGCGGTGGGCCATCAGGCCATCCTCGTTGAACTCCCAGTTTTCGTTGCCGTAGGAGCGGAACCAGTTGCCCGAGTCGTCATGCCATTCATAGGCATAACGCACGGCGATGCGGTTGTCGGTAAAGGCCCAGAGTTCCTTGATCAGCCGATAATCCAGTTCCCTGGCCCATTTGCGGGTCAGGAAAGCTTTGGCTTCTTCGCGGTTGTGGGCGAACTCGGCGCGGTTGCGCCATTGAGTGTCCAGGGTGTAGGCCAGGGACACGCGCTCGGGGTCGCGCGAGTTCCAGCCGTCTTCAGCCAGGCGAACTTTTTCAATCGCCGATTCACGGGTGAAAGGGGGTAGTGGCGGACGAACTTCGGCATCAGACATTTCAAGTCTCCGTATCAAGTTAAAGTTCAAACATTGTGTCGAGCTTGATTGAGTTGCTACAGGTCCAATAACTTTCGCGCCATGCATTGCGCATTATCGGCGGCACTGTGATCACCCATTACAAGCGCCACGGTAATGGCACCATCGATCAGGATCAGCAGTTGTCTGGCCAGCGTCTGCGGATCCTCGGCACCATATTCGGTACACAGCTCGCACACGTAGTCGAGCAGCTTCTGTTTATGCTCTTTGGCGACCAGGCGCACCGGGTCTTGTGGGTCGCCGGTTTCGCCACTGGTGTTGATGAAAGCGCAGCCGCGGAAACCGTCGGAGGCGAACCAGGACTTGAGTACGGTAAACAGGTTGAGCAGTCGCTCGGCCGGGGTTTGTGCCTGGCCGACTGCGCCTCTGTACCAGTGCATCCAACGCTGGTCGCGGCGTTGCAGGGCGGCCACCACCAGTTCGTCCTTGTTGACGAAGTAGCGGTAGATGCTTTTTCTGGAGACACCGGCGGTTTTCACCAGAAGATCCATGCCAGTGGCGGCAATGCCACTTTTGTAGATCAACTTCTCGGTGACATCCAGAATGATGTCGCGTGTGTCATTGCTGGTGATTTCGTTCATGTGGCTAACAGTAGAATGATCGTTCTCCATGGTCAATAGGTGTTTTTGTAGTGCCTGATAAATGGTCTTCGCGAGCAGGCTCGCTCCCACAGGAGAATGCATTTCAATGTAGGAGCGAGCCTGCTCGCGAAGGGGACATTACAGACGGTAACAAGACCCGAACCTTTGCATGGTGTAAGCTCTCGGGTTCTTCGGATTCGACCCAATTGCGAGCCCTATGCCGTCGCTTTTCAAACGCTCCCTGCTGCCCAAGTTGCGCAGTTTTCCGCTGGCGGCCGATGCCGTTAGCGTTCTCTCCGGCGCTGCAGAGTTCCGTCATTGCCTGTTGGAGAAAATCGCCAGCGCGACCCGGCGCATTTACATCGTTGCGCTGTACCTGCAACAGGATGAAGCCGGCCAGGAAATTCTCGATGCCTTGCACGCGGCCAAGCTGGCACGTCCGGAACTGGACGTGGTGGTCGTCGTCGACTGGCTGCGCGCCCAGCGCGGCCTGATCGGTGCCGGCAAGCAACCGGGCAACTCCGCCTGGTATCAGGAAATGACCCGCACCCACGAAAGTGTTGTGCCGGTCTACGGCGTTCCGGTACAAACCCGCGAACTGTTCGGCGTGTTGCACCTGAAAGGTTTCGTGATCGATGACTGCGTGATCTACAGCGGCGCGAGCCTGAACAACGTCTATCTGCACAAGTTCGACAAGTACCGCTACGACCGCTATCACCTGCTGCACAATCGTGAACTGGCCGATTCGATGCAGCATCTGGTGCAGCACGGCCTGGTGGCGTCCAAGGCGGTGCACCGCCTCGACCTGCCGAATCTGCCGACCACCCGCAGCCTGCGCAATGACATCGGCGACCTGCGCAGCCGCCTCAAGCACGCGGCCTACGACACCACGCGGGGCACCACCGACCGGACCGGTTTGTCTGTCAGCCCCTTGCTCGGCGTCGGCAAGAACAATCCGCTGAACCGGGTGATCTGCGAACTGATCGCCAGCGCCCAGCAGCAACTGACCATTTGCACACCGTACTTCAACCTGCCGCTGGCGATCATCCGCGAGATCAACCGCGCACTGGCCCGTGGGGTGAAGATCGACATTGTGGTCGGCGACAAGACCGCCAACGATTTCTACATTCCGCCGAGCGAACCGTTCCGGGTCATTTCTGCGCTGCCGTACCTGTACGAAATCAGCTTGCGCCGGTTTGCCAAGCGCCATCAGCGCAACATCGACAGTGGGCAGTTGAACCTGCACCTGTGGCGTGATGGTGACAACACCTATCACCTCAAGGGCATGTGGATCGACCGGCGCTATACCTTGCTGACCGGCAACAACCTCAACCCGCGGGCGTTTCGACTCGATCTGGAAAATGCCTTGTTGATCGATGATCCCCATGGCGAACTGCTGGAGCCGCGTCGTAAAGAGCTGACGGAGATCTTCCAGCACACTCGGCGTATCGAGCACTTCCAGAACCTGGAAACCCTTGCCGAGTACCCGGCGGGCGTGGCCAAGTTCCTCAAGCGCGTGAGTCGTGTGCGGATCGAGCGGTTGCTCTATCGCATCCTCTGAAAAAGATCGCAGCCTGTGGCGATTGACGCCTTCGCGGGCAAGTCGAATCGTCGCACCGCCGCTCCCACAAAATCAGCGTCGAAACACAGTGCTGTGATCGACGTGAAACCCTGTGGGCTTGCTCCGACCTGCTCGCGATGGCGGCCTGCCAGCCGACCTGATTTCGCGGATGTATCACTGCGTAGGAGCTGCCGAAGGCTGCGATCTTTTGATCTTGTTTGTCAGTAATAAAGCCAAAAGATCGCAGCCTCGTTGCACTCGACAGCTCCTACAGGGAAATGCGCACGCATCAGAACCAGGCCGGCCGGCAGGCCGCCTCGGGTTAGCCGCGTACGGCCGAGGCTGTGTGAAAACGTTTTTCAGCGCGACAGGTACTCAAAACCGGACTGGAAATCGCGCTTCTACGCGAAATCCACATCTACTGACGTGCCGATAAATTTCAGATTTAACGTAGACGCGCACACTTCAATTTTGGCGAAGCGTTTTTACACGCTCTGGGCCATGGATGGCCGATCGCGGCGGGCCCACGGAGCAGGACCGGAGCGAGGGCATGCCGAGCCTAGGCGAGGCACCGAATGTCAGGGGCAAAGCGTTTTGGTTACTTTGGCGCTTTTCCAAAGTGACCCGCCGTCAGGGCGGAACCGTAAGTGGCCGCGACCGCAGCAATGGATATGTACACCCTCAAAAATCCATATCGCCCGCCAAGCAGCCATCGTCGGAACGCCGCCCGGACCAAGCTCGCTCCCACAGGGATCAGCGCCAGGCGGGTGCTTTCAGCTAATATGCCCCCCACTCGAACAAGAACAGGGCTTGCCGCGATCCATGTCGGAAAAAGACACCATCTCCATCCAACTGGTGCGTGAAGCACTGTTGCAAAGCTGCGCGCCGGGAATCGCCACGGACGAGGTGTTGATCAAGGTTGGCATCGACCCGCTGCTGTTGGGCAACACCGGCGCCCGCGTTCCGGCCACGGCTTATGCGCGCCTGTGGCGGCTGCTGGCACGGCGCGGGGACGATGAGTTTTTTGGCATGGACCCACGCAAACTGAAATCCGGCAGCTTTGCCTTTCTGTGTCGCAGCGCCATGCACCAGCCCAACGTGGCGGCGGGACTGTCCAGCGGCCTGGGGTTTCTGTCATTGATCCTCGAACACCTGCCGGCACAGTTGGTGCGTCAGCAAAGCCTGGCGGAAATCGTCCTGCTGGAGGACGACAAAGACCCGCGCCGGGCCTTCACCTATTTCACCTACTGGATGATCGTGCACGGCGTTGCGTGCTGGCTGGCAGGGCGGCGGATTCCAATCCTGGCCATCGAACTGCGCTGTGCGAAACCGGATTTCTGCGATGACTATCAGGTGATGTTTTCCGAGAACCTGCGTTTCGACCGTCCGCGCACGCGGATGATTTTCTCCGCCGATTGTCTGGACTTGCCGATCAAGCGCAGCCCTGAAGAACTCAAGCGATTCCTGGCCCATGCGCCGGCGAACATTCTGGTCAAGTACCGCGATCCGCAGAGCCTGGCCAGTCGCATCAAACACGATCTACGCCATCTGCCGGCCGAACACTGGCCGGAAACCGAAGTCCTGGCACAACGCTTGTGCATGTCGGCATCAACCCTGCGCCGCCGACTGGCCGAAGAAGGGCAAACCTATCAGGGTCTCAAGGACAGCGTGCGCAAGGAGCTGGCGATTGTCTGGCTGGCCGAGCCGGCGATCAGCTTCAGCGAGATCGCCACGCGGCTGGGGTTCGCTGACGTCAGTTCGTTCTACAAGGCGTTTCGCAAGTGGTCGGGGTCGAATCCTGGGCATTACCGCAGCCTGATTCTCAATGACACCGAGTAGGTTCAGCGGCGCAACGGTCATTTCTTCGCAGGCTGTTAACGGCTGCCAGTGGTCGATCCCGGCAGATTGAGCGTGCCACTGTCCACGAAGCGCATGGTGTTGAACAGGCCACCCGAGAGCTTGCCGTGCAGGATATAAGGCATGTTGTTGAGCGTTTTCATTTGGCTGATGCCATAGGTCTGGCGGACCATCGAAAACGCCGAAACGCTGACTGGTACGCTCACGACGACGTCGGAAAAACGCCCGATCGTGCCCCTCTCATCGGTGACGCCGGAAGCGAAGGGTTGGCCGTTGATGTCCAGATCCAAAGCAACGCCACTGTAGGTGAGGGTGGTGTCATTGGGGTTTTGCACGCGGATTTTCACGGCAAAGCGCACTTCCAAGCCCTCGCCTTGCAGGGGCTCGACGCCCACGACGTTGATTTTCAATGGGTCTCGATTGGGCAGAGAAGAACAAGCGCTCAGGCAGAGCAGGAGGGAAATCAGGACCGCGTTGAGGCTGCGCATGGACGTGCTCTCATCTGAATAGGGCTGAACCGCCAGCGGCTCAGCCCTTGAGCCCGTCTAGTGGTTCGACTGTGCGAACATCGCAGGCTTTGCGGGTTCATCCCTGGTGGTCACATCGGGGTTCTGCATCACCTGAAGCACTGAGGCCTCCGGATCGAGTTCGTCCTCTTCCAGTTCGATGAATTCCTCGGGCAGGAAGATATTAAGAACGATAGCGCACAGCGCGCCGACGGTGATGGGCGATTCGAAAATGTTGTGCAGGGCCTGGGCAGTTCACGCAAGACTTCCGGCACGGCGGCCACGCCCAGGCCCATGCCGACGGAAATCAATGAACGCGGCAAAAAAACACACGCCGAAGATGGTCGAGAGAATTTCATCGGTGCCGCCGCCCCGGGCCTTGACCATGAAGCCGGCACTGAGAGTCACACTGATGAACGAGAAACTGGTGCCTTGCAGGCACAACAAGGGCGGCGAAGACGGTGGCGGTCAGGTGCGGACGGTCATCGAGGCCGTAGATCAGGTCGCTGTTGCGTGGAGAAGGGGCTTTTTCGGAGGCGGTCATGGTGGTTTGCGTGCCAGAAGGCGGGCCGGGTCAGAAAATGGAGGCGCAGGATGCCAGAACCGCCCGACCACGGCAAAAGAACCTCCAAAAACAGCGACTTACAGGCGCGGGGCGAACACCTCGGCCACGCTACGGCGTTTGGCGTGCAGTTGGCTGGCCTGGATCAACTGTTCGAGGTCTTCGGGCGTGACATCATAGAACGCTTCCATGTCGGCCAGCGCCAGTTTCAGGTCTTCGGCGGTGATGGCCTGACGGTCGACCGGCGGGTGATCGGCAGGAATCCTGGCCACCGGCTCGCTGGCACTCTTGGGGTAACGAACGCGGGTCAGGTTGTTGTAGGCCAGGGCGCAGAGCAGCATCGTCGCCGCGCTGAGCATCACCGGTCCAATGGCTCTCCAGTCCATGGCAATGGTCGCCGGATCGGCCAGCACCAGGGTCAGGGCCAATGCACCGGCCGGTGGATGCAGGCACCGCAGCCAGCACATCAGAATCAACGCCATGCCCGCCGCCAGGCAAGCGCTACCGAGGGTTCGGCCCAACACATGGGCCACCAGCAAGGCGATCACCCCGGCGCACAAGTAGCCGCCCAGAATCGACCAGGGTTGGGCGAGCGCGCCCGAAGACACGGCAAACAGCAGCACCGCCGACGCCCCCAGCGGGCCGATCAGGTGCTGGGCCACCTCAATGCCGAACACCTGGCTACAGAGCCACACGCTCATCAGTGTCCCCAAGGCCATGCCGATGGCGGCGCGGCTCCATTCGGTGGGGCGGGTATTGATGGCGGCGGGCAACCAGCGAGCAAACATTCTGACAAAAACTCCGGCAAGGAAAAATCGAGGTAAAAAAAAGGTTCTTCACGGAATTCCGGGGAACACCGATACCTGTAGAAGCTGCGGTGCGGCGATCCGACTTGCCAGCGATGGCAACTGACGGCCGAGCATTTTCTTCCTGGTGTACATATTCATTGCTGCGGTAACGGCCACTTAGGGTTCCGCCCTTA
>NZ_JBFTOU010000021.1:0-240382 GCF_056398125.1 Pseudomonas sp. 05L36 | reverse complement strand
GCAGGACCCGAACAGCATCGCCCGCAGTGGCCCTTCGGCCGCGGCGCTGGAAGCCTTCATGCGCCAGCCGGGGCTGTACCCGTATCCGTCGCAGTATTCCAACTCGCTGGACCGCAACCCGTGGAAAGCGCAGATCGAAGCCTTCCTCAACCGCCATCCGGTCGGCTCGCCGGCCGAAGGTCGTCCGCCTGGAAAAGGYTGGTCGCACCAGCGCTGGAACGAGTTCTACCCACAGGTCGCCTTCAAGACCGCTCAAGCAGGCGCCAAGCTCAACGGCGGCATGCGCGACCGCCGACAGTTGCACAACTACGCCGTCGGTGAGTTCGGGCCTGGCGGGCTCTACAACCAGACCTCGGACACCCCGGTCATTGCGGGCACCACCAAAGGCATCGACACCCGCTTTCACCCCAACATGCCGATTCAGAACCACAAGGCGCTCTGGACCTTCGACGGCACCTTTCCGCCAAAACTGCTGATGGTGCGGTACGGCCAACCGGTGCTGATGCGTCACTACAACGCCCTGCCGATCGATCCGTCGGCCAACATGGGTTTTGGCCTGCACACCCTCACCACCCACGAACACAACGGCCACTCCCCGGCTGAAAGCGACGGCTATGCCAATGCGTTTTTCTTTCCGGGGCAGTACTACGACTATCGCTGGCCTGTCCAGTTGGCCGGTTACGACACCATCAACACCAGCGCCCAGGATCCGCGCGCGGCGTTCCCCTGCGCCCCGGGCGAAACCCTGTATGTCAACGATGCCACGCCGGGCCTCAAGACCTGCAACAACGGCAGCATCAAGATCCGTGGCGACTGGCGCGAAACCATGAGCACCCACTGGTTCCACGACCACATGCTCGATTTCACTGCGCAGAACGTCTACAAGGGCAACGCGGTGATGATGAATTACTACAGCGCCATGGATCGCGGTAACGAAGCCCTCGAAGACGGCGTCAACCTGCGCCTGCCCAGCGGTTCGGCGTTGCCCTGTATACCCGCGTGCCGTTCCACATGATTGCCAACGACGGCAACCTCATGGAACACGCCGTGCCGTTCGACGGCAGCATGGACCTGGACGGTGACGGCGACCTGCAGAACCACAACGCCATCCTGCCCACCATAGGCATCGCCGAACGTTACGACATCATCGTCAACTTTGCGAAAAACGGGATCAACACCGGTGACAAGCTGTACTTCGTCAACCTGATGGAGCACCAGACCGGCAAGGGTCCGGAGATTACACCGCTGAGCCTGGCCGATGTGCTGTCCGGGAAGTACAAAGCGGTGCTCAAGTCGGGCAGCAAAGGGCTGGAATGGGACAACGGCGACCCGGTGGTGGGCAAGTTCCTGCAGCTGGTGGTCAAGCCTTATGCCGGCCAGGACGTGAGCATGAACCCCGCCGACTACGAACCCGCCAAACCGGGTAAAGCGGCCGGCAAGGTCATGATCCCGCTGACCCTCAACCGCGACGATCCGGTGGTGCAGGCCACGCTCAAGGCAGCGCGGCATCGTGAGTTCATCTTCGGTCGCTCCGACGGCACCGACGCAGCCCCCTGGACCATCAAGACCGACGGCGGTTTCGGCTACACAATGGACCCACGCCGGATCAGCGCCGCTCCGCAACTGGCCAACGGCCCGACCGATGCCGGGTTCTCCGGCGACGGCACCCTCGAAGTGTGGAAAATCAAGAACGGCGGCAACGGCTGGAGCCACCCGGTGCACGTGCACTTCGAAGAGGGGATCGTCCTCCACCGTGACGGCAAGGAGCCACCAGAATGGGAAAAATGGGCACGCAAGGACGTCTATCGTATCGGCGAGGGCATCGACAGCTCGCAGGAAGTGGAAATGGCGATCCACTTCCGTGAATTCGCCGGGACCTACATGGAGCACTGCCACAACACCCAGCACGAGGACAACGCCATGCTGCTGCGCTGGGATATCGAGCACCCCGGCCAGTTCCAGTTGATGCCAACGCCCCTGCCCGGCTGGGACGGTGTCAACTACGTCAACTCCGCCGCGCTGCCAACCTTCCGCACTGGCGATACCCGTGTCAACGATGGCGATAACAAAAACCCGATCGCCAACCCCGACAGCGCCGTCAGCGACAACGGCCAACCACTGACCATCAACGTCCTGGCCAACGACAGCGACCCTGACGGTAACGTGCCACTTAAAGTGGTGGGCCTGGCACAACCGGATTCCGGCAAGGGCACGGTCACCACCGATGGTGCGCGCGTGATCTACACACCACCGGCCACGGTCCCCGCGCCGTTCACCGCGACCTTTACCTATAAGGCCGCCGATACGAAGGGCGCGGAGTCGGCATCGGCAACGGTGTCCGTGGCGGTCTCGGCAGCGGTCAACGAGAGCCTGATCGTCACCAGCGCTACCGTCACCGCCCGCAGTAACAGCCGCTACTACTGGGTCCTGTCCGGCACCACCTCGCGTGGCACGGGCAATACCATCACGGCGACTGCCACGGTCGCAACCGGTACGGCGAACCTTGGCACCGCCACCCTGACGCCTACGGCGACAGGCGCGCGCTGGAATATAGCGGTGACGACCGTCGGCAGTGGCCCGTCGGCTAGCCCGACGGCAACCATCAAATCGGCCTTCGGCAAAACCGTGACAGTGCCAATAGTGGCGAACTAGAGCGGGTTGATCGGCGCCCGGTCCATGCAATGTGGATCGGGCGCTTTTTTTTGTGCAGCTCCCACCTTTGAATCAGCGTCGTACACAGATTTTGCATTCACCAAGGATCAAATGTGGGAGCGAGCCTGCTCGCGATGGCGGAGTGTCAGGCGACATCTCTTCGACAGTTCTGCCGTCTTCGCGAGCAGGCTCGCTCCCACAGGAGGAATGTCGTCGACCGGAAGTTAACGCTCAGCCCGAGTCACCGCTGCGGCGCCACCATCCGAAAGCGGATATTGATCTCGTTGGACACCACACTGTCCGCCCACTCGCCATCGCCGATCTTGAAGTCGTCACGCTTGAGCACCAGTTGGCCCTCGAAGATGCCGATGGCGCTCTCCGATTTCAGCAGCACCGGTACACTCACTTCCCGAGTGAGCCCCCGCAGGGACAGTTTGCCGGTGATGGTGTAGCGGTTATTGCCCAGGGCCTTGATGGATGTCGACTCGAACGTCGCCACCGGATAAGTCGCGGTGTCAAACCACGCCGTTTTTTGCAGCTCGGTGTTGGCGTCGCTGCTGCCGGCGTCGATGCTCTTCAGGTAGATGGTCAGCGCGGCATGGGCGGCGCCAGGGTTATCGGTGTCGAAGTCGAGATTGGCCTCGAACTTGCCGAAAGTGCCGTAGCTTCGCGAACCCATCTGCTGATAGGTGAAACTCAAGGTGCTGGCCTTGGCGTTCACTTTCTTGTATTCCACGGCTTCAGCGAACGGCACCAGGCCGAACACCAACGTGCCGGCCAGAGCGACACAACGCGCGGATCGAAGGTTCATGACACTCTCCGGGAGGGCTCCCGTGTTGAGTTGGCGTGCCGCACACGAGGGGTGGCATCAGTTGACTAAAGCAAACAACCGGCCTTTATTCCACCTCACGCGGCGATTTGCGACCACCTGCAGATGGCCGTCAGCGCTACCCGCACTCCCCGCGCTGCCACGCCCGCTGCAACAGCTCGATCACCTCGGCATCCGAGGTCTGGGTAAAATCCATGTACCAATGCCCAATCGAAGTGAACCACTCGGGCAGCAGCGGGCAGACCAGTTCATCCACCTCGCTGCGCAGCGCCTGCACCGTCTCGATCGGCGCCACCGGCACCGCCACCACGATGCGCGAAGGCGCCTGCACCCGCAGCGCCTGGATCGCCGCCCTCATTGAAGCGCCGGTGGCCAGGCCGTCGTCGATCAGGATCACCACCTGATCCTTGAGCTGCACCGGCGGCCGCGTGCCGCGGTAGACCTTCTCGCGGCGCAGCAGCTCGCCGGTTTCACGTTCGACCACGGCGTCGAACGCAGCGCGATCAATCGGGTGCACCCGCAGTGCCTCTTCATTACGAATCTGGATACCGCCGCTGGCAATTGCGCCCATGGCGTACTCCGGGTGGGACGGCACGCCGAGCTTGCGCACCAGCATCAGGTCCAGGCGAACCTTCAGCGCCGTGGCCACCTCATAAGCCACCGGCACGCCGCCACGGGGCAAGGCCAGAACGATGACGTCGGGGCGATTAGCGTAAGGCTGCAGCGGCTCTACCAAACGCCGCCCGGCCGCTGGCCGGTCTTGCAGGATGGAATGGGACAAGGGGTTCATATGAAAACCTCCCCAGGCAGGCATGCCTGTCGTGCACAAGTACTACGAACACCGCTACCCCTGTGGGAGCGGCGATGCGGCGATCCGACTTGCCCGCGAAGACGTCAGTACAGTCAACCTCTACATCAACTGAACCACCACAATCGCGAACAGGCAATCAAAAAAACCACTAAACCAACCGCTCAATCTTCTGATGCTGCCACACCAGTTTGTAATACAGCGTCTGCAACACCAGCATCCCCAGATACGCCACCGGAAACGCCATCCACACCCCCTGCAACCCGAACTTCGCATCCAGCAGATACGCCGCCGGCAACTGAATCCCCACCACGCAGACAATGGAAATCGCCACCGGCACCATCACCGTGCCACTGGCGCGCATGATGCCGCCGATGATCGCCTGGAAACCAAACACCAACAGGCTCCAGAGCATGATGTGCAACAGGTGCCGGGCCATGGTCCGCGTCGCCTCTTCGGTGAGGAACGACGCCAGCAACCAGTGCGACAGCAAATACCCGAGCACCACCAGACCACCGGTCAGGCACACATTGATCATCAGCCCGGTCTTCAAAATCGGCCCCATGCGCTCGATGCGCCCGGCCCCGATCGCCTGCGCCCCGAGGATCGACGCGGTAATCGCAATCGACAGCGCCGGGAACTGCACGTAATTGACGATCTGCGTCACCGCACCATACGCCGCCGTCGCCTGGGAACCGTGCTGGTTCACCAGCGCCAGAATCACCAGCTCCGACAGCGACAACACCACCATCTGCAAGCCGGTGGGCAAACCGATGCGCAGCACCTTGCCGAGAATCGCCATGTCCAGCTTCATCGCGGCAAAGAACTCCCGGTCCGGCGCCAGTGGATGGCCCTTGCCAATCAACCGCCACGCCAGCAACCCCATCGCCACCAGGTTACCCACCAATCCGGCAACCGCCGCACTCTGAATCCCCATCGGCGCAAAACCCAACCAGCCGCGAATCAACGCAGGCGTCAGCGCCAACCCCACCATGGTCGACACCACCAGCGCCAACAACGGCGACAACGTATCGCTGACCCCGCGCAGCAACTGCGTGAACAACACAAACACCAACAGCGACGGCATGATCCACAACATCACATGGGCATACGCCACCGCATCGTCCAGCACATCCGCCGGCGTCCCCAACCCCACCAACGCCGACCGCGCAAACACACTCCCCACCACCGCCGCCACCAACCCGATCAACAGCCCCAACAACACCGTCGCCCCGGCAATCGCCTTCACCAGATGCGTCTCCCGCGCACCCCACGCCTGCCCGATCAACACACCCGCGCCAGCGCCGAGGCCGATGACCAGGGCGATGAAGAAAAACACGATGGGGAACATGCCCGACACGGCGGCCAGGGCTTGAGTGCCGAGCATCTGGCCGATGTAGATGCTGTTGACTGTGCCGGACATGGATTGCAGGAAGTTCGACAGGACCATTGGGGCGAGGAACAGCAGGTAGGTTTTCCAGAGGGCGCGTTGGGGGGTTGGGGTTTGCATGAGCGAAGGTCCATCTCGACGGCGAGAGCGATGAGTAAGGATAGCGTTGGTGACTGAAACCAAGGGGCGGTGAACATCTCAGGTCTGTGTTTATATTTCCAGCGACGTGAGGGGAAAGGTCTGAAGTTTCATCGTCAGAGGTCCTACACAAAGCTCGGAATGCCTCACCTTCCCGCGCTGATCTCGTGCGGCTTATAGTCGGCGCCGTCGCCCAAATGGCGGCCGGGTTTGGCGACCTGAACACAGAGAATGACCAACTGACGGCCTTGAGCCCATCAACCAGAGATCATTCAAAATGAATCGATATATGCCTCTCACCGGAATCGACCTGGTTCCGGCTTCCCTGCTCATCGACACCCAAGCCCCACTCGACGTCCTGCAAGCCATGGCGGATTACCGTATTCGGACGGTTACGCAGGTGTTGGAAAACATCGCCTATCGCTCCGAACTCGGTTGCGACACGGTGGTGTTGGAGGACTTTTCCAAGCTGCTGGTCATTCCATTGCGGGATGGTTGTGATTTGATGGATGTGATTGGCCGGCGGTTGCGGGCTCAGGCTGCGGAGTAAAGAAAAACGGGTGCTCTCGCGCCCGTTTTATTGCTACTCCAGAAAGGGGTTACCCGTCAGCTTGATTCGAGGCCGCGAAAAACCAATCAGGCGAAGATACTCAATATGCCCGTAACAAAGAGAAGAGCCGCTGCGGCAGCGGCTCAACCTGGGAAACCTTCGATGATTTAAACGACTGGACAAGGGAACCGGACGACCACGAAGTGATGGCGACTGTCACCGCTCTCTGGCACCTGCGTTCAGGCACTTGGTGCTGTCAATCAAAGGTATATTTGCCTTCGAGCATGAATGCCGGCTCTCTCCAGTTGGGCCCTCTCACAACTCCGGTCCCACTATATTTGATAAATCCGGCATCACACATTTTATGGACGAGGTTCAATAGCCCTATGTTGTTCTCCACATGCGCCCATTTAGCCAGATTATAAAGGCCGTCAAGCCCAGGTAAAGAAATGCCTAATTCATTTTTGGTAAGAAACAGAATTACCTCTTCAGGTTTTTCGTTAAGTATGATGGTTGCAATGACGCTCATTATTTCACCCCTCCAAGTTCCTTGTACTCTCGTTCACTTTGTTTTCGATACGCCTCTATAGCATCAGGCGTATAGAGCAGTTCAAAAGCATCTTTGACTTTGTAGTCCTCCAGCGTCGCGGCGTGAGTATTGTTCCAAATAACACCTTCGTCACTCGGATCTACACCGTCAACCACACCTAATGCTCTGAAACGTTCCAGCTCTCTGATTTCATGAGTATAGAAGCGTTTGTCCACATCTGTAATTACCAGTTTACCCAACAGAATTTTTTTCAAGCGATCAATCATGATGGCATTGGCATCCGAAGGCCTGAAACGTCCCGTATGCAATTTGACCAAGTCAATACCCGCTTGGCTCACGGTAGCACTTGTCCAATCGAGATCGAGGATTGGGCCTCCAGCTTTGGCAGGATTGAAAAATCGACCGCTGTACTTTCCCCTTGTGGTTGCTCCTTCATAAGGACTATTAAAAACAACGTAGATTGGCGGCAGACCGCTTTCAATCGGAAAGCAGTAAATGCAATCCCTGAAATCAGGCAATTCGACCGCGGGTAAGGTTTCAGGCTGCACAAGCAATGGCGACAGCGTAACTCCAGTGTAAGTCGGTACTTGCGCAGGGCGGGCGGGCGAAGTTGTCGAGCCGTCCCCCAAGTGAATAATGGGAAAACTGAGGATAATGGGCGGTGTATCGTTTGACGTGAAAGTGTAACTGCTGATCGTTGGATCGAATGCAAATGCTCGCACTGGCACTTTTGCCGAGACACTCCCTCCAGCTGGGGTTGCAACGAGTGTGTATTGGTTAAGGTCGCCAAAAATCCTATAAGGAAGGTCAATGGTTCCTTCGGTAGCGGCGATTTCATTCAGGTTTGACGGCGGCTTTGGCAAAAAATTGCTACCGGGAAGTGTGAGAACGGTTTGAGGAAAGCGTTCGCCGTTAGCAAGAGCAGGTGAATAGAACAAGGCCCCGATCCCAACAGCAGTGGCCCGACTGATAAGTGCCTCCCCCAACCCTGCCAACAACTTAATGCCTTCATGGATCACTGCCCCGAAGGTCCAACCTTCGGCGACATGGATGGCAATGGCACCCGCCACAGTGCCCGCCTCTATGCCATTACCAATGTGTAACCTGTAGGTGTAAGCGACTTCGCCCCTTGCCAAGGCGCTATGGATTGCCGCGTCTGCAGTTGTGGAAGCGTCCTCCAGAATGGAGATGGCTTCGACAAGGATTCGTTTAACGTAGGCGGCAGTTAGCGATAATAGATATTCTTCATAAAAGCTTTGTCGCACTGCCATATCGTCTTCTGCATCCGCATTCGATGCAAATACCGCGGCACTCATTTTTCTGTCTAGCGACAATGCGTCTAAACCATTATATAGTAGTGCATCGAGCCAACATCTATGGATTCTGGCCCTTTGCAGAAGTTCTACAATGATCGCTTTCTTTTTTAAGGCAGCTTCCAACGCATTGAACCCCTGCCCGTCAATGGCTGCGACTATGCGTCTTTCTAGATAATCTCGAACATTCGGTGTAGCACCAGAAAAAACACTCGTTATCTGATCGTGCACCGAAAGTCCTATCGCCTCCAACTTTTGGTATGCGTTACTGGGGTTTTTGGTACTCTCAATACTATGGGGCGTAGTAACTGCCGGGACAGTCCCATCCCAAAACAAAACACTATCGAAGCTTGAAGGAAAAACTTGGGCTTCTGTAGCTTGAATCTGTCGAGACTCAGGCGTTATTAAAGGTGAATAATGTGTAATTGGTTCTTGCATATAGCGCTCCATGCACAATATCAATTCCATAAAATAGACAGAGCAAAAGTTATGCCGCAACAACGTAGCATTTTCAATACTTCAATATTTACTGTATACGTCGCGCACGAAAGATGATGGCGGCAGTTGCGGGCGCAGGTGGGAGAGTGACTACATTTGGGCGCCGAGGGCGCCTGTATTCTTCTTTTGGTCTAGTCCTGAAACAGATTTACACCTGTTTCACCCAAACGCCCCAACCATCGGCGCAAGGGTAAAAGACTAGACCAGTCGGACTACCAGGGCGGCGACAACAAAGATTGTCAGTGCCAGGGCGGCACCGATGCCGAACGGCACCACAGTAGAGCGGATCGCGTTCGGGGCGGGACTACGCATCTCCTCGACAAAAGCTGCAACGTCGCGGTGCAGTTGTTCAATGCTGGCTTGATTCGTAGGTTGTGTGGACATGCTGCTACTTCCTGTGTGGGTCACGAGTCGTATCTGTTGTGGCGGGTACGAATGCTCAAGACTTCGCCCATAGGCTGACAGCAGCGACGATAGCGGTCACCATACCAGCCCCTACCGCGATCGGGTACCAGAAGGTCTCTTGCCTGAGCTTGCGTTCTTCTGCCGTGAGTTTTCGGGTTTCGGCCATGGACCTTCGGATTTCGAGTTGCAGCTTATCGAGTTCCAGATTGTCGCGGTCGTTTTGTAGCATGGCTCATCCCTTCGCGCTTTGCTGTTCAAAAGGTTCTCCCCGAACAACCGGTGATCCCCCCTTTCTACGCCGTCAATATTTCCCGTTTTTCATCTTTGGAATAGCGGGATACTCCTGCCGAAGTTGTAGGCAAAATCCGAGGATTGCGTAAGGGGGTCTATCAATGGGGCTGAAAACAAAAGCCGATCGCTCACAACACACGCCCCAAGAGCCAATCGACCCTGCCCACAGTCGATTAGCTAAACTTCATCAGTAAACCACTTCGCGAATCCCTGAAAATTCAGGAGGCGAACCATGAGCAAACAACCTCAACCCCAAAGCCGCTCCAACCCCCAGCCCAGATCCCGTCCGCTGGTGCCGAACCTGCCGAGCAAAAACACCGGCAAAAAGTCCGGTCGATTGCGCAGCAACTATCCGCCGAAGAAATCGTAATTGCCTCGGATGTACGGCAGGCTTTGCACTGGAGTCTGTCGTACTCCCCCCGTCAATTCGGCATTACTGCCTCTATATCGGACATTGTTTTTCCACAAGCGGCGTCGTACCCGCCTGGAATGACGGCCAAGGGCTACGCCCTCCACTGTTTCTCAAATACACCTCGACCACGCCGGAAATCGATTTGCTTAAATGGCTCAGCGTTAAAAGACCTGTGGCGAGGGAGCTTGTCGGGCGCTTGCAGTCGGTGCAGAGCATTGCGCAGAACACGGCGGATGATGTGCAGACGCTGGCGTTGAGCAGTCGGCGTTTGCCGCCGACTGCGACTCGGCTGGATGCACTGGGGCGGACGTTTCATCAGTGATGCAGTCGTGGGCGCGGCGTTTATTCCCAATGGAAAAACGGCGGGCAACCCGCAGGCCAGGCAAGTGCAGGCGCTACTTGAGGGCGTCGCAGCGAAGTAATTGAATACGGGCGCCTGATTTGTATTTGCTGGCGATCGGCATTCCAGAATCCTGGAGTTTTTTAAATAAAAATGTGAAATAAAACGCGAAGGCAACTCAGTTAAAAAGCTCCACAAAGCCATACAAAAACCAACAAAGTAAGGCTTTTAAAACGATTATCTATATGAAATAAAATGTGAAGACAATTCTGGCGATACAAACTGCCATGTCCTTATTCACCTCGAAATCCTGGCTGGACCCGGTTCCCCCCGGAGTCATTGCCTCCATCGATCATTGATAACGAGTTATCCAGGCTTATAAAAGTCGGCCTGGTAGAAAGCCGGACGCCAAAATCCAGAGTCGTGCCCCCCGGCCTGCCCGCCTGGTTTGCCCAGGATGTCTTTCCAGACCTGCATCGTCGGTTTCAGTAACACATAGCTTCAGCAAGATCGCGGCCCTATTGCATTGGCATGTTAGGCCCATCCGTCGCACCAATATTGCTCTACAGACTCAATAAATCTACATTTGAATCTATAGATGCAACCCAAGGACACAAACATGGCCGTCCCCATCCAAGCCCAATCCTTCACAAAAAACCAATGCGTCACCGGCCTGCGCGCCGCGGTGAGCATTCTGGAAAAGTGGCACGCCACCAGCGACCAGGCCTGCCGCATCTTGCGCATTTCCCGCAGCACCTACACCCGCGCCCGGCAGCGGGACCCGGATTGGGCGGTGGCGCTGGATGCAGACCAGATGCAGCGCATCAGTTTTGTGCTGAACATGCATGCGACGTTGCGGCTGGTGTTCGACAACCCGGACAACGTGTATGGCTTTGCCTCGATGGCCAATGACAACGAGTTTTTCAACGGGCGTTCGCCGCTGGAGATCATGGCCCAGGGCGACATGATTGCGCTGTATGAAACCTTCCGCCGCATCGACATGCTGCGGGGTGCGCAATGGTGATGGCGAGTGAGCTGGCCGCGTTTGCTGGTCAGTCGTTGCAGGCTTATCGCTTGGTCAATTCGAAGTTTCCGCCCATTGCGTTGTTTGATGATGTGGCGGATGCGGATGAGTTCGAGGTGTTGTTCGAGATTCAGGCGCTGACCAATCCGCGGTTGAAGAATGAGCTGGGCCAGCTTGAGTTGATTGCGCGCAGCGAGATTCCGTTCGGGATTGCGGGTTGCTCCTACGCCATTGCGCCCTTTACCCACGTCAACCCGGCGGGGTCGCGTTTCAGTGACGGCAGTTTTGGCGTGTTGTACCTGGCTGACTCGATGGAAGCGGCGTTGGCCGAGGTCAGGCATCACCAGGCTCTGTATTGGTCGAAGGTGCCGAGCCTGAACTATGAGCGGTTTGTGTTTCGGGGGTTGGCCTGTGCATTTGGCGATGACGGGATGAAGGACGCTGCGGCCCTGCCGATGAGCGATCCGGTGTATGCGCCGGACGACTACAGCTATTCCCGTGTTCTGGGACGGACGGTGCGGGACGCCGGTTGTCCGGGTTTGCGTTATCACTCGGTGCGGATGCCGGGCAGTTATTGTTGGGCGTTGATGACGCCAAGGCCTGTTTCGTCGATTGTGCAGACGGCTCATTACGAGATGGTCTGGAATGGGCAGATCACGAGTGTGAGTCAGATCAGTGAGGCTTGACCCCGTTGTCAGGTGCATGAAAACCTGTGGGAGCGAGCTTGCTCGCGATTGCTGTGTGTCAGTCGACACAAATGTTGAATGTGAAACTGCCATCGCGAGCAAGCTCGCTCCCACAGGGGGGTTCGATCCATTGACTGCGTCGATAGTCACCATTGATTCAATGAAGTTCTCTTAAAAAATCCCCGGCGTAACATCAGCTCCATACCAACCCATAAGCACCCCGGAGCACACCATCATGAAACGCCAGACCCTCCTCAGCATCGCTTTCTCGGTTTTCGCAGTTAACGCTTTTGCCGCCACCTCCGCTCAACCTGTGGTCGCTGAAGGCGGCTCGGATCGTCTGATTGAAAGCCGTGTGGCTGAGGGTGGTTCCGATCGTCTGATCGAGAATCGTGTGGCTGAAGGTGGCTCGGATCGCCTGCTGGAAAAACGTGTTGCCGAAGGCGGTTCCGACAAGCTCCTGCAAAACCGCGTTGCTGAAGGCGGTTCCGACAAGCTGTTGCAAAACCGCGTTGCCGAAGGCGGCTCCGACAAACTGCTGGAAAACCGCGTCGCCGAAGGCGGTTCGGATCGTCTGATCGAAAGCCGCGCTGTCTGAATGCAGTGCTTTACCGCAGGACTCAACGAAAAGCCCGGCCTCACCCGCCGGGCTTTTTCGTGCGGGTCATCAATTCGTCGGTTGTCCGTGCGCTTTCGCGTATCGCGAGAGACCGATCTTGATGGCGACCAGAATGGGCGCGGCAAAGACGAACAGCAGGGCCACGGCGAAGAACGCCGTATCGAAGGCAATCACCGTGGCCTGACCTGACACCGCCTTGCCCAGCAGGCTGGTGGCTGCCCGGCCAGCGGCCACCTGATCCATACCCTTCCCTACCAGCATCGCGGTTGTGGTTGTCAGCCGTTCGATGACCGCGACCCCCCCTGGGGTGACGTTGGCGCCGAGGACCACGCCATTGCTGACAACCTGATGGTCGATCAAGGTCTGAAGCCCGGCGACGCCCATTAAGCCCCCCAACTGGCGCCCGGTATTGAACAGGCCGATGCCGTTGGCCAGGTTGCGGCTATTGAGGTGGGTGAAGGCGATCAGGGTGATCGACAGAAACAGGAAGCCAAGGCCCAGGCCGCGCAACAGGATGGCCGCCATCATGTCGTCGCTGCCGCTTTCGTTGGTGGAGCCGGAGAGCATCCACATCGCCGCCATGATCAGCAGGATGCCAAAGGGCACGGTCGCCACCGGTGGTACGCGGCGGACCTTGATCAACCAGGCAGCGATGAGCAGCGAGCCGACAAAAAAAACGCCACTGGGCAACAGGAGCAGGCCGGCATCGGTCGGTGTGAATGCGAGTACCGACAGGGCGAACGCCGGGATCAGGTAGGCACTGCCGAACAGCGCGGCTCCGGCGATGAAACTGACGATAAAGGCAAAGGTGAAATCGCTAGTTTTGAACAGGCTGAAGTCGAGCAGCCCCTGGCCGTTGGCCAAGACCTGTTGGCCGAGAAAGGCCAGCAGCGCGGCGCCGCCGATCACCGTCAGTATCAGGATGCGCGGCTCCTCGAACCAGTCCCAGCGGCTGCCCTGGCTGAGCACGTAAGTGAAGCAGAACAGCACAGCACCGATCAGTGCACAGCCGAGCCAGTCGAACGAACGTTGCCGGCCCCTGGCGGGCACGGGGTGGTCAGCGATGAGCAAGAGCCCCGTCGCCGCCAGGGCCAGCGGCACCACGCTGAAGAAAATCCAGGTCCAGGACTGGCTGTCGATCAACCACCCTTGCAGGGCTGGCGCGAGGGTCGCCGACGCGACCACGGCCGCCATGGCGAACAGGGCTTGCAGGACCGGCTGAAGGGCACGCGGATAGCCGCGGAAAATGATTGCCTGGCCCGCCACCAGCAGAGCACCGCCGGCGAAGCCTTGCAGGATGCGCAGTGCGATCAGCAGCTCCAGCCGGGCGGTAACGGCGGCCACGCAGCACGCCAGGCCCATGACCAGGGTGGCGCCGATGATCACGTTGCGCACGGAAAATCGCTGCATCAGCCAAGGGGCAAGCATGAACCCGATCAGCTTGAACGCGATGTAGCCGACATCCAGCCAGGCGAACTCATCAGGCGTGGCATAGGTGTCGCCGATGATGTCGCTGCGGCCGAGGGCCAGCACGGTGCTGGCGATCGCTTCCGTCAACGTCGCCAGCACGATGCCCACCATGAGCAGGACGCCGTTCGTCGTTCTGGCGCTGCTCGGCGTGGCACAGGCAACGCTGCTCATGAACCTGCCCCTTGCGCAACCTCTACCCGCGCGGACAGGCCCGGTACGATGCGCCCCGGCAGCGGATTGTGGGCCAGGCGGATCTTCACCGGCACGCGCTGCACGACACGCACAAAGTTCCCGGTGGCGTTGTCGGGCGGCAGCAGGCTGAACGCCGAGCCACTGCCCGGTGCAAAGCTGTCGACCACGCCATCGAGTGCCGCATCGGGGTAGCCATCGACCGTGACGCGCACGGGCTGACCGGGGCGGATATGTTCGAGCTGGGTTTCCTTGAAGTTCGCCACGATCCACACATCGTTGACCGGCACGATATCGAGCAGGGAGCCGCCCGGCGTTACGAAGCGGCCGAGGCGAACCTGACGGTTACCGACCACGCCATCCACCGGTGCGTGCACCACGGTGTGATCGAGATCGATCCGGGCGAGATCCCGCGCGGCCTGTGCCTGGGTCACTGCGGCCACGGCAGCCTCGCGCTCGGCCACAAACACCGCGATGCGTTGCTGTTGTGCCTCGACCGTGGCCGAAGCGGCCGACACCGAGGCCACGGCTCTGGATTGCGCCGTGCCGGTTTCATCGACCAGGGCCTGGCTGACCGCGTTGCTGACGATCAGTTTGCGGCTGCGGTCGTGGGTCTTGGCCGCCAGGCTCATGTCGGCGGTGGCAGAGCGCCTTTGCGCTTCGGCCTGCCTGATCAGCGCATGCTGAAGCTGGATCTGCGCGTCGACATGGGTCAGGCGCGCCTGGGCGGCGCTGACATTGGCCTCGGCTTGCGCAAGTCTGGCGCGATAGTCGCGGTCATCGATACGAAACAGCACATCACCGGCGTGCACGGCCTGGTTGTCCTCGACCTCGACCGCCGTGACATAGCCGGCGACCTTGGCGGCGAGCGAGGTGACATCCCCGCGGACATAGGCGTTGTCGGTCGAGGTCACGCCACTGGAAAACGCCAGGGCTCCCCAAACCGCCACGACCATCAAGGCCGCGACGCACAGCAACAGGCCGATGGTCTTGCGCTTGTTTCGCCGCACCACGACCACAGGCGTTGCGCTACTTGCGCTGGTGACAATGGCGGCCTTGTCCAGGAGCGAGTTCATTTTTTCATTTCCTGTTCAGTGCCAAGAACTGACGCAGCCACTGGGCGGCAGGGTCTGCCGCCCGGCTGTCGAGCCTTCATGAGCGGGTTGACCGGCTCACTGTTTGATCGGTGTGACGAGTACCTTTTCGTCGGTGTCGAGGACGAACACCGCCAACAGGCGTGCAGGTTGGGTGTCGCTGGCGTTGGCGCTGACCAGGTGCACGGAACCCGGCTCTTCTACGAAGTTTTCGCCGGCCTTGTAGATCTTTTCCGGCTGGCCTTTGACCTGGATGCGAAACGAGCCCTCCAGCACCGTTGCATAGATGAAGGCCGTTTTCGGATGGGTGTGAGCCGGCGACGCGGCACCCGGCCCATACTCGACGACCACGCCTCTCATGCTCTTGCCAGGGATGTTGGGAATGGGACGGTCAAACACCACCGTCACCTTGCCGGGAGGCGGCTCGGCGGCCGCCGCTGCGCTGATCGAGAGCGCTGCGAAAACAGCAGCCATCAGCAATCGGGTAACCATGGGATTTCTCCTGGATTCGTAGGGATATGTGAGGGTGCGATCCGTTACTGCGCCGTCGACCGGGCCAGCCAGTCGTCGAAGCGGATCGCCCCCAGGCGTGCGTTCTTGCCGGTGACCAGCGATTGATCGTTGAGCACGGCACCGAAGTAACGCGCATGCACGTCCGGCACGACCTTGCGGCTGTCCTGGGTCGCCCGCAGATAACGCCTGGCCAGTTCGTCGATCGGCATGGCTTCCGGGCCGCCGACTTCCACCGTGCCATTGACCGGTGCTGCCAGCACGACATCGGCCAGCGCCGCTACCACATCGTCGGACGCAATCGGCTGGATCAGCGCCGGCGAAGCATGAATTTCCTCGCCAACGGCGAACGACTGGACAATGCCGCCGGCAAACTCGGAGAACTGCGTGGCACGCAGAATGGTGTAAGGCATGCCGGACGCCTTGATAAGGGCTTCCTGCGCGACCTTGGCGCGGAAATAGCCGGTATCGGGAAGCCGTTCGCTGCCGACAATCGACAGGGCAACATGATGACGAACCCCGGCAGCGGCTTCGGCGGCCAGCAGGTTACGGCTCGACGTTTCAAAGAAATCGAGAACGGCCTGGTCCTCCCACGACGGCGCGTTCGCCACGTCGACCACCACATCAGCACCATCCATCGCTTCGGCCAGGCCTTCGCGGGTGATGCTGTTCACGCCGGTGCTGGGGCTGGCGGCGAGCGCGTCATGGCCGCGCTCGCGGAGTGTATTCACAAGTTTCGATCCGATGAGGCCGGAGCCTCCGATGACGACGATCTTCATGACTTTTCTCCACTTGTCGACTGCAACCATTGCGTCGGTGTAGAGAGATTGCCTGCGCGCATCAGGCAAGTCCTTGCGCCGGGCTTGGGTTTACCTTGGCGAGCGCTTGGATTTATGTCCAAAGCTACTGAGGTTCTTCCAGGCTCCCTTGCCGCTGACGGTGCAGCGGGTGTCGAGCTGCCGTATCATCTGCCTCAGTTACCAACCACCCGCCGCCTGGGACACGGAGTTGAGGGCGCTTTGCCAGGGGATGCTCAACTTGCCATTTGCGTTTGAAGACTACGTACTCGATCAGGAGCGCCGGGAGCTGACCTTGCGCGGGCAGGTCGTAGCCGTCGGCCCGCAGGTCTTCGACCTGTTGCTGCTGTTCGTCAACAATCCCGATCGAGTCCTCAGCAAGGACGAATTGCTCAATTCAGTGTGGAGCGGCCGGATCGTTTCCGAATCGACAATCACCAGTCACATCAATGCGGTGCGCAAGGCCATTGGTGATACCGGTGAGGAGCAGCGCCTGGTGCGTACCGTCGCCCGCAAGGGCTACCGTTTCGTTGGCAGGATCAACGGCGCCATGACCGGGGAAGCGCGACAGTCTGATATCGATGAACGCTCGACCGCTACCCCGAAACAAATCCCCTCCTCTACGCTCGCCCTGCCGGATAAACCCTCGATTACCGTCCTGCCGTTCCAGAACCTGAGCGGCGATCCGGAGCAGGAGTACTTCGCCGACGGCGTCGTGGAGGACATCATCGCCGCCCTGTCGCGGATTCGCTGGCTGTTCGTCATCGCGCGCAATTCGAGCTTCACCTACAAGGGCCAGGCCGTGGACGCCCAGGGCGTTGGCCTGGAGCTGGGCGTTCGCTACGTGCTCGAAGGCAGCGTGCGCAAGTGCGGGAACAAGGTGCGCATTACCGGACAACTGATCGACGCGACAAGCGGGGCGCACATCTGGGCAGAGCGCTTCGAAGGCCTGCTCGACGATATCTTCGAACTGCAGGACCAGATCGCCGAAAGCGTCGTCGGCGCGATCGCGCCGCAGCTGGAGCGGGCAGAAATCGAACGCGCCAAGCGTAAGCCGACGGACAGCCTGGACGCCTACGACTATTACCTGCGCGCCATGGCCAAACTGCACAGCGGCACCCGGGAAGCCATCGAGCAGGCGCTGCCGATGTTCTACCAGGCCATCGAACTCGATCCGGAGTTTGCCTCGGCCTATGGCATGGCCGCCTGGTGCCACTTCTGGCGCAAGCTCAATGGCTGGATGGTCGATCGGCCTGCAGAAATCGCCGAGGGCATACGGCTGGCGCGGCTGGCGGTGACCCTCGGTCGCGATGATGCCGTCGCGTTGACCCGGGGCGGACATGCGCTGGCTCACCTCGCCGGCGAAGTCGACGGCGGCATTGCACTGCTCGACCGGGCGCGCCTGCTCAATCCCAACCTCGCCCCCGCCTGGTTCCTGGGCGGTATCCTGCGGGCGCTGCACGGTGAAACAGACGCTGCCATCGAGCATTTGAACCATGCCGTTCGCTTGAGTCCGCTGGATCCGGAAATGTTCAGGATGCAGGTCGGGATGGCGCTCGCGCATTTCTTCGCCGGGCACTTCAATGCCGCTGCGGACTGGGCGGAAAAGGGACTGGGCAACCTGCCCAGTCTGCTGGTTGCGGCGGCGCTGGTGGCGGCCAGTCATGCGCTCGGCGGACGAATGGATAAAGCGAAGTGGGCGATGCAACGTCTGCAAAAGCTGGATTCTTCTTTGCGCCTGGGCACCCTCAAGGACTGGCTGCCCATTCAACGGCCTGAGGATTTCGCCCGTTTCGTCGATGGACTGCGGCTGGCCGGGTTGCCGGAGTGAAGGCGACCAACCCTGTAGGAGCGAGCTTGCTCGCGATGGTCGTCAACGATGACGCGGGGGTTCTGATTAATCGCGGTGTCTTCGAGTCCATCGCGAGCAAGCTCGCTCCTACAATTGCAACGGTAGGCTAAGCTTTGAGCAACTCGTTGCTCATGATGCTCGGTTCTGCAGGTTTTGGGTTTTTCTGGAGAGCGTCTGCAACAGCTATCCCAGACTGGCCCCAACCTTTCACGCAGGATTGCCGTGATGACCGAGCCCCTTCTCAGCTTTGATGCACTCAAGCGCGCCGCGGCTGCCGGCGAAATCGATACCGTGCTGGTCTGCATGGTCGACATGCAGGGACGCCTGGTCGGCAAGCGCTTCCAGGTCGAGTTTTTCATCGACAGCGGCCACGAAGAAACCCACTGCTGCAACTACCTGCTGGCCGATGACATCGACATGGAGCCGGTGCCGGGTTACGCCGCGGCCAGTTGGAGCAAGGGTTACGGCGATTTCGTGCTCAAGCCCGACATGTCCACCCTGCGGCGCGTGCCCTGGCTTGAGTGCACGGCGCTGGTGCTGTGCGACGTGCTCGATCATCACCATCGCCAGGACCTGCCCCACAGCCCTCGGGCGATTCTGAAAAAGCAGGTCGAGCGCCTGCGCGAGCGCGGCTATACCGGCATGTTTGCTTCGGAACTCGAGTTCTATCTGTTCGATGAGAGCTACGAGGCGATCCACCAGCGCAACTATCACAAACCGAAAACCGCCGGCCATTACATCGAGGACTACAACATCCTGCAGACCACCCGCGAGGAGCCGGTGCTGCGGGCGATTCGCAAGCACTTGCAGGCCTCGGGCATTCCCGTGGAAAACTCCAAGGGGGAATGGGGCCCGGGGCAGGAAGAAATCAACATCCGCTACGCCGACGCCATGACCATGGCCGACCACCACGTCATTATCAAGCACGCCTGCAAAGAGATCGCGCAGTTGCAGGGCAAGGCGATCACCTTCATGGCCAAGTGGCGCTACGACGCCGCCGGTTCCAGCAGTCATATCCATAATTCGCTGTGGGACAAGAACGCCAAAAAGCCGCTGTTCTTCGACGCCAAAGCCGAGTTCGGCATGTCGAAACTGATGCGTGCCTGGGTCGCCGGGCAGCTCAAGTACGCCAACGACATCACCTGTTTTCTCGCGCCCTATATCAACTCCTACAAGCGCTTTCAGGCTGGCACTTTTGCGCCGACGCGGGCGGTGTGGAGCCGCGACAATCGCACCGCCGGCTTTCGCTTGTGTGCTGAAGGCAGCAAGGCCATTCGCATCGAATGCCGCATCGGCGGTGCCGACCTCAACCCCTATCTGGCCTTCGCCGCGTTGATCGCGGCAGGTTTGGCCGGTATCGACGAGAAGCTCGATCTGGCGCCGCCGTTCGAAGGCGACGCCTACCTCGATGAGCATTTGCCGGAAGTGTCCAAGACCCTGCGCGAGGCAAGCGCCGCCCTCAAGAGCTCAAGCATGTTGCGCGAGGCGTTCGGCGATGAGGTGGTCGACCATTACGTGCACACCGCCGAGTGGGAGCAGAAGGAGTACGACCGGCGAATCACCGACTGGGAATTGCAGCGCGGTTTCGAGCGCTACTGAGAACATCATGACTGAGAAGGTACAACTGATCTCCCCGGTCGATGGCCGGGTGTATGTCGAACGCGAGGTGGCCGATGCGGAGCAGGTCGAGCAGGCACTGATGGCCGCTGCCAATGCACAGGCGTCATGGCAACGCCGCTCACTGAGCGAACGTGCGACTTATTGCAGTGCCGCGGTGGACGCGATGCTGTCGATGCAGGCGGACATCGTGCCGGAGCTGGCCTGGCAGATGGGCCGCCCGGTGCGTTACGGCGCCGGCGAGCTGCGCGGTTTTGCCGAACGCGCCCGACACATGATCGCCATCGCTCCACGGGCCCTGGCCGCTGTAGAGCCTGCGCCCAAGGCGGGTTTTCGACGCTACATCAAACGCGAGCCGCTGGGCACGGTGCTGGTGGTCGCCCCGTGGAACTACCCCTATCTGACGGCGGTGAACACGATCATCCCGGCGCTGATGGCCGGCAACAGCGTGATCCTCAAGCACGCGTCGCAAACCCTGCTGGTGGGCGAGCGTTTCGCCGAGGCCATGCGTCGCGCAAAACTGCCCGAAGGGCTGTTCCAGAATCTGCTGCTCAACCATGTGTCGACCGGGGCGATCATTACTTCCGGGCGCGTGCAGCAAGTGAACTTCACCGGTTCCGTGGAGGCTGGCAAAGTCATGGAAAGCGTCGCCAGCGGACAATTTCTCGGCATGGGCCTGGAGCTCGGCGGAAAAGACCCGGCCTATGTCCGGGCAGACGCCAACCTTGAACATGCGGTGGAAAATCTGGTGGACGGCAGCTTCTTCAATTCCGGGCAGAGTTGCTGTGCCGTGGAACGCATTTATGTCGACCAGAAAATCTTCCCGGTGTTTGTCGAGCGCTTCGCCGAATTGACCCGCCAATACGTGCTGGGCAACCCGCTGGACGAAGCCACCACCCTCGGCCCGCTGGTGACACCGGGCGCCGCATTCTTCGTTCGTGGCCAGATCGCCGAAGCTATGGCCCAGGGCGCCAAAGCGCTGATCGATCCGAAGTCCTTTCCCGCCGACGTGCAGGGCAGCGCCTACCTCGCGCCGCAAGTGCTGGTGGACGTGACCCATCAAATGTCGGTCATGCGCGACGAAAGCTTTGGCCCCGTGGTCGGCATCATGCCGGTGGCCAGCGATGAAGAAGCCATCGCCTTGATGAACGACAGTGAGTTCGGGCTCAGCGCTTCCATCTGGACCCAGGACCTCGCAGCGGCCGAACGCCTGGGCAACGAGATCGCCACCGGCACGGTGTTCATGAACCGCTGCGATTACCTGGACCCGGCTCTGGCCTGGACCGGCGTGAAAAACAGCGGGCGCGGCGTCACCCTGTCGCCATTGGGCTACGAGCACCTGACCCGGGCCAAATCCTTTCATCTGCTTCACGAGGTGTAGACCATGAACCTGACAGGAAACTGGAGCTACCCCACGAGCGTTCGGTTCGGTGTCGGGCGCATCGCCGAGCTGGCCGACGTCTGTCGCAGCCAGGGCATCCAGCGCCCCTTGCTGGTGACCGACAGCGGCCTGGCGCGCGCGCCGATCACCACGGCGGCACTGGATGCGTTGCGCGCCGCCGGTCTTGGCGTGGCGCTGTTTTGCGACCTCAAGCCCAACCCGGTGGAAGCCAACCTGGCCGGCGGGCTCGACGCCTGGCGTGCCGGCCAGCACGACGGCGTGATCGCGTTCGGCGGCGGCAGTGGCCTGGACATGGGCAAGCTGATTGCCTTCATGAGCGGCCAGACCCGCCCGGTCTGGGACTTCGAAGACATCGGCGACTACTGGACCCGCGCCGACGACAGCCGCATCGCCCCGATCATTGCCGTGCCGACCACGGCGGGAACCGGTTCAGAAGTCGGTCGTGCGGCGGTGATCATCGACGAGCGCACCCACACCAAACGCATCATCTTCCACCCGAAAATGATGCCGCGCGTGGTGATCAGCGACCCGGCCCTCACCGTCGGCATGCCGGCGAAAATCACCGCCGGCACTGGCATGGACGCGTTATCCCATTGCCTGGAAGCCTACTGCGCCCCCGGTTTTCACCCCCTGGCCGACGGCATTGCCGTGGAAGGCATGCGCCTGGTAGCCAATTCACTGGTGAAGGCGGTACACACGCCGTCGGACCTCGAGGCGCGCGCACAAATGCTCGCGGCGGCGGCGATGGGCGCCACGGCATTCCAGAAAGGCCTGGGCGGGATGCATGCGCTCTCGCATCCGGTGGGTGCGCTGTACGACACCCATCACGGCATGACCAATGCCACCTTCATGCCCTATGTCCTGCAGTTCAATCGCACGGCCATCGAGGAGCGCATCACCCGCCTGGCCGCGTACCTGCGCCTGCCCTCACCCGGCTTCGACAGTTTCATGGCCTTCATCCTCAAGCTGCGCAAGGACATCGGCGTGCCCCATACCCTGTTTGAACTGGGCGTGGATGACCGGCAGGCCGACCTGATCGCGGACATGGCGGTTGTCGACCCCTGCGCCGGCGGTAACCCGCTGCCATTGACCCGGGACGGCGTGGCAAAGATTTTCGACGCGGCGTTTCACGGCCGTCTGTAGGAGCGAGCCTGCTCGCGATGAACGTCAACGATGACGCGGGGAGCCTGACACCCCGCGTCTTCCTCAAGTCCATCGTCGGAACGCCGCCCGGAGCAAGCTCGCTCCTACAGAAAACCAAGGTCGAGCCTACGGCGGCTCAGTTCGACCTGTCCAAAACCTGAAGGGGCACACATCATGAACCCAGCAAGCCAGCCGGGCACCGAAACGCACGACGATGACGTCAAGGTGCTGCACAGCATGGGCTATGCCCAGCAACTCTCACGACGAATGGGGGTTTTCTCCAACTTTGCGATTTCCTTTTCGATCATCTGCATCCTCTCGGGTGGCATCAACTCGCTGGCCCAAGGCACTTCGGGCGCGGGGGGTATATCCATCGGCATCGGCTGGCCGATCGGCTGCCTGATCTCCGGGGTGTTCGCCATGGCCATGGCGCAGATTTCCTCGGCCTATCCCACCGCTGGCGGCCTGTACCACTGGGGCTCGATTCTCGGTAACCGCTTCACTGGCTGGCTGACCGCCTGGTTCAACCTGCTGGGACTGGTCACGGTGCTGGGCGCGATCAACGTCGGCACCTACTACTTCTTTTTCGGCGCCTTCGGACCGGCACTGGGCATGGAGGATACGACCACGGTCAGGGTGATTTTCCTGGCGATCCTCACGGGCTTGCAGGCCTTGTGTAACCACTTGGGCATCGGCCTGACGGCCAAGCTCACCGACTTCTCCGGCTACCTGATCTTCGCCACCGCGCTGGCACTGACCATCGTCTGCCTGATGTCGGCACCCAGCTATGAATTCGCGCGGTTGTGGACCTTCAGCAACTATTCCGGTGAGGCGGGTGGCAGCGTCTGGCCGCAGGTCTCCAATGGCTGGGTGTTCATGCTCGGCCTGCTGTTGCCGATCTACACCATCACCGGCTATGACGCCTCCGCGCACACCTCCGAAGAAACCCGCAACGCGGCCATGTCGGTGCCGCGCGGCATGGTCATGTCGGTGGTCTGGTCGTTACTGTTCGGCTGGCTGATGCTCAGCGCGTTCGTGCTGATGCTGCCGAACATGGACGAAGCGGCCAAGCAAGGCTGGAACGTGTTTTTCTGGGCCATGAACACCCAGGTCAACCCGACCTTGAAACTGGTGCTTTACGTGGCGATCTTCATCTCGCAGGTGCTCTGCGGGCTGGCCACCGTCACCTCGGTTTCACGGATGATCTTCGCCTTCTCACGTGACGGCGGCCTGCCCTGTTCCAAAGCCCTGGCCTCCGTCTCGCCGACCTTTCGCAGCCCCGTGGCAGCCATCTGGACCGGTGCCACCCTTGCCGTCCTGTTCGACTGGGGCTCGTCGGTGATCTCGGTCGGGGCAACGCCGGTCTATACGATCGTGGTGTCCTGCACGGTGATCTTCCTGTTCTTCTCCTTCGCCATTCCCATCGTGCTCGGCCTGTTTACCTTTGGGACTTCGAAGTGGCCGACCATGGGGCCGTGGAACATGGGGCGGTTCTGGTACTCGGTGTTCGCCATCCTCTCGATCCTGTCGATGATCATCATTTTCGTCATCGGCATCCAGCCACCGAACGATTGGGCGCTGTACATCACCATCGGCTTCCTGATCCTGACCGCCATCGTCTGGTTTGGTTTTGAAGCGCGGCGCTTCCAGGGGCCGCCGGTGGGCGACATGATCGTCAAGCGCCAGGCTGAAATCGCCGCGGCGGAAGCGGCATTGAACAGCAAATAAAGGGCCTGTAGGAGCGGGCTTGCCCGCGAAGGCGGTATGTCAGGCGACATTGATGCTGAACGTGCCGGCCCCTTCGCTGGCAAGCCAGCTCCTACAGGAATTGCGGTGTGTCGGTTTTTTATGGCGATGATCTATCCTGTGCCCCCCGATTTCACACCGGAGTCACCTGTGCCCGCCCTCACCGCCCGCGAGGTTTACCAGCCGTTGCGCGATGCCGCCCAGGGCATTTGCACCTTCAAGCGAGTCGACGACGCTTGCGAGTCTGGCCATGTACGGGTCGACATCGACGGCTGGCGCCTGACGCTCGACGTCGACACCGGCCACTTGCGCCACTGCCTGCACGGCCAAAGCCCAGAGGGCCGTGAATATGTGTTCGACAACGGGCAACGCTTCGGCACCGACCCGGTGAGCCTGCTCAGCACCTGGGAGCTGGCGCAGATTGAACGGCTGCTGGCCTGAATCCTTCGCAACCTGTCGTTCCCTGGCCGCACTTGTGATAAACAAGCCGCAGTGATTTTCGCGTCCAAGGAGGTTCTGCCCATGCCCCGTTCCCCACGCCTGCCGCACTGGCTGGCCGGCGCCCTGCTCGGCTTGTTCGCTGGCGGTGCCCAGGCCAGCGCGCCGCCCCCGGCGCCCGATGCCTTGCAACCCTTGCTGGCAACGATGAATGAGCGGTTGTACATCAGCGAGCTGGTGGCGCTGACCAAGTGGGACAGCGGTAAACCGGTCCAGGACAACGCCCGGGAAGCGCAAGTCATCGCCAACGCCCGCAAGCAAGCCACCCAGCGCCAGCTCGACCCCGACGATGTCGCCGACCTCATCGCTGCGCAGATCGAAGCCAGCAAACTGGTGCAATACGGCCGGCTCGCGCAATGGCAAGCGGCGCACAAGGCACCGGACACGCCACGGCCGGACCTCATTAACGACATCCGGCCCAAGCTCGACAAGCTGCAAAACCTGCTGCTCCAGCAGTACGCCGATTTCCTGCCCTACCGCAAAGACCCGAACTGCCCGCAATGGCTGGCCACCGAACGCTCCGCGCTGATCAAGGATTACCTGCATGGCCAGGCGATGATTCGTGCGACCGGAGAGCTGTGCGTTGTAGGTCGATGACAGCGAAGTGATCCAGACGAAGAGCCCGGCCCAATCGGCCGGGCTTTCATGGACGCTCTTTCTTCTTCAGTTCGCCGCCGCTTGAAACCGCTTGCGGTAAGCCGCCGGCAGTAGCCCGACGCGTTGTTGAAACAGCCTGCGAAACGAGTTGCCATCCTCGTAGCCCACGGCATAGGTGATGCTGTCCAGCGTCATGCGTGTGGATTCAAGCAACTGTTTGGCCTTTTCCAGACGCAAGGTCTGCAGGTAGGTAATCGGCGTGTAGCCGGTGGCGTCCTTGAAACGTCGCTTGAAGTTGCGCACGCCGAAGCCGAATTGTTGGGCCACATCATCGATCAACAACGGCTGATCGAAGCGTTCTTCCAGCCAGTTTTGCACCCGCAGGATGTCGCCATCACCATGGCTCTTGGGCATTGACCACATCACATACACCGACTGCTCGCTGCGCACCGAGTCGACCAACAGGTACTTGCCACACTTTTGCGCCAGTTCCAGTGACGCAAAGCGACGCACCAGGTGCAGCAACAGGTCCATGGCCGCACTCGCGCCGCCACTGGTGACCACGCGATTGTCCTCGCAAATGATTTGCCCTTCGTCCAGCAACGCTTCGGTATAGCGGCGACGGAAAAGCTCGGCAAAAGCCCAGTGCGTGGTCGCACGGGTGCCGTTCAATAGCCCGGCCTCACCCAACATGAACGCCGCCGTGCACATGGAAGCCACCACCGCGCCTTGGGCGTGCTGCTCACGCAGCCACGGTCCATAGGCGCAAAACGCCGGTAAGGCGTCCTTGAGGGTGAAGAGGAATCCCGGGATCAGGACCAGATCGGTTCGCGGGATCTCGCGAGTGGAACGGTTCACATGCAAGCGCTGCCCGCCCCAGGCGGCCACATCGGCGCCATCGAGCGAAGCGCTGACCACCCTGAACGGTGGTGGGTCGCTATCGGCGAACAGGTTGGCGGCACTGAGCACTTCCAGGGCCATGGTTGCGCTGGCGGCGGAGCATTGATCGGCCAGTAACAAGGTGATGTGCATAGCGACTCCATTGCACTTTCCGCATGAAAAATGTCATTTGCGCACCTACCTTAGCCGATTTCCATGGCCTAAAGTGCAGCCATCAACCCAACAGTGGCGCACTTATGAATCTCTGGTTTCGACTTTTCCTTATGCTGTTGCGTCGCCCGTGGCGCAACCCCGTGGACGCCTCGGCGACCACCGTTGTGTGCATGCGCGTGTGGCCGCTGGATCTGGACCTCAACCGGCACGTCACCAACGGTCGCTATTTCACGCTGGCAGACATCGGGCGAATGGATTACGTACTGCGCAGCGGCGCCTTTCGCGTGGCGCTTCGTCATAAGGCCGTGCCGATTGTCGGCGATACCTGGGGCAAGTTCCGCCGAGAGTTGCGCCTGTTCGAAGCCTTTGAAATACATACCCGCATGCTTGGCTGGGACGACAAGTGGACCTTTATGGAGCACCGTTTCGTGAGCAAGGGCCGGGTGGTCGGCGTGGTGGTGATGCGCGGTCTGTTCCGCGCGGGCAGAGGCACGGTGGCACCCGGTGAATTCGCGCTGGAACTGGGTTTGCCAGAGCAATCGCCGTCGATGCCGCCATGGCTGACGGACTGGTCGCGTAACTGCAACGACATGAGCCATCAGTTGCGTACACAAGAGGCTCCGCCTGCGCGGCAACCGGAGACAGTCGGCTGACCGCCAACCTGTGTACGCTCTATTCTGTGCCTACCTCGCGCAACGGGCGAGTTGTGTGTTGTGAGTCGATCACAGCGAAGTGATCCAGACGAAGAGCCCGGCCCAATCAGCCGGGCTTTTACATCAGGAGGATGCATTGAAACGCTACTACATCGAAATGGGCGTCGCGATTACGCTGTACGCCGTGTTGTTGCTGGTGTCGGTGATCTTGCTTAAAGACCAGCAAGAAATGGCAATGATGCTGAAGATCATCATCACGCTGTTGCCTGTGATTCCTGCGGGGCTGATGTGTTGGGCGGTGGTGCGCAATATGCGCGCGCTGGACGAAATGCATTTGCGTATTCAGTACGAAGCTCTCGGTTTTGCCTTTGCCGCTTCGGCATTGCTGACCTTCACTTACGGTTTTCTGGAGAATGTCGGCTTTGCGCACGTGTCCTGGGTCTGTGTGTGGCCAGTGATGGGCCTGATGTGGATGATCGGGCTCAGACTTGCCAAGCGGCGCTACCAATGAAAAACCGTCTCAAGGAAGTGCGTGCCGAACGCAAGTGGTCTCAGGTCGATCTGGCGGCGTTGCTGAATGTTTCGCGGCAGACCATCAATGCCATCGAAAATGGCCGCTATGATCCTAGCCTGCCCTTGGCGTTTCAGATTGCCCGGGCATTTGCGCTGCCTATTGAGAGCATTTTCGATGATGAGTTCGCTGGATAATCTCCCTCTTCAATCAGGCGCCCGTCCATGAGCCATACTGAAATCCTCGCTAAAATCTTCCTCGGCCCGGTGTTGCTGGCGCAAGGTCTCTACACCAGGCGGGTGACGCCGAGGTTGCCGGAGGCCGAAGGCGAACGTCAGGGCGATGCCGGCAGCGGCGACGTTCTGCGGTTGTTGATTGTCGGCGACAGCGCCGCTGCAGGCGTGGGTGCGGCGACTCAAGGTGAGGCCCTCAGCGGTCGGTTGGTGGAGCGCCTGGCCGATGATTATCAGGTGGCGTGGAAACTCTGGGCGCGCTCGGGCCTGGATTCGCAAGGGTTGCTGGAGCTGCTCGAACAGCACGCCCCCGAGCCGTTCGATGTGGTGCTGTTGTCGATTGGCGTCAACGATGTCACCAGCTCACTCAACCTGGATCAGTGGCTCGCCCGGCAACGGCGCTTGATCGCGCTGCTGTGCGACAAGTTCGCGGTGAGGCAGATCGTGGTGTCGCCGCTTCCGCCGATGCATCTGTTCCCCGCGCTGCCGCAACCCTTGCGCTGGTTTCTGGGGTTCAGGGCGCGTCGTTTCAATGCACATTTGGCGGATCTGGCCGCACGCCTGGATCAATGTACGATGCTCACCACCCCGTTGGTACCCGAACCGGGCTTGATGGCCAGCGATGGTTTTCATCCGGGGCCGATGCTCTACCGTCAATGGGCCGACGATGCCGCCAGGGCTATCGACCAACGCTTTCGCACCACAACAATAAAAACAGGAGTTGAAGATGTCTGAGCTGAACCTGAACCCCAATGTCGCAGCGTCCCTGAAGCAGTGGCACGCGATGATCGGCAAGCGCGACTTGAGCGCCTTGCCCGAACTGCTCGATCCGCAGGCGGTGTTCCGTTCGCCGATGGCGCACACGCCGTATCCGGGAGCGCCGGTGGTGTCGATGATCCTCAACACGGTCATGAACGTGTTCGAGGACTTTGCCTATCTCCGCGAGTTGGCGACGGCGGATGGCTTGAACGTGATTCTCGAATTCAGCGCCAAGGTCGGCGGGAAAGAGCTGAAGGGCATCGACATGATCCGCTTCAATGAACAAGGCAAGATTGTCGAGTTTGAAGTGATGGTGCGACCGTTGAGTGGCTTGCAGGCGTTGGGTGAGGAAATGGGGCGGCGGTTGGGGGCTTATCTGAAGGCCAGCAAGGCCTGATTTACCTGATTCACCAAAAATCCCTTGTAGGAGCGAGCCTGCTCGCGATGGGCGTTAACGAAAACGCGTGCTTGCTGGATAAACGCGGCGTTCTTGAGTCCATCGCGAGCAGGCTCGCTCCTACAGGTTTTGTGTAAAGTCTGGAATCCTCACACCATCGGCTGGTGACTGGTTACGCAGTGAATCCCGCCCCCGCCCGCGGAGATCGCGTCGATGTCGAGCTGCACCACCTCGCGGTCCGGGTAGAGTTCGGACAACAGGTCGAAGGCTTTGGCATCCGCTTCCTTGTCACCGAACTGCGCAGCGATGATCGCGCCGTTGATCACGAAGTAGTTGATGTAGCCGGCGGCGAAGTCCTGATTGTCTTTGCTGAACTGGCTGTTGCGCGGGTTGAGCGGCGGCGACACGGTATGCACCTGCAATTTGCGGCCATCGGCATCCGTGGCGTTTTCCAGGACTTTCAGATGGGCGCGGGTGACCTTGTAGTCGTAGGACTCAGGGTCGTTGTCGAGGTTGGCGATCACCACACCAGGCTTGACGAAACGCGCATAGAAGTCGACATGGGCGTCGGTGATGTCCTTGCCCTTGATGCCCGGCAGCCAGATGATTTTGCGCAGGCCCAGCCGTTGTTTCAGTTCCTCTTCGACCTCGGCCTTGCTCCAGTCGGGATTGCGGTTGCGGTTGACCCAGCTGCTTTCGGTCATGATCCCGGTGCCGTGGCCATCGACTTCGATGCCACCGCCCTCGCCCACCAGCTCGCTGCGCAGGTAATCCGCCTTGGCGTTTTCGGCGACCTGGGCGGCCAGTTGTGCATCGTCCGCATGCTGCTGTTTGTTGCCCCAGCCGTTGAAGTTGAAGTCCACGGCGCCAAGGCCGCCGCTGCCGTCGACGACAAAATTGGCGCCGATGTCGCGCATCCAGATGTCGTCCAGTTCGGTGATCACGAAGGCGGTGTTGCGGCTGCCGCATTTGGCTTCGGCCAGGCGCCGTTCGCCCTGGCGGCAGAACACGGTGACCGGCTCGTATTCGGCTATCGCGCGGGCAATCCGGCCAAGGGCGTCTTGCACGTGGGGCGTGAAGTCCTCCCAGATCGCGGCCTGTGCGCCGAAGGCGATGAAGGCCCGCTGGTGTTTGTCCCCTTCATCGGGCATGTACCACTTGCCGTTGCCGGCCGCTCGCACCGGCAGGCAGGCAAAACCCAATCCCATGGACGCCACCGCACCCAGTCCGGCGGCGACCGATACCTGCTTGATGAATGTTCGACGTGTCGGCATGTGTTTTCCTGAAATCGAGGTTTGGCCGGCCCTCGGGCCGGCCGGTGATCAGTTAACGGTAGCGGTCTTGAACTTGGTCCAGGTGCGCATGCGTGCCCGCATGTCGGCCTGGGGAATGTCCTTGCCCGGAATCAGCCGTGCGTAGGTGGCGTCATCGAGGTAGATGTCCGGGTTGTTGCGCATCGCGGCATCGACGTCCGGGCGGGCCTTGGCGTTGGAGGTCGGGTAGCCGGTGAAGTTGCTGATGGCTGCCATGTTCTGCGGGCGCATGACAAAGTTGATGAAGGCGTAGGCGTACTCCGGGTGCCGGGCGTCGACGGGAATGGCCATGGTGTCCATCCACACCGTGGTGCCTTCACGGGGAATGCGGTAGTGGAAGGTGGTTTTCTTGCCGGCACTGTCGGACGTGCGCTGCGCCTGGGTCATGTCGCCGCTGTAGCCGAGGGACATGCACAGATTGCCGTTGACCAGATCGGTCACCGGTTGCGACTGGAACTTGCGGATGTACGGCCGCAACTTCATCAGCAAGTCACTGGCCGCCGCCAGGTCCGCCGGTTTGGCGCTGCGCGGGTCGCGGCCGAGGTAGTTGAGCACCACCGCCAGCACTTCGTCCGGCGAGTCGATCATCGAGATGCCACAGTCGGCGAACTTCGCCGCCAGTTCCGGCTTGAACAGCATGTCCAGGCTGTTGACCGGCGCGTCCGGTGCACGCTTGGCGATCTGCTCGGCATTGTAGGTCAGGCCGATGGTGCCCCAGGTATACGGGACCGTGGCCTGGCTCGAATGCTCATAGTGCGAGCGCAGCTTTTGCAAACCGGGCTCGACGTCGTTGATAGCGGTGATTCTGGACTGGTCCAGCGGTTGCAGGCTGCCGGCGCGCATCAGGCGTTCGGCCACGGTGTCGCCGGGGAAGATTAGGTCGTAGCCACTGCCACCGGCAAGCATCTTGGCTTCCAGGGTTTCACTGCCGTCCATGACGTCGTAGATCACCTTGATCCCGGTTTCGGCGGTGAACTTGCTGAGGGTGTCTTCGGCAAAATAATCGGCCCAGTTGTACAGGCGCAGGGTTTTCTCCTCGGCGTGCAACGCAGGCACCGCACAGCTCAGCGCCAGCCCCATGGCCAGGCACAGCCTGTTGATCATGTTCATGTCACACCCCTTGGGTTGCCCAGCGTGAGTGGATCTGACGACCGTCCTGGGCCAACAAGGCGCCGTACATGTCCGGACGGCGATCGCGGTAGATGCCCCAGGTCAGGCGGTCTTCGCGCATGGCCGCCAGGTCCAGGCTGTGGACCAGCACGCCGGTGCTGTCGCGGTCGGCCTCGGCGAGCAATTTTCCCTTGTGATTGCAGATGAACGACGAGCCGTAGAAGCTCATTTGCAGGGTCGGGTCGGTGGTTGCTGCTTCCCGGCCGACACGGTTGGCCACCACTACAGGTAGCAGGTTGGCGGCGGCGTGGCCGCGCATGGTCATTTGCCAGTGATCCCGGGAATCGAGGGTGGCGCAACCCGGTTCGGAGCCGATGGCCGTGGGGAACAGCAGCACTTCGGCGCCCATCAAGGCCAGGCAGCGAGCGGTTTCCGGGAACCACTGGTCCCAGCAGATGCCCAGGCCGATGCGTCCGAACGCGGTGTCCCAGACCCGGAAACCGCTGTCGCCGGGGCTGAAGTATTCCTTCTCCTGATAGCCGATGGCGTTGGGGATGTGGGTCTTGCGGTACACGCCCAACAGGCGCCCGTCGGCGTCGGCCACGCTCAGTGAATTGAAGTACGCATTGCCGGCCTTCTCGTACCAGCTCAGTGGAAGCACCACGCCCAACTCTTTCGCCAATGCGGCAAGGCGCTGGAGCACGTGGCTGTCGCGATACTCCTCGGCCAGCGCCAGGTGTTTGTGGTGTTGCTCGATGCAGAAATACGGCGTGGCGAACAGCTCCTGCAACAGGATGACCTGCGCGCCCTTGGCTGCGGCTTCGCGGACCAGTTGCTCGGCCTGGTCGAGGTTGTGTTTCAAGTCCCAGGTGCAGGGCATCTGGGTGGTGGCGATGGTGAGTAAGGTCATGGCATCAACCCCGCACCGGCCAGGCCGGCTGTTGCTGGGTGATGCAATGCACACCGCCGCCGCCATGGGCCAGATGGTTGATCCGCACCGGCACCACTTCGCGCCCCGGGAATGCCTGCGCCAGTACTTCGGCAGCGACCTTGTCGGCATCGATGCCGTAGGCCGGCATGATGATCGCGCCGTTGGCGATGTAGAAGTTGGTGTAGGAGGCGCAGAACACTTCGGCCTCGGTGTCCACCGCATCGGAGGCTTCATAGAGTTCGATCAGCTCGAACTTGCGGCCTTGGGCATCGGTGGCCAGTTCAAGAGCGCGACGGTTTTCCCGTGCGACTGCGGCATACACAGAGTCCTGGTCGTGGGTGGCGTCCACCAGCAACACGCCGGGGCGGGCAAAGGCGCACACACCGTCGACGTGGCCGTCGGTCATGTCGCCGGTCAGGTAGTCCGGATCGCCCGGCAGCCAGATGGTTTTCTTCACGCCCAGCAGGCGGGTGAAGATCTCTTCGATCTCGGCCTTGGTCACGCCCGGGTTACGGTTGGGGTTGAGCAGCACCGACTCGGTGGTGATCAGCGTGCCCTCGCCGTCCACGTGAATCGCGCCGCCTTCGTTGCTCAGCGCGGTGCCGAAACACTCCAGCCCCAAATGGTTGAGCGCACGACGGGCCAGGCTTTCGTCCAGATCGTGGGCAGACTTGCCGCCCCAGGCGTTGAAGCGCCAGCTCACACCAGCCAGACCTTGCTGTGGATGGCAAACGAAGCTCGGGCCGGAGTCGCGGCACCAGCTGTCGTTGACCGCCAGTTCGATCAATTCGATGTTCAGCCCGCACAAGGCCTTGGCGCTGGCGACGGCTGACGGATCGACCACCAGTTTCACCGGCTCAAAACGGGCGATGGCGTTGGCCACCCGGGCGAAGTCTTCTTGAACCTGGGGCAGTGTCACCCGCCAGCCTGACTCCCACAGAGTCTTGTTGTGCGGCCAGACCATCCAGGTGGCGGCGTGGGTGACCCACTCGGCCGGCATCGTCCAACCGCTGTTTTGAATTTGGTTCTGCTGCATGACAAGCACCTCTGAGTTAAGTCATTGTGTTCAATGAAAACGGCCTTGGCGGTCTTGGCGGTCTTGGCGGTCTTGGCATGCATGCTACGGCTGGAAAAACAGGCAAACAAACGATGGATTTTGCAGGAAACTGATTAGAGGAACTTATCGATATGCTCAAACACTGGCCGCCCCTGAGCACCCTGCGCGGCTTCGAAGCCGCCGCCCGGCTGGGCAGTTTTCACAAGGCCGCCGACGAGTTGCACCTCACCCAATCGGCGATCAGCCAGCAGATCCGCAGCCTTGAAGCCTACCTGGAACAACCGCTGTTCCATCGCAGCGGGCGCAGCGTCAGCCTGACCGATGCCGGGCACGATCTGCTGAGCACCACCCAGGCGCTGTTGCAGCAACTGGCGGTGGGCATTCGCCGGTTGGGGCAATACCAGAAACCCAATCAACTGGTGCTCAACACCACCCCGGCGTTTGCCCGGCACTGGTTGTTGCCGCGCCTGGGGGATTTCCGTCGCCAGCATCCGCAGGTCGATCTGTGGATTTTCAGTACCGATGAAGTGCCGGACATGGCCAGCCAGACCATCGACCTGGCGGTGCGCGACGACATCGGTTCTCAGGCTGAATGCAGTTTCAGGGTGCTGCACGCCGACCGCCTCTACCCGGCGTGTCATCCGAGCCTGTTGGCCGTACCGGTGGATCAGCGCACCACCCTGCACGGCGAGCGGGAAATGGACTGGAGCCACTGGGCGGTGGAATCGGGAATCGATGTGGGGCAGATGGATCAGGGGCTGAATTTTTCCGATCCGGGGTTGCTGCTCGACGCGGCCTGCACCGGGCTGGGCATTGCGCTGGTCAGTCAGTTGCTGAGTCGGCAGGCGCGGGCCACCGGGCTGTTGCTGCCGATGGTGGAGCAAACCATCCGCGGCCCGAACTGGGCACTGCTCACCCACCGTGACAGCGAGAACATCCCGATGGCGCGGGCCTTCACCGAATGGCTGGCCGACAACCTGGCGGCCGCCCCCCAGACCACGGCGTGATCATTGCGCCGGGAAGGTTTGCAGGTAGGCGAGCAGGTCTTCGATTTTTTCCGGGTCGCTGAGGCCCCAGAAAATCATGCGGGTGCCAGGGACAACTTTCTTCGGCGCTTCGAGGTAGGCGATCAGGGTTTCGCGGTCCCAGACCAGGTTGGCGGATTTCATCGCGTCGGAATACACGTAGTCCGTGGTGACGGCGGAGTGGCGACCGATCACGCCATTGAGTTGCGGACCGAAGGACGCACGGGCCGACTCGCCGATCTGATGGCAGCCGCTGCAGAGGCGCTTGAACAGTTTTTCCCCGGCTTGTGCATCGCCCGCAGCAAGGGAGGGAGTGCTGAACAGGCCAGCGGTGAGCGCCAGGGCGAGGGTCAGGGCGGCGATTTTCTTCATGTTGCGTTTCCAGTCTGCGAGTGCTCGCTATTGGAACATGTCCGCCAGCCCTGTGCATTCTGTAGGAGCGGGCTTGCTCCGGGCGGCGTTCCGACGAATGCGATGGATCAGTCACCTTCTCTGCTGGATGTGATGGCCTCTTCGCTGGCAAGCCAGCTCCTACAGGGGTTATGTGCACTGGTTTATTTTTGGGTGCGAGATGTATTGAGCGCCACGGCTGCCTGAATCAACGCCTTCAGCGCCCTTTCATCGATCGGCTCACCCTCGTGGATATCGATGGCACGCCGGGTATTGCCTTCAAGGCTTGAGTTGAACAACTTCGACGGATCGTCCAGTGAAGCGCCCTTGGCGAAGGTCATCTTCACCACCTGCTTGTAGGTCTCGCCGGTGCAGATGATGCCGGCATGGGACCACACCGGCACGCCGCGCCACTTCCACTCTTCGATCACTTCGGGGTCGGCCTGGCGGATGATCTGGCGGACGTGGGCCAGGGTTTCGCCGCGCCAGTCGGCCAGTTCCCGGATTCGTTCGTCGATCAGCGCCGAGGCTTCGTTTGTTTCAACCTTGTCCGTTTTCATCACCGTTTCGACCCTCATCATGATGGTTGTGACCGATGAGGGTAGACGGTGCTCCAAAGTTTTCAGGAATCGCTGACTGACGGCGCCTGGGGCACGGGGCGGGTTTTCACGGTGACGAACATTTTGATGCGGTCGCCGATTTCCTGGAGGGTATGACGGAATGGGTCGTGTCTTTCGCTGGTGGTCGGGTCTTCGAAGCTCCAGACCATCACTTCACCGGTAAACGGTATGCGCGAGACCTCTTCGGAGGACTTGTCGCACAGGGTGATGACGTAGTCGAACGCCTGACCTTCGAAATCTTCGAGGGACTTGCTGCGCAGACCGCTGGCATCAACGCCGATGTGATCGAGGGATTCGAAGGTGCGTGGATCGATCCCGGTGGCCTCGAGCCCGGCGCTGAAGGCCTGGAAATCGGCAGGATCGGTATGGCGCAGCAGGGCTTCGGCCATGGGTGAGCGGACATCGTTTCTGGCGCAGACGAACAGCACGCGACGTGGGTCGGTCATGGGGTTACCTCGGCTGGCAGGGTTTCAGTGTTTGCTCATCAATCCATGCAGCACGCCGAACCGCAAACCCGGTTCCGACGCAATCATATGCGTGATGCCAAACACCTTGAACGCTGCCAGCATCAACACCAGGCCGCCGGGCAAAATGCTCAGGCGATGGGTGGGCAACCCCGCCAGCTTGAGGTGTTTCACATGTTTGACTTCCAGCAGGCGCAACGACAGGCGCAACAGGCCACCGTAGGTGATGCCGCTCTGGTCGTCATCATTCAAGCCATTGGCCTTGAGCACCTTGGCCAGCATCCGCGCCGTCCCGGAAGAACCGATCGTCTGCTGCCAGCCCATGGCGCGGTAACGGCGGGCAATGCATTCGAATTGCACGGTGGCCGCGCGTTCGGCCTCCAGCAGCGCTTCGGCCATGATCCGCCCGCCGTGGAAATAATGCGCACCGAAGGTGCCGCTGCCGATGGCAATGCTCTCGGTGAGCAGCAATTGGTCGCCACGGCCAATGATCATTTCCGTGGAGCCACCGCCGATGTCCACCACCAGCCGTGTGCTTTGCGCCGGCAAGGTGTGGGCCACGCCGGCGTAAACCAGTTGCGCCTCTTCGTGACCGGAAATGACGTCGATGCGAAAGCCCAGGTGGCGCTCGGCACTGGCCAGGAACAGCGGAGCGTTGTCTGCTTCGCGCACGGCACTGGTGGCCACCGCCCGCACGCGCCCGGCCTCGAAGCCGCGCAACTTTTTGCCGAACCGCGCCAGCGCCTGCCAGCCACGGTCCAGCGCCAACTCATCGAGTGCCCCACCCTGCAGGCCTTCGGCCAGACGTACCGGTTCACGCAGGGTTTTCACTTCCTGGATGACCATCTGCTGGTTCCGTCTTACCGACTGGCCAATCATCAGGCGAAACGCATTGGAACCCAGGTCGATGGCGGCAAACAGCGGGGCGTCTTTCATAGGGGGTTCCTTGCACATTCATCTGCCGGCGGACTGGCGGCCGTCGGGCACTCAAGACGGATTGCGAGGATCTTGCCATTGCTTCGATGACACCCAGATGACACCGCCTGGAGATCTGACCCACACCACAAGTGGCAGGATTTGCGGCATCCGGATGAATGGCCATCAAACCGTCATCGAATCGTCATGAACCGGGCGGCATAATCAAGTCATTCAATGCGTGCTTTACTTTTCTGCTGCCAATTCTGGTGGCTTTTTTTTGCCTGAAATTCTGCTTACAGACACTCCTGCGCCGCACGCTCGAACGTCGACGGCACGAACGCCGAGGCCAGCAGCTTGCGCTCGTACAGGAACACCTTGCCGCCATTCGAGGCTTTGTAGGTTTCAAGCACGTTGTCCGCCGCCACTTTGCTCGGGACGACGATCCGGTAGCTGCGCTGGGTCTGCGATACCGTGGGTACCAGCGCATCGTGCTGCAACTTCGGCACCACGCAATGGGTGTACTCCTCGGGCGACTTGCTGGTCTGCAAGGTCAGCGTCGGATTGTTCGGCGTGGCACAACCGGCCAGCAGCAGCGAAGCGAAGGCCAGGGTCGGGGCAAAAAAAGTGCGCATGAATCAGGTCCTGAAAAGAAATCGACGATGGATTGGGTTGCCCGCCGTTCAACGGACGTCGGGCTTGTTAATTGGTTGCTGCGGTCAATCCGGCGGTTACCAGCGCCTTCAACGACGCATCGAACTGTTTCAATGCACTTAGTTGCAGGTCGCGTTGTTGTTCGATTTGCGCGGCGATCTCGGGCGCGGCCTTGTCATGCACCCACACCGACGGCAGTTGTTTTTCCACCGCGCCTTCAGCCTTGCCGATGTACTGCAGGTTGGCGTCGTAGAACCGCGCGGCGAATCGCGCCTCGACCCGATCGTTACGCTGGGTCAGCAACTGGTTGTGGGTATCGAGCATCACCACCACGTCCGGGTGGGCCTGCACCAGGGCTTCGAGGTTGTCGTAGACCGTCACCGACACAAAGGTGTGGTGCAGCGAACTCATCAGCCAGTCGATCGCCAGTTGCGGATCGGAGCTGTTGACGAAGGCTTGGCGAATCCGCGCATCCAGTGCGTTTTTCGCACCATTCACGGCCACCGAGTGGTATTGCTCAAGGTATTGCAGGTTTTCCACGGTGTTTTCGCTGTAGAGCACCCCGACCGTCTGCCCGTATTGCAATCCGCCCTGGCCAGCGGTGATGGGCGGCAGATGGCAGGCGCGTGCGTCCTCGGCGTAGGCCGATGCGGTGGATGCAACACTGCCCAGCAACAGGGCAATCACAGCCAGTCGGGTCAAGATTTTCATCGCGCAGGTTCCTTGAGCAGCGTGTTCAATGCAGGCAATTTTCCGCCTTTGCGCAAAAAACAGAACTTGCGATTCTTGATGGTGACTATTGACTGAACCAATAGTGCGGCGACGCCAGCGCCTGCCTCTGGCGCAAAGTTACCGGTCAATGTCGAACAAGCGGCTGTGCCGGGCGCCCACGGTTGATTACAGTGGCGACTGCCCTCAAAACCTGATCAAGGAACGAAACAATGGTGACCTGCTACCTGAAATACGTGCTCGATCCCTACCAGCTCGAAGCGTTCGAGCACTACGGCAAGTTGTGGATTCCCCTGGTGGAAAAGTTCGGCGGCCAGCACCACGGCTACTTTTTGCCGTCGGAGGGCGCCAACAACATCGCCCTGGCGCTGTTCACCTTCCCCAGCCTGGCGGCGTACGAACATTACCGGCAGCAGTCGATGAACGATCCGGAGTGCATCGCGGCGTTCAAGTACGCCGAAGAGAGGAAGTTCATCTTCAGCTACGAGCGTTCATTCATGCGCCCGGTATTTGGCGAACAGGATCGCTGAGTCAGACTTTTTTCAGATCCAGGCAATAGGTGTAGTAACCGGGGTCGCGCACCCAGCCCAGGGATTCATACAGGCGTTGGGCAGTGAAGTTGTCGGTGGCGGTTTCCAGGGTCATGCCTTTGCCGCCGGCCAGCTTCGCAAAATCCCGGGCGGTGTTCATCAGCAACTTACCGACCCCTTTGCCCCGGGCGGCGGGCGTGGTGAACAGATCACCAAGCAGCCAGGTGCGATGGGCGTCGATAGAGGAAAAAGTCGGGAACAGTTGGACGAAGCCGAGGTTTTCACCGTCGGGGTCCCGGGCAAGAAAAATCACCGATTCATCCCGGGCGAGTCGCTCAGCGATGAAGGCGCGCGATTGCGCAAGGTTCGACGGCTGCTTGTAGAACATCCGGTAGGCGTCAAACAAGGGGGCGATCTGGTCGATGTGCGATGCGTCGGCGCGCAGGGCCTGAATAGCCATGAGGGTGCTCCATTGCGGTCTCAAGGAATTACAGACTAGCAATGGTGTGGAATAGGAAGGGATATTTTTCCAGGCAAGATCAAAAGATCGCAGCCTGCGGCAGCTCCTACATTGGAATGTGTTTCCCTGTAGGAGCTGCCGCAGGCTGCGATCTTCGCGTTTGGATCAGACCCGCACGTTTCGCCCCGGCAACGAAGTACGCTGGCTGCTCTCCCAGCCCTCGACCAGCCCCACCGGCACATCCGCTGACGGCAGCATCTGCACGCCACGCACCAGATCCGAAGCACGCTCGGCAAGCATGATGGTCGGCGCATTGAGGTTGCCGTTCGGCTCGGTCGGGAACACCGACGAATCGATCACCCGCAGACCGGCGATGCCGCGCACGCGCAATTCGGAATCGACCACCGCCATGTCGTCCTCGCCCATGCGGCACGAGCCGCACGGATGGTAGGTGCTTTCCAGGTTGTCGCGCACGAAGGCGTCGAGGTCTTCATCGCTGGTCACCTGGGCACCCGGGGCGATCTCGCCGTCGCGGAAGCGGTCCATGGCTTTCTGCCCGATGATCTCGCGGGTCAGGCGAATGCAGCGGCGGAAGCCTTCGCGGTCCTCTTCCCGCTCCAGATAGTTGAAGCGGATTTCCGGATGCTCGTACGGGTCGGCCGAACGCACCCGCACATAACCACGGCTTTTTGGTTTGTTCGGGCCGGTCAGCACCATGAAGCCGTGGCCCTTGATCGGCTTGTTACCGTCGTAGCGCATCGCCGCCGGCAGGAAGTGGAACTGGATGTCCGGCCAGCGCAGGCCCTTCTCGGAGCGGATGAAACCACCGGCCTCGAAATGGTTGGTGGCGCCCAGGCCGTCCTTGAACAGCAACCAGCGCAGACCGATCATCAGCTTGCTCAAAGGGTCCATCTTGTTGTTGAGGGTCACCGGTTCCTTGCAGCCGAACTGGATGTACACCTCGGCGTGATCCTGCAGGTTCTCCCCTACTCCCGGCAGGTCATGCCGTACGCCGATCCCGGCCTTGCGCAGCACTTCCGCTGGGCCGATGCCCGAGCGTTGCAGCAGGTGCGGCGAACCGATCGGCCCGGACGAGATGAGCACTTCGCGGTTGCAATACACCTGGTGAGTCTGGCCACCGTGGTCATACATGACCCCCACCGCACGCTTGCCTTCGAGGATGATCTGGCGGGTCATCGCATGGGTGATCACCGTCAGGTTCGGACGGCCCATGGCCGGGCGCAGATAAGCGTTGGCCGTGGAGCAGCGCACGCCGTTCTTCACGGTCATGTGCATGGCGCCGAAACCTTCCTGCATGTAGCCGTTGCAGTCTTCGGTCTTGATGTAGCCCGCCTCCGCGCCGGCTTCGACCCAGGCACCGTACAGCGGGTTTTTCATGTGGTTGCCGTTGGTGGTGTGCAGAGGCCCGGTCTGCCCGCGATAGCTGTCGCCGCCCGACTCGTAGCTCTCGGCACGCTTGAAGTACGGCAGGCAGTTGCGATAGCCCCAGCCTTCGGCACCCAGGGATTCCCACTCGTCAAAGTCCAGCGCGTGGCCACGGATGTACACCAGGCCGTTGATCGACGACGAACCGCCCAGCACCTTGCCCCGTGGGCAGTGGATGCGTCGGCCGTTGAGGTGGGTCTCCGGCTCGGTTTCGTAGCGCCAGTTGTATTTCTTGGTGTTCATCGGGATCGAGAATGCGCTCGGCATCTGGATCACTACGCTCTTGTCACTGCCGCCGAATTCCAGGACCAGCACCGAGGTGGCCGGGTCTTCGCTCAGGCGGTTGGCCAACACACAACCTGCCGAGCCTGCGCCAATGATGATGTAGTCGTATTTTTGCGTGGTCATGACTATCTCCCGACCGTCGATTCAGTGAATACCGGTTGTGGTGGCTGTTTGTGGGTCAACGTGTCGCCGGTGGTGTATTGCGGGGAGGTTTTCTCGATCTGCTGGATCACTACTTCTTCGCGCTTGAGATCGATCGAGCGGCTCAGCCAGTAGTACGCCAGGCCGGATACGATCAGCCCGACCAGCCAGGCGATGTCGATGCTGCCCAGCGCCTTGGCGAGCGGGCCGACATACACCTCGCGCTGTTCAACGCCGTCGAAGATGTAGAAGAACGGGATCATCGAGATAAAACCGATGGCATAGGCGGCGATGCCGCGCAGGCCCCAGCTGCCGTAGATGTTGCCGTGGGGCATGAAGAAGTGCGGGATGGCGTAGCGGCCCTTGCGCACGAAGAAGTAGTCGGTGAGGTTGACCGAGGTCCAGGGCACCAGGAAGTACAGCATCACCACCAGGTAGATCCCCAGCACCGACAGGCCTTTGCCGGAACTCTGGATGCTCAGGGCCACGCCCAGTTGCAGCAGGATCACAAAGCCGATGGCCAGGATGCGAGCCCTGCGGGTGGGTTCGATGTGCTTGATCGAGTCGACGCAGGTCAGCGTGGTCAGTTTGGCGCTGTAGATGTTCATCGCGATCACCGGCAGGAACGCCAGAATGGTGACGACCACCACCGCCGTGCCCACCAGCGGCGACACGGTGTTGCCGACTTGCCCGAGGGCCACCAGCACGTCAGTGGAGTGCAGGTGATCGGCCAGCCAGCCACCCACGGAAATCATCCACGCGCCAGACAGCGAAGCCCCGAGGAACACCACGGCGATCAACTTGCCGCTGGAGGTGTTTTTCGGCAGGTAGCGCGAGTAGTCCGACACATAAGGCGCATAGGCGATGTTGTAGCTGGCGGCCGCCGCAAACTGCGCGATGAAACCGGTCCAGTTGAAACCCAGCGGCTCCCGGGCCACTTCGCCCTCCGCTAGCGCCGGCAGCACTGCATCCGGCACCCAGCCCATCACCACCGCCACGGTCACCAGGCCATACAGCGGCAACGACAGGTACAGCGCCCATTTGAAGCTGCGGTGCATCCAGTCATGGCCGAGAATCGCCAGCACCGCCGCCGGTATGGTCACCGCCACCGCGATCACCGCCGGGTTGAACCCGAATAGCGTATGCAGCCCCTGCATCATCAGCACCAGGTTGACGATGTTGAAGCCGGCGAACACGAACAGCGTTGCGAGCAGTACCAAAATCACCCCGCGATAGCCGAACTGCGCGCGGGACTGGATCATCTGCGGCAGGCCAAGGTGCGGGCCCTGGGAGCCGTGAAACGCCATGAACAGTGTGCCGAACATGATGCCCAGCGTACCGGCGAGCGTAGTCCACAGCGCGGTCAGGCCGACGCTTGGGCCAACGAAGCCGATGGTCATGGTGAAGAAGGTGAAATTGCCGAGGAACCAGAACGGGCCCTGACTGGCCAGCTTGTCAGTGCGCTCGTTCTCGGGGATGAAGTCAATCGAATGCCCCTCGACGACGGATTTTTCGTCGGGGCTGGACACGCTCGTGGCGGACTTGGCGTTAGTGTTCATGATGGACTCTTATTGTTGGAAGATCATGACGAGATAACCGCGTTCTTTCGGGTGAACGACTCCCCTGTGGGAGCGAGCCTGCTCGCGAAAAAACGTTAACGATGACGAGGGCTGCCTGGGTGAGCGCGGCGCTCTGACGTCTTTCGCGAGCGAGCTCGCTCCTACATGGGCTGAGCTCACGCGTGCCTACCTGGCGTTGTTGCTGGAACCGTACAGGACTGTAGGAGCGAGCCTGCTCGCGATGGTCTCAAGAGCGCCGCGTTTAACCGGCAAGCACGCGTTTTCGTTAACGACCTTCGCGAGCAAGCTCGCTCCTACAAAGGGGTGGCGTCAGCTTGGCAGCGTGATCCACACCGCCTTGGTTTCGAGCAGGTAATCGAGCTGCTCGGCGCCCAGGTCCTTGCCGAATCCGGACTGCTTGTAGCCACCGAACGGCATCGACGGATCGAGGGTGCCGTGGGCGTTGACGTAGACCGAGCCTGCTTTCAAGCGTGGAATCAGGCTGTGCACCTTGCCCAGGTCGTTGGAATACAGTGCCGCCGCCAGGCCGTAGGGCGAGTCATTGGCCAGGGCCAGCGCGTCTTCCTCGTCGTCGAACGGTGCGGTGACCAGCACCGGGCCGAAGATTTCTTCCTGGACAATGCGCATGTCGTTGCGGCAATTGGCGAAGATGGTCGGCTCGACGAAGAAGCCCGGGCCATCGACCGGTTGGCCGCCGTAGACCAGTTCGGCGCCTTCGGCCTTGCCGGTTTCGATGTACTCGGTTACGCGCTGCTTTTGCAGGGCCGAAACCAGCGGGCCGATGAAGCAATCAGGATCCAGGCCCGGGGCCATTTTCAGGGTGCGCGTGTAGGCGATCAGCTCACGCAGGAATTCGTCGTAGACACTGCTATGAATATAGGCCCGTGTACCGGCGTCGCATACCTGCCCGGAGTTGAAAAACACGCCGTTGGCGACCGCTTGGGCGGCGGCCGGGATGTCGGCGTCGGCGCAGACGATGACCGGTGATTTACCACCGAGTTCGAGGGTCAGGCGCTTCATGTCATCCAGCGCTGCACGGCCGACAGTCTGGCCGACCGGGGTCGAACCGGTGAAGGTCAGTTTGTCGATGCCCGGGTGGGTGGCCATGGCCGCACCGACCACGCTGCCGCGCCCGGTGACGATGTTGATCACGCCATCAGGGATGCCCGCTTCCTGTACCAATTCAGCGAAACGCAGGGCCGACAACGAGGTCAGCTCCGCAGGCTTGACCACCACGGTGCATCCGGTCGCCAGTGCCGCGCCGAGCTTCCAGGCCATGGTTTGCAGCGGGAAGTTCCACGGCACGATGGCGCCGACTACGCCCACCGCTTCCTTGCGGGTATAGGCCAGGTAATTGCCCGGCAGCGAAGGCTCGACGGTACGGCCGTGCAGCTTGGTGGCCCAACCGGCGAAGTAACGCAGGGTATCGACGGTGCCCTGGATGTCCACGTCCTTGGCGAAGGCAACCGATTTACCCATGTCGATGGATTCGATTTCCGCCAGCTCCGCGGCGTTCTGCTCGATCAGGTCAGCCAGGCGCTGCATCATGCGCTCGCGTTCGGCCGGTTTGGCCTGACGCCAGACGCCGCCGTCGAACTGCGCGCGTGCGGCTTGCACGGCGCGGTCCAGGTCATCGGTGGTGCCCATGGGAATGCGGGTGATCAGGCCTTCGGTCGAAGGTTCGATCACATCGGAAGTCTGGCCGTCGCTGGCTTCGACCCAGGCGCCGCCGATGAACATTTTCTGGACCTTGCTGAGGAAGGTCTGGGTGGCTTCGCTGACGCCGAATTTCTGCAGGTAACTTTTGACGATCGTGTCCATTTTTGTTCTCTCTGCCCGGCAGTCAGAGCCTGCCGGGTCACTGGTTTCGATGATCAGGCTGATGCGGCTTCGCTCTCGGCGGCTGCCCGCACCTTGCCACGCTCGTGGAAGATGAAACCGATGCTGTTGAGCAGCAGTTGCGCGGCGAGGATCGAGGTCATGCCGGTCGGGTCGTACACCGGTGCCACTTCCACCAGGTCCATGCCGACGATGTTGCCTTTGCTGCGCTTGGCCAGGGCCTGGATGATTTCCAGCACTTCGTAGTAGAGAAAGCCGCCGTGGCTCGGGGTGCCGGTGCCAGGGGCGATGGACGGGTCGAAACCGTCGATGTCGATGGTGATGTAGTAGTTGATGTTCTGCGGGATCAGCGCCAGCACACCCTCGACACCGAGGCGGCGCACATCGCGCACCGAGAGGATTTTCGAGCCGGCTTCGTGGGCCGCTTCATAGTCATCACGGTTGGACGACGACACGTTGCGGATGCCCATCTGGGTCATGCCGACAATGTGGTTCATTTCCGAGGCGCGGCGCAGCGGGTTGCCGTGGCCGTAGCGCACACCGTGGCGTTCGTCGACGAAGTCCAGGTGCGCATCGAAGTGGATGATGTGGATCGGGCCGCGGCCTTCGAAGGCCTTGATCACTGGCGCGTGCACCGAGTGGTCACCGCCGAGTACTACCGGCATCACGCCGGCATCGAGGATCTTGCGCACGGCGTATTCGGTGTTCTTGTTGCTGGTGGCCATGTCGGTATGGACGATGTCGGCATCACCGACGTCGACCATGCGCACGTCCGATGCGGTGAGGTACATCACGTCATCTTCGTGGTCGTAGGCGCCGGCGTGACCGAAGGAAAACAGCGTCGATGCTTCGCGAATCCCGCGTGGTCCGAAGCGTGCGCCGGAGCGCCACTGGGTACCCATGTCGTTGGGCACGCCGAGCACCGCGACGTCGGCATCCAGTGCATCCCAATCGGTGCACACCGGGGATTTGCCAAAGGTGCAATGACCTACGAATGGCAGGTTCAGGCGACCGGATTCATAACCGTTGTTCGACATTTCTAGCCTCTCCACTTCTTGTTATCGGCTTGACGGACTGCAAGGCGACCGCCGTTGGAAAGACTATGGGCGCAGGTTTTCGTGGAAAAAATGCTAAACATCAGATACTCATATCGGCATTCCCGATGCATCCACAGGCCGGAGGTCCAAGATGATCCAGCTGCACGATGTCGACCTGAAACTGCTCAGGGTGTTTGCCACGATTGTGCGCTGCGGGGGTTTCTCGGCCGCGCAGGCGGCGCTCAATGCCGGGCAGTCGACCATCAGCGAACAGATGACCCACCTGGAAACCCGCCTCGGGGTCAAACTCTGCCAGCGCGGGCGCAGTGGCTTCCGCCTGACCGAACAAGGGGTGGCGATTCATGAAGCCACCCAGCGCCTGCTGTCGGCGGTGGAAAACTTCTGCATGGACGCCGATGTACTCAAGCAGCACATCAGCGGCAAGCTCAACCTGGGGATCATCGACACCACGATCACCGACCCCGACTCGCCGATTCCACGCACCACCCAGCGTTTCGTCTCCCGCGGGCATGACGTGCACCTGAACGTTTACGTCGGCACCCCGGCGGAACTCGAGGAACGGGTGCTCGACGGTCGCCTTCATCTCGCCATCGGGCACTTCCCGATCCATGTGCCGGGGTTGCTGCAATCGCCGCTGTACCAGGAAGCCCTGGGCTTGTATTGCGGGCGGCGTCACCCCTTGTACGGCAGCCACGCCGAAGGTGAGGAACTGCTCGAAGAAGTCGCTGCCGGGCGGATCGTCGTGCGCGGCTACATGCAGCAATACGACCTCGAACACCTGGGCGTGAGCAAGGCGGCAGCCACCGTGGACAACATCGAAGCCACGGCGATCCTGATCATTTCCGGTGCCTACCTGGGCTTTCTGCCTGAGCACTTCGCCGCCCAGTGGGTCAAGAGCGGTGAGATGCACCAGTTGGCCCCCGGGAGTCTGCGTCTGAAATCGCCGTTCGACGTGATCACCCGGCGCGGCATTGCACCGCCGCCGATCCTCCAGGCGTTCCTCGAGGACCTGGCCGCCAGCGCCCGTAAAACCGCCAAGCCGTGATGTGACGCTCGCCAAATTCAAATTTTGCCGGGCATACTGATTTTAGTTCGCCAACCTTGCAGGCCCGTCATGCGCATCCACGTCACCTTCATCGACCGCGTCGGCATCACCCAGGAAGTGCTGGCCCTGCTCGGTGGACGCAGTTTCAACCTGGACGCGGTGGAGATGGTCCCGCCGAACGTTTACATCGACGCCCCGACCCTTGGCGCCGAGGTGCTGGAGGAGCTGCGCGAAGCGCTGTTCGACGTGCGCGGCGTGCAAGCGGTGACCATGGTCGACATCCTTCCGGGGCAACGCCGGCGCCTGCAACTGGACGCGTTGCTGGCCGCCAGTTCCGACCCGGTGCTGGCGGTGGATGACCGAGGTCACGTGTTGCTGGCCAACCCGGCGCTGATCGCTCTGTGCGGACGCGAACCGGCCGGTGAATCGCTGACCGCGCTGTTCGACGATGCCGATTTGCAGCGCACCTTGATCGCTCAGCATTTCCGCCTGCCGATGCACGAGGTCAGCCTAGGCGGCCAGACCTTGCTCCTCGACGCGATGCCGATCACCGACGCCGGCGCCCTGCTCACCCTGTATCAACCGAACCGCATTGGTGAACGCCTGTCGGCGCTGCACCATGACCATGCCGAAGGCTTCGATGCGCTGCTTGGCGAATCGCCGCCGATCCGTGCGCTCAAGGCCCGCGCGCAACGGGTGGCGGCCCTCGATGCGCCGTTGCTGATCCAGGGTGAAACCGGCACCGGCAAGGAGCTGGTGGCCCGCGCCTGTCATGCCATCAGCCCACGGCACGATGCGCCGTTTCTGGCCCTCAACTGTGCGGCGCTGCCGGAGAGCCTGGCCGAGAGCGAGTTGTTCGGCTACGCCCCCGGCGCCTTCACCGGCGCGCAACGGGGCGGCAAGCTCGGCCTGCTGGAACTGGCCGATCAGGGCACGGTGTTCCTCGATGAAGTAGGGGAAATGTCGCCCTACCTGCAAGCCAAGTTGCTGCGGTTTTTGAGCGATGGCTGCTTCCGCCGGGTCGGTGGCGACAAAGAGGTCCGGGTCAATGTGCGGGTGCTCAGCGCCACCCACCGTGACCTGGAAAAAATGGTCGCCGAAGGGCGTTTTCGCGAAGACCTGTTCTACCGCCTCAACGTGCTCAACCTGCAAGTGCCGCCGCTGCGCGAGCGCGGGCACGACATCCTGCTGATGGCCAATCACTTCATGCAACAGGCCTGCGCGCAGATCCAGCGACCGGCGTGTCGTTTGGCACCGAGTACCTTCAGCGCCCTGCTCGGCAACCGCTGGCCGGGCAACGTGCGGCAACTGCAAAACGTGATCTTTCGCGCGGCGGCGATTTGCGAAAATCCGCTGGTGGACATCGATGACCTCGACATTGCGCGCACGGCGGTAGAGCGGCAAAACGACGGCGAAGTCGGCAGCCTGGAAGAGGCGGTTGGCGACTTCGAAAAGAACCTGCTGGAACAGCTTTATCTCAGCTATCCGTCCAGCCGGTTGTTGGCGGCGCGGTTGCAGACGTCCCATAGCGCCATTGCGATTCGCTTGCGCAAGTACGGGATTCCCGCCAAGCCCTGAGTGATCTGTCGGAACATATTTTCACCGACAACACATTCCCCTGTGGGAGCGAGCTTGCTCGCGATGAGGCCGTGTCAGTCGATATCAATTTTGCCTGTCACACCGCAATCGCGAGCAAGCTCGCTCCCACAGGGGATCAGTGGTGTTGCTGAATTCTTCGTCTTCAAATCGATACAGCGTAGCGAAATCAAGACAACCTTGCCCTGCCAGCAATCACGGTGCTTGCGTCCAAGGCTTCACCTGCCTGTATTGATTTCAATACAACGTTAGTCGTCGCCATTTCGAAAAAACCTATCAAGCCGTTGATTTTAAACAACTAATCAACATTGGCACCGCCCTTGCTATCTCAACCTCAGCCCCGCTCGTTGCCCTGCCACGAGCCCTGAATGCGTCCAAAACAATAAGGAACTGAGATGAGCCAATTGCGTTTCACAGTCGATCACGAATGGCTGCGGCTTGACGCCGATGGCCTGGTCACCGTCGGCATCACGGCGTTTGCCCAGCAGGCGCTGGGGGATGTGGTGTTCGTTCAAGTGCCTGAACTGGGCGCCTTCGATGCAGGCGCTGAAGTGTCGGTGCTGGAATCGGTGAAAGCCGCCAGCAGTATCGGCATGCCGCTGGACGGTGAAGTGGTCGAGATCAACTCGACGCTGGAGAGCACCCCGGAACTGGTCAACGAAGACCCATTGGGCGAAGGCTGGTTCTTTCGCTTCAAACCGGTCGATGTAGAGGCGTTGAGCGATCTACTGGATCAAGACGCCTATGAACGCCTGACCGCAGAACACGCCGACGCTTGAAGCCCCCGAATCCAGAAAAAGGACCACACCATGTTCAGCAAGCACGACCAGATCAAAGGCTATGACGACGAACTGCTGGCGGCGATGAACGCCGAGGATGAGCGGCAGGAACACCACATCGAACTGATTGCCTCGGAAAACTACACCAGCCAGCGGGTGATGGAGGCACAAGGCAGCGGCCTGACCAACAAGTACGCCGAAGGGTATCCGGGCAAGCGTTACTACGGCGGCTGCGAACACGTCGATGTGGTCGAGCAACTGGCCATCGACCGCGCCAAACAACTGTTCGGCGCCGACTACGTCAACGTCCAGCCGCACTCCGGCAGCCAGGCCAACGCGGCGGTTTATCTGGCGTTGCTGCAAGCCGGCGACACCGTGCTGGGCATGAGCCTGGCCCACGGCGGTCACCTGACCCACGGTGCCAAGGTGAGCTTTTCCGGCAAGCTGTACAACGCCGTGCAGTACGGCATCGACACCAGCACCGGCCTGATCGATTACGACGAAGTCGAGCGCCTGGCGGTCGAGCACCAGCCGAAGATGATCATCGCCGGGTTCTCGGCCTATTCGAAGACTCTGGACTTCCCGCGTTTCCGCCAGATCGCCGACAAGGTCGGCGCCTGGTTCTTCGTCGACATGGCCCACGTCGCCGGTCTGGTGGCCACGGGTCTGTACCCGAACCCGCTGCCCTTCGCCGATGTGGTCACCACCACCACGCACAAGACCCTGCGCGGCCCGCGTGGCGGTCTGATTCTGGCCAAGGCCAATCCCGAATTGGAGAAAAAGCTCAACGCCGCGGTGTTCCCCGGCGGTCAGGGTGGCCCACTGATGCACGTGATCGCCGCCAAGGCCGTGTGCTTCAAGGAAGCGCTGGAGCCGGCATTCAAGACCTATCAGGCGCAAGTGATCCGTAACGCCCAGGCCATGGCGCAGGTGTTTATCGAGCGCGGTTACGACGTGGTGTCCGGCGGCACGGATAACCACCTGTTCCTGGTCAGCCTGATCCGCCAGGGCCTGACCGGCAAGGACGCCGACGCCGCCCTCGGCCGTGCCGGCATCACCGTGAACAAGAACGCCGTGCCCAACGATCCGCAATCGCCGTTCGTGACCTCCGGCCTGCGCATTGGTACGCCGGCGATCACCAGCCGTGGCTTCAAGGAAGCGCAGAGCATTGCGTTGGCCGGCTGGATCTGCGACATCCTCGATCACCTCGGCGATGCCGATATCGAGGCCAATGTCGCTCGACAAGCCGCCGCCCTGTGTGCCGACTTCCCGGTCTACCGCGACTGAGCACACCACACACCCCCTGTAGGAGCGAGCTTGCTCGCGAAGAACCCAAAGGCACCGCGTTAATCCTGAATGCGCGCGTAATCGTTGGCGACCATCGCGAGCAAGCTCGCTCCTACAGGTTCTGTGCACAAGGAAATAACGATGAATGCCATTGTCGAATCGACCGGCAAGAGCCCGGCCAAAGTAGAAGTCGGCACCAAGCTACGCGGCGCGGAAAAGGTCGCGCGGATACCGGTGAAGATCATTCCCACGGATGAATTCCCGCGCAAACCCGACTGGATTCGCGTGCGCATGCCGATCTCTCCCGAGGTCGACCGGATCAAGCAACTGCTGCGCAAGCACAAGCTGCACAGCGTCTGCGAAGAAGCCTCGTGCCCCAACCTCGGTGAATGTTTCTCCGGTGGCACCGCGACCTTCATGATCATGGGCGATATCTGCACCCGCCGTTGCCCGTTCTGCGATGTCGGTCATGGCCGCCCCAAACCTCTGGACACCAACGAGCCAATGAACCTGGCCGTGGCCATCGCCGAACTGCGCCTGAAATACGTGGTGATCACCTCAGTGGATCGCGACGATTTGCGCGACGGTGGCGCCCGGCACTTTGTCGATTGTCTGCGGGAAATCCGCAAGCTGTCGCCCGGCGTGCAACTGGAAACCCTGGTGCCGGACTATCGCGGACGCATGGACGTGGCCCTGGCGATCACCGCCCATGAGCCGCCGGATGTGTTCAACCACAACCTGGAAACCGTACCGCGCCTGTACAAGGCCGCGCGGCCGGGTTCGGACTTCGAGTGGTCGCTGGACCTGCTGCAAAAATTCAAGCACGCGGTACCCCATGTGCCGACCAAGTCCGGCCTGATGCTGGGACTGGGCGAAACCGACGAGGAAGTCATCGAGGTCATGCAACGCATGCGCGAGCACGACATCGACATGCTGACCCTCGGCCAGTACCTGCAACCGTCCCGCAGTCACTTGCCGGTACAGCGCTTCGTGCATCCCGACACCTTTGCCTGGTTCGCCGAGGAAGGCACGCGCATGGGCTTCAAGAACGTAGCGTCCGGGCCGCTGGTGCGTTCGTCCTATCACGCCGATCAACAACTTCATGGAGGTACGGACGGTTTCAAGCCATGATGGAATGACTGGTCATGCATGGAGCCGTTCCCGATGTCGCGTTCACCCTGTTTGTTGCTGCTGTGCCTGAGCCTTGCCACGCCGTGCATGGCCGACGAGGCGAAACCCGGGCACATGGTGTATGTGCGCAGCGTCGCCCCGGGCATCGAGCAGGACATCCGCTACGCCAGCGCGCACAACTTCACCGGGCACCCGCTCGACGGTTACCAGGCGGCGGAGTGTCTGTTGTCGGAGGACGCTGCAAAGGCATTGGCCCGAGTGCAAAGCTCACTGAAAGCCGAAGGCTACGGCTTGAAGGTATTCGACTGCTATCGACCCAAGCGCGCGGTGGCGGACATGGGCCGCTTCGCCACCGAACCCGGTGACCCGCTGAAGACCGAGTTCTATCCACGGGTCGACAAGCAGGACTTCTGGCGCCTGGGTTATGTGGCCCGGGTGTCCAACCACTCCCGAGGCAACACCGTCGACCTGACGCTGACCGGCCCCGACGCCCTGCTCGCCGACACCTGGACGCCTTCGGTCACGCCAGTGGATTGCACCGCCCCTTACGGCCAGCGCTGGCACGACGGCGCGCTCGACATGGGCACCGGTTTCGATTGCTTCGATGAGCGGGCCCACACCGACTCGGCGCTGATCAACGCCACGGCCAAAGCCAATCGCCAGCGCCTGACCAGTGCCATGACCAAGGAAGGCTTTGTGGGTTATTCGGCCGAGTGGTGGCACTTCACGTACAGCGGGAATCCGCAGAAGCCGGACGTCATGGACTTCCCCATCACGCCGCTTGCACCATGAACATTCTGCTCAAGACCCTGTTGGTGACGTTTTTTCCGCTGGCCGCAATGGCCCAGGGACTCGACGGCAGCGACCAACTGATCGTGGTCACCAGCAAAAACTGGGATGACGTTCAGGCCACTGCCCAGCGCTATGAACGGCGCGGCAAGACCTTTGAAAAGTTCGAAGCGCCGTTTGCAGTGGTGCTCGGCAAAAACGGCATGGGCTGGGGCAAAGGCCAACTCGACACCGGGCAACCTGAAGGCCCGGTCAAACAGGAAGGCGACGGCAAGGCACCGGCTGGAATGTTCAAGCTGGGTACGGCATTTGGCTACGAACCTTCCGCCGACACCCGCCTGCCCTATCTGTCGCTGACACCGACCATCGAATGCGTGGATGACAGCCAATCGGCTCGCTACAACCAACTGGTCGATGGCTCGGTGGTTGCCAAGGACTGGAGCAGTTCCGAACGCATGCGCCGCAGCGATGACTTGTACCACCAGGGCATTTTCATCCAGCACAACACCCCGGCCACTCCCACCGCCGGCTCGTGCATTTTCTTCCACATCTGGCGCGGCCCCACGGCGCCGACCCGTGGCTGTACGGCCATGGACCCGGCGAACATCGCACGGTTGTTCGATTGGCTCAACCCAAGTAAATCCCCGGTGCTGGTGCAACTGCCTGAAGCGCAGTACGAACGGTTGCGTGAGCGCTGGAAACTACCAAAGCGCTAGTCAACGCTGGCCCCCTCGCCACAAAAGCTGGTATTAACCCCGCTCAACCACCACCGCACTCATTGACGGCTTGGCCAGCGCGTAATAGATCACACCCGGCACCAGCAGCCCGACGATCCAGGAAATGTCCACGCCGCCCAGTTGCGCAACCATCGGCCCGGAGTAGAAATGGGTATCGACAAAGGGCAACTGGATCAACACGCCGATCACGTACACGCTGATCCCCAAGACGTTCCAGCGACCGTAGCGCCCTGCCGGGTCGGACAGCGCCGGGATGTCGTAACGCTCCTTGTTGATGAAGTAGTAATCCACCAGGTTGATCGCGCTCCACGGGGTGAAGAACGTCAGCAAAAACAGGATGAAGTACTTGAACGAGCTGAGGAACGAGTACTGCCCCAGCAATGCCAGCGTGGTGGATGCCGCGACAATCAGCAGCACGAACAACATGCGCTGGCGGGCGGTGATCTCCAGGCGACGACGAAAGCCACTGATGATGGTGGCGATGCACATGAAACTGCCGTAGGCGTTGAGGGTGGACACCGTGACCTTGCCGAAGACAATGCTCAGGTACAGCAAGGACGCGATCACCCCGGTGCTGCCCAGGCCGACAATGGTCGCCACTTCGTGCCCACGGAAATTCGCCCCGGCCAGTGCGGCGGCGAACACCCCCAGCACCATCGAAGTCTGCGCTCCCAGCACCGTGCCGAGGCCGACAGCGGCGAAGGTTTTCCACGACGAAGTCTTGCTCGGCAGGTAGCGCGAGTAGTCCGCCACGTAAGGGCCGAAGGCGATCTGCCAGGACGCCGAGAGCGACACCGCCAGCAGGAAGGTGCTCCAGCCGAAATGACGATTGTCAAGCAGCAGGCCGATGTCGTTGAGGGTCATCAACCGGGTGAACAGGTAGGCGAAGGCGATGATGCCCAGCACGCTGGCCACCCGCCCGACCAGGTGAATCACCCGATACCCGAAGATCGTCAGGAACGCGATACACGCGGCGAAAATCAGGATGCCGGCGCTGTCGCTGACACTGATCAACTGCGCAATCGCCTGCCCCGACAACACTGCGCCGGTGGCGCTGAAACCCAGGTACATCAGGCACACCAGAACAATCGGGATCGCCGCGCCATACACGCCGAACTGCACTCGGCTGGAGATCATCTGCGGCAGCCCGAGCTTCGGCCCTTGTGCCGCGTGCAGCGCCACCACGGCACCGCCGAGCACTTGCCCGATCAGCAAGCCGATCAGCGACCAGAACACATCGCCACCCAGTACCACCGCCAGGGCACCGGTGACGATAGCGGTGATCTGCAGGTTGGCGCCGAGCCACAGGGTGAACTGGCTGTAGAGGCTGCCGTGACGCTCAGCCTCGGGAATGAAATCAATCGAGCGGGTCTCGATCAGGGGACTGCGTTGCGCACTCATGACGATGTTTCCTTTGAGGAACTGTTTTTGTTGTCGGGGATGAACTTAGAAGGTCTTGGTGGCACTGGCAACGACCGTGGCCGAGCACAGGTCGTCATAGCCGTACCAACTGGCGCACTCGCTTTTCGACAAGTCCGTGTCGATATAGCTCAGGCCCCAGGTGACGCCGACGAAGTCGCGGGTCAGCTTGGCTTCCCACTCGTAGTAAGACTCACGGCTATCGCCACTGGCGGACCAGAACGCGGGGTCATTCACATCGTTGCGCCCAAAGCGCAAGTCCAGGCCGACTTCGGCCGGCAAATCGATTTTGTAGCCCAGGTAGGTGTAAAGGGTGTCCTGGTCCTCGCCGAAGAAATTCGGCGTGTCCTTGGAGTAATAGGCACCCAGCTTCACGCCGTACAGGTCGAGGACGGCGTAGACCTCGCTGAGGTTGAATTCTGAATTCTTCGGGTAGTCGTACTTGATGTAGCCCAGATCCAGGCTGATCGCGTCGGTCGCCTGCCAGTAGTAACCCGCGTAGTACTCAAGCTCCTGCCGGGTATCGAAGCCGCCACCGAAATCAACATTGGAGGTCCAGGCGCCGATGTACAGGCCGCTGCTGTGCAGCAGCGTTGCGCCGCCCTGCACCGCCGGATCGCCCAGGGTTTGCGAGATGCCGCGGGTACGGTAGTCGCTGACGACGCCCAGGGTCATGTCCAGGCTGAAATCATCGTTGAGGGCCAGGGCCTGGCTGGTCAGGGGGGCCAGTGCCAGCGCGGCGAGGGTCAATGCTGAAAATGCGTTCATACAGTTCTCTTGTTGTTATGGCGTACGGGGAATTTCAGGCATGGCGATGCCAGGCCCCTCGCGCTACGAGGGGCTGGCAGTTTTTTGCGTGTGCTGGGTGTACGCAGGTCAGGACGCGGGGGCGTAGACCTGCTTGCCGGCGAAGAAAGTGTTCAGGACTTTGGTTTCGAACAGGTCGTCATCGCTGACCTTGAACACATCACGGTCGAGGATGATCAGGTCAGCCTGCTTGCCTGGTGCCAGCGAACCGATCTGCTTGTCCAGGCGCAGGGTTTTCGCCGCGTTGAGGGTATAGGCGTAGAACATGGTCTGGCGGTCGATGCTTTCCTTGGCATTGAGTACGCCCAACGGACCTTTGCGCGTGCTGGCCTGGGCAATGGCGTTGAACGGGTTGGCGCTCGACACCGGCCAGTCGCTGCCACCGGCAATCGTCGCGCCGGCGTTATGCAGGGACCGCGCGGGATACTGGTAACCGTAGGCAAAGGCGCTGATGTAGGGCTTGACCAGTTCGACGGTGTAGGACTCGCCGGTGGCCCACAGCAGTTGCATCGAAGCGATCACGCCCAGTTGCTTGAAGCGTGGAAACTCCTTGGGATTAACCAGTTGCAAGTGCGCGATGCTGTGCGGCACCGGCGTCGGGCTGAGCTTGCGCGCATACGCCACGCCATTGAGCGCTTCACGCACCGCACGGTCGCCGACGGCGTGCATGTGCACGATCCAGCCGCGTTTTTCCGCCGCCACCACCAGTTCGCCAAAGTGCGCCGGGTCGGTCAGCAACTGACCATTTTTATGGCTATTCTTGAACGGCACGATGACCGCTGCGGTTTGCCCCGGGAATTCGAGAATGCCGTCGACAAACACCTTGATGCCGGGGAACGTCAGGTTTGGCACGCCCTCGAACTGCTTCATCACCGTGGCGATCACTTCCAGGTCGGCAGGTTTGCTCTTCGGGTTGGTGACCATCAGCGCGGCGACGTGGGCACTGAGTTCGCCGTTCTGCGCCAGCTCCTTGTACAGCGGCAGTACGCCGACACTTTCCGCGGTGGCATGGAAATCGAACAGCGAATCTTCACTGCCGCCGTTCGCCGCCGCGTCCATCCAGGCGGTGACGCCGAATTGATTGTTGATCTTCACCGCCTCGCGAGCGGCCTTGAGCATGGACTCCGGGCTGGGCGCCGGAATACCATTGCGCACCACGTCCCAGCGGGATTCGGCGAAGTAGCCGTTAGGGGTGAAGTCCGCCTCATGGCCGATGTAGCCGCGTTCTTTTTCCGGCAGGCTTTTCACCAATGCCGCGTCGATGTTCAGACGCTTGAGCATCGCGTTGTTGGCCCAACCGGTGTGGCCATCGATGCCGCTGAAAACGATGGGCTGATCGGCCCAGCGTCCCTGGTTGAACACCTTGCCCAGTTCACGGCTCTTCTCCCAATAGGCCGAACTGACCCCGGCCACACTGATCACATCGCCGGACCGGGCACGTCCGGCCTTGTCTTCTTCGATCAACCATTGCTCCAGTTCCGGCAAGGGTTTGACCTCGTCCAGCAGGTTGGCCTTCATGCTGTCGAAAGCGCCCGAGACCGGGTGGCTGTGGGTGTCGATCATGCCCGGCATCAACACTTTGCCCGCCAGGTCGATGCGCTGGGTCTTGGCATCGGCCAGGGCATTGATTTCGGCATCGCTGCCCACTTTCAGAATCTTGCCGTCTTGCACCGCAACAGCCTGCACCAGCGCCTGGCCGGGTTCGGCGGTAAAGACCTTGCCGTTGAACAACACCAGGTCAGCGGCGGCCATCGCTTGTACCGAGGACAAGGCCAGCGCGGCGGCCAACAGGTTTGGAATGAATCGCATCGGAACGCTCTCTGGTTTTTATTGGACGGATCGGGAAGTGACGACTTGGGAAGCAACCTGCGGCGCCAGCCCAAGGAACGGCGCCTTGGCCCACACGACCTTGCCGCCGACCAGCGTCAGCAGCACGTCATTGCGGCCCAGTTCCTCCTCGGGCACCTGCATGAAGTTCTTGTCGAGCACGATCAGGTCAGCGAACTTGCCGACTTCGACCGAACCCAGCACCGCATCGAGCTTCAGCTGTTCGGCGGAACCGAGGGTGATGCTGCGCAGCACTTCGGCTCGCGACAGCGCCGGATCGGCATTGAGTCGCCCGGCATATTTGGGCCCATAGCTGTGCGGATTGGTGGGGTCGCCGGAACGGGTGACACCGACTTTCAGCGCCAGGAATTCATCCAGCGGATCGACCGGCCAATCGCTGCCAAACGCCACTCGACCGCCGGCATGGGCGATGCTGCCCGAGGGTTCCATACGCGCAAATCGCGCGGCGCCAAGGTGATCACTGGTGCCGTCGACCGTGGACGGTGCCTGCTGTGCCCACTGGAACGACATGGTGGCCGTGACGTCCAGTGCCTTGAAGCGCGAATAGTCGGCAGGATCGACAGACTCGGCGTGCGCGATGGCCGGACGGAAATCAGTACCGGGCAGTTCCTTGCGCACGTAGGCGACGCTGTCCAGTGCATCGCGCACCGCGCGCTCGCCGGTAGCGTGCAGGTGCGGATCGAGACCGGCCTTGACCGCTTGCAGCAACAACGGATTGAGCACTTGCGGCGGGAAGTACAGTTCGCCCAGGTTCTTGCCCGGCGTCCACTTCGGCGCCTGGTCGGTGCCGCTGTTGTGCAGGTACGGGGTCAACATGGCGCCGGTGTCCGCCGGGGCATTGATGATGCCGTCCATGAACAGTTTGACGTGGCGCATGTTCACGCCCGGCGCGACATGCACTTCGCCTTGGTCGTAGGTACTGGCCAGGGCCTTGGCCTCGGCGATGGTTTTCACCGGGTCGGCGGCAGCGGCGGCCGGGTCCAGCTTGATCGCCAGCAAGGCCCGGGCTGTCAGCTCGCCGGACTTTTGCAGGCTGGTGAAGGCTTTGCCGTTTTCCGGGCCGGACAGCGCATCGAAGAAACTGGTGATGCCTTGCTGGCGCATGGCGTCGAGGGCTGCGCGAACCTGATTGAGTTTTTCCGCGTCGGTCGCAGGCGGGACCACGGCGGCCAACGATTCGGCGGCGCCGTCTTCACAGATGCCGTTCGGGTTGCCGGCGCTGTCGCGCCGGTATTTGCCGTCTTCGGGGTCGGCGGTGTTCTTGTTGATGCCGGCCAGTTCCAGGCCGCGAGAGTTGGTCAGCACGGTGTGGAAGTCGGTGGAGCGCACCTGGATCGGACGCTGGGTCTTGAGCGCGTCCAGGGTCGATTTGTCAGCGTCGCCATCGAGCCCGGTCATCCCCATGCGATCCCAGCTGCCGACTTCCAGCCAGACGTCCGGGCCCTTGTCCTTGTCGGCATCGAGGCAGGCCTGGATGCTCGTCTGAAACTGCGCGCGGGTCATGGTCTGGTATTTCAGGTCGCACAAGGTCATGGCGCGGCCGCCATCCCCCGGGTGCATGTGCGCATCGACGAAGCCCGGCATCAGCATGCGCCCGGCCAGGTCGATCAGTTGTGTTTGCTTGCCGATGTAGCCGTCGACCCCGGCATCGCTGCCGACATAGACGATCTTGCCCCCCGAAATGGCAATGGCCTGCTGCACGGAATTCTGGCCATCGACGGTGTAGACGTAGCCATTGCGCATGACCGTGTCGGCGGGTGTCGCCGCCAATGCCACGCAGGAAAACGCCGTTGTCGACGCAATGGCGATGAACAACCTGGAAAGTCTCAAATGCCTCACCCCTGTTCTTATTGTTTTGAAGCGGCCCGAAGCGACTGCGTCAGCCCCTGATAGACAGGGCCTACCCTATAGGGCGCAGCGTGCGAATGGACCTCTGCAAATGAGGAGGGGTCAGGCAAATAATTGAAACGGCTGGGATTAATCCCGGCGCACGGACTCCGCCAGCGCGCCTGGCGAACGCAGGACGGAGCCCAGTTCCACCTTGCTTTTCACACCGAGCTGCAAGTAGCAATTACGCAAATAGGTGCGCACGGTCGCGGGGCTCAGGGCGAGCATTTTGGCGATCTCCTTGTAGGAGTGGCCGGCGGCGAACAGCATCGCTGCCGTGCGCTCCCGAGGTGCCAGGCCGTCCCCGCCGGACGGCGCTTCGAGGGACAGGATGACGTGTTCGGCGTTGGGGCTCAGGGTCAGGGCGCAGCGGCCCAGGCGGATCACGCAGGGCGCCTTCGACAGTTGCGCGATCACCTCGCCCGGCAGCATCGAACCGCTCCAGCCGGGTAATTCGCGTTGAATGGCGGCGCACAACCTGGCGCCCACATACAGCAGACTGCCGTCCATGCGCGCGACGCCAAAATCACTCGCGCCGTTTTCGCTATCGAAGCGAATCATGTCCTGCACCTGGAACCGCCACAGCTGGAACAGGTGATCGCAAAAGGCCGCAAACAAACCGGCCTCGGTTGTGCTGAACGACTGCTCATGCCGGCCCCGGTACAGGCAGACAAAGAACATCAAGCCACTTTCGGGTAACTCGTAGGTGATGCACATCAGGTGGTAGAGGTCATGGCGCCGGGCGAACTCATTGACCGCTTCGCAAGGGTCGTTGAAGCCGCTGTCGCGCAATACCTCGCCGGGCTGATTCAACGTGTCGTGAGAGAATTTGTCATTGGCTGCCACCGGATGCCACTCGGCGGCAAAGGATTCGGGGAGATTGATGCTGCCATGCATCCAGCTCTGAGGGGGCACATCAGGACCAGGCGTAGACATCTCGCCCCACCAGGCAGACGCGAACGGCACCAGGGGACCGAATGCCTGCAGGCCATCGGCGATGAATCGCGACGCCCCGCTGTCCCGCGCCAGCCGGCCCAGGTGCAATACGCAATGATTGAACGCCTTCAGCGTGGCCAGCGACCTGTTGTCGTCGACCTTGTTTCCCTCCTCCATCGTTGCGATCCCGTTCACTGCATGGTCTGGTGTTTCGACGATGCCATAGCGTCGGGAATGGCGTCCAGCTTGCCGTGACGTCAATAGTTACAAACAGCCCGCTCCCACGGGGTAAATGGGTGTATGCAAAATCGGCCAGCGACTGAAATTACTGTGGGAGCGAGCTTGCTCGCGATAGCGGTGGGTCAGCCGACACCGATGCTGGCTGTAATGACGCCATCGCGAGCAAGCTCGCTCCCACAGGGTTGGTAGGTGTGCGCAACATCTGCGAGCAACCGAAATCACTGTTGGAGCGAGCTTGCTCGCGATGGCGGTGGGTCAGCCGATATCAATGTTGAATGTGCTGGCCTCATCGCGGGCAAGCTCGCTCCCACAGGTAAATGTGGTGGTTTCAGAAATGGATGTCCTTGGCCGGTATCACATCGATCCGCGCCACGGAACCGGTCAGGTGCGCCAGGTCCTTGTTGTGCTCGGCGATGATGTCTTCGGCGGTCAGGTTGCCGTTGTCGACGGTGGAATGCGCATCGCCCGCCAGCACCACGTCGTAGCCCAGTTTCAGGGCCTGACGCACGGTGGCGTTGACGCAGTAATCGGTCTGCAGGCCGCAGATGACCAGGCGCTCGAAGTCCTCCTTCGGCAACAGTTTTTGCAGGTTGGTCTGGTAGAACGAATCCCCGGTGGTCTTGCGCACGCGGTGGTCCTTGGGCGAGGTTTCCAGCCCTTCGGCCAGTTGCCAGCCGGCAGCGCCATGTGCCAGCGGACTGCCCGCTTCTTCGTGCTGGATCAGCACCACGGGCACTCCCGCCTTGCGCGCCCGGGCAGACAGGTCATTGATGGTGTTGATGACCCGTCCAATCTCGAAGCACTCGTACTCACCGGAACACAAAGCCTGTTGGACGTCGATGATTAACAGTGCAGTGGTCATGATTTCCTTCCTTGTGATGTCGATGGATCAGGGGACGAACATAAGCCCGTCCCCCTCCGGACACAAGCCTCAATAACCCAGCGACAACCCGGTGTTACGCCGTGGGTCGTTCGCCCCGTAGAAACGGTTCTTGCCTACCGGCTTGCCACCCAGGGATGGCGCGCCGACCAGGATCGCCGCCAGGTGGTTGGCATCCTGGGGACCGGCGAACTTGTGGCCCCAGCTTTCGAGGATTTTCACCGTGTCCGGGCTAGTGGTGAAGGCTTCCAGGTTGGTTTCCTCCGGCAGCCACTGCTGGTGGAACCGCGGTGCATCCACCGCTTCCTGGATGTTCATGCCGTAGTCGATCACGTTGAGCATGGTCAGCAAGGTCGCGGTGATGATCCGGCTGCCACCCGGCGTACCGACCACCATCACCACTTTGCCGTCCTTGGTGACGATGGTCGGGCTCATGGACGACAACGGCGCCTTGCCGGGGGCGATGGCATTGGCCTCGCCCTGCACCAGGCCGTACATGTTCGGCACGCCGATTTTCGAGGTGAAGTCGTCCATTTCATCGTTGAGGATGACCCCGGTCTTGCTCGCCATCACGCCGGCACCGAACCAGTCGTTGAGGGTGTAGGTCACCGACACCGCGTTGCCCCACTTGTCGACGATGGAGTAATGGGTGGTGTTGTTGCCTTCATGGGGCGCTACGCCGGGCTTGAGTTCGCTGGAAACCGCGGCTTTTTGTGGTTTGATCGCTTCGCGCAGCTTGGTCGCGTAGTTTTTATCCAGCAGATGGGCAATCGGGTTCTTCACGAAATCCGGGTCACCCAGGTAGCTGTTACGGTCCACATAGGCGTGGCGCATCGCTTCGATCTGATAGTGCATGCCCTGGGCCGAGTGGTAGCCCAGATCCTTCATCGGATAACCTTCGAGGATGTTCATGATCTCGCAGATCACTACGCCGCCGGAGCTCGGTGGCGGTGCCGAGACCACGTGGTAGCCACGGTAGTCGCACTCGATGGGCGCCAGTTCGCGGGTCTTGTATTTGTCGAGGTCGGCCTGGGTGATGATGCCCTTGTTGGCCTGGCTGGAGGTGACGATGGCGTCGGCCACCCAACCCTTATAGAAACCGTCGGCGCCTTTCTCGGAGATCTCCCGCAGGGTCTTGCTCAGGTCCTTTTGCACCAGTTTCTGGCCGACCTGCATCGGCTCGCCTTTGCTCAAGAAGATCGAGCCGGAATCCTTCATGTCCTTCTTGAACATGTCGGTGGCGTAGTCCAGCAGATCGACGTCGCCCTGCTCCAGTTCAAAACCGTCTTCAGCCAACTTGATGGCCGGGGCGATGATTTCCTTGCGCGGTTTGGTACCGTATTTGGACAGCGCCAGTTCCATGCCCGAAACGGTGCCCGGCACGCCCACGGCCAGGTGGCCACGGGTACTCAAATCGGGAACGACGTTGCCCTCCTTGTCCAGGTACATGTTGGCGGTAGCGGCCAGCGGGGCTTTTTCACGGAAGTCGAGGAAAGTCTTGCGCCCGTCCGCCAGTTGAATGGTCATGAAACCGCCGCCGCCGAGGTTGCCTGCCGCGGGGTACACAACCGCCAGCGCATAGCCGACCGCGACCGCCGCATCCACGGCGTTGCCGCCGTTCTTGAGCACATCCACGCCCACATGGCTAGCCAGGTGCTGGGCCGTGACCACCATGCCGTTTTCCCCGGTAGCCGGGGCCACGGAGGCGGCATGGGCGGTCAGGCAGCTGAGCGCCAACGAGGTCGCAATCAGCGATTTGGCAAAAGGTTCGTACTTCATGAGTCGGTCTCTTCTTGTTATTTCGTAGGAAAACGCTTCAAAAGCCGTAGCCAAGTATGGTCGGGATTACGGTTTGCGCCTCCCCGTCGAGACAGTATCCTTAACGCCTGTTCAGCAATTTCCCGCGAGCCCTGGCATGACCTATACCTGCACCACCGTGGCGTCACCTGTGGGCCAGTTGAAGCTGGTCGCGAACGGTTCGCGACTGGCGGCCATCCTCTGGGAAAACGACAAACCCGGCCGGGTTCGCCTGGGGCCGATGAGCGAAGCGCCGGACAACCCGATCCTGGTTCACACGGCTGCGCAGTTGCGCGAATATTTTTCCGGCACCCGCGATCGCTTCGAACTGGAACTGGATTTTGCCGGTACGGAATTTCAGAAGAAGGTCTGGGCGGCGCTGCTGACCATCCCGTTCGGCGAGACCCGCAGCTACAGCCAGATCGCCGAGCAGATTGGCAACCCGGCGGCGGTCAGGGCGGTGGGGGCGGCGAATGGCAAGAACCCGATTTCGATCGTGGCGCCGTGTCACCGGGTGATTGGTGCGTCGGGCAAGCTCACCGGGTTTGCCGGTGGGCTTGAGGCGAAGGCGTTGTTGCTGACGCTGGAGGGTGGGCAGTGGCCCGGCACGGCACGCCTGCCAGGCTTTTGATCTTTTGATCTTTTGATCTTTTGATCTTTTGATCTTGTAGGAGCTGCCGCAGGCTGCGATCTTTTGACTGTGCTTTTCAAAAGCAAGATCAAAAGATCGCGGCCTGCGGCAGCTCCTACGGGAGATTGCGTTTAATTGAAAAGGGGTTTCATCGCCGCATACTGCAACAGCATGATGGTCTTGGCGTCGCAGATCTCGCCGCGGTAAAACGCTTCGAGCGCATCCTCGAACGCCCACTCCAGCACCTCCAGTTCCTCGGTTTCCGCCTCCAGTCCACCACCGTCGCTGACTTTCGACTTCGCATCGTACTCGGCAATGAAAAAGTGCAGCTTTTCCGTCACCGAACCCGGGCTCATGTACGCCTCGAACACCTTCTGCACATGGTGCACGCGGTAACCCGTCTCTTCCTCGGCTTCATCGCGGATGCGGTCTTCAGGCGCCGCGCCTTCCAGCAGCCCCGCCGCCACTTCGATCAACAGGCCATCGTGGCCATTGACGAACACCGGCAAGCGAAATTGCCGGGTCAGTACCACGGTTCTCTTTTCGCGGTTGTACAACAGAATCGCCGCACCATTGCCACGGTCGTAGACCTCTCGCGTCTGGCGTTGCCACTCGCCGTTGTTGCGTTGGTAATCAAAGGTGATTTTCCTGAGCAGGTACCAGTCGTGGGACAACACCTGAGACTCAAGGATGTTGACCCGCTCGGCTGTGTTCGACATGACAACGCGTCCTGTTATTTGTCTGAGGGTCCACATGTTAAGTGAAAACGGACAGCATTTGCCCCCTCAAGCAAGCGCCGCCTTGGCGACGGTTCAACTTTTCCGGGGATGGAACAATCGCTGCAACCGGGATAGGCTGCGGCTTCAATGCCATATGGATATAGCCATGAACCTGCGTATCGAACTGTCGCAAAACCCCACGGAAGAACAACGCCAGGCCATCCTCAAACCGCTGCGCGCCTACAACGGCTCGAAGGCCGAAGGTAACGTGCCTGAGCACATCGCCTTGCTGGTGCGCGACGACAACGACGAAATCCTCGGCGGCCTGCATGGCCGATTGTTTTACCAGTGGCTGTACGTCGACTTGCTGGTGGTGCCGGAACAGGCCCGGGGACAGGGCCTGGGTTCGAAACTGATGCAGATGGCCGAGGACCTGGCGCGGGAACGACGCTGCGTCGGGCTGTGGCTCGACACCTTTGAATTCCAGGCGCCGGAGTTCTACAAGAAATGCGGCTACAGCGAGATCGGACACATTGCCGACTACCCGCCGGGGCACAAGCACTTTTTCTTCCAGAAGCGCCTGAGCTACTGACACACACAAATCCCTGTGGGAGCGAGCTTGCTCGCGATGGCGTCAGGTCAGTCGGCATCAATGTTGAAGACAATCCGCTATCGCGAGCAAGCTCGCTCCCACAGGGGACTTGCGTTAGCCTTCAAATCACAGGCAAGTCGCCAGCGCCGCCAGCCGGCGCTTGGCCACGAAATCATCGTGCTGTGCGTAGTAGCTCAACACCGTGCCCGAGGCATCGGTGGTCACGTCGACGAAGGACTCCGCCGAACGGGTGTAAACGGTCGTGCCGCCCTTCTCCCCTGGTTGCAAATAGGCAGCGGCATCGACGCCGAACACGGCCTCGTCCTGCCAGGAAAACTGCACGCACTGGGCGACGTCTTTTGCCGGTTTTTCCGAGTTCAGGGTCTTGTACGGGGCCTTGGTGCGGGCGTCGTTCATCGCCGAGCCGGCGCATCCCGCCAGCAACGTCGCGGCCAGCGCCACCATCAGAATTCGCATTGCATTCACTCATCAGGAAAAAGCGGACTTTATCACCCCGGCAGCCCGTATCGTTCTGCTTTACTGCATTTATACCGCGACAGCGCGCAACGATTCGCGCACCCTGTCGCGCCAATAACGCCGCATCGCACCCCTGACTGGAAATCTGATGACACCTAATGCCGAGTTCTACAAACCGAGCACTGAATATGCCGACAAGCTGATCAGCCAGATCGGCCAGACGCCTTCCTGGATAGCCAAGCGAATCGGCGTCACCGACAAGCGGATTCGCTACATCCTCGACGGCGAAAGAACCGTCAAAGGCGAAACCACGCCGATCCAGATGACCTACACCGAACAGTTTGCCCTCGAATGCCTGGCGGCAGCGGCCAAGGCCAGCAAGAAGCAGTCTTCGTAATCCCCACTCAAGGAGCAACCATGGCGGCAACCGAACTGCAGCATGAGCAAGCACTCAAGAAGTTTCTCGAGGCGCGCCCCGAGTTGCGCGAAGAACTCGACCACCTCAACCCGCTGTTGGCTCAGGCCAAGGGTGAAACGGCGGCTCAGTATCGCGAGGAACGGCTGCACGAAGCGTTTGAAGCTGAAGCAGAACGCCAGAAGTTGTTCGCTTGGGAACTGACGTTGCAGTTAACCACCGCCACACCCCAGGATTACGAAGCGCAGCGCCTGGAAGTGCACCGGGAAGTGGCGGAAATGGCCGGCATGGACTGGCTGGAATATTGCGAGTTGAATGGGATAAAACCCTAAGCACTGTTCAGGGATACCATCGCCGATGCTGCCCAACACCGCCAGGACCCACGCCAGCCCCGGTCACTTGCACACGCAGAAATGGCGCGGGCGCATAGGCCTGAGCCTGGTGGCCATGCTCTCGGTGCTCGCCGGCATGACCGACGCCATCGGCTTCATGGCCAGCGGCGACTTCGTCTCGTTCATGAGCGGCAATACCACCCGGATGGCTGTCGCCATCAGTACTGGCGACCTTGGGTTGACCCTGCGCCTGGTGATCCTCGTCGCCACCTTCATCGTCGGCAACGCGCTGGGCATTATCGTCAGCCGGCTAGGCAGACGCCGGGCCCTGCCCTTGTTGCTGAGCATTGCCACGTTGTTATGCGCCGCCGCGGCCTGGCCTTTCGACGCGCAACTGCCCGCACTGCTGGCAGCGATCATCGCCATGGGAATGCTCAACGCCGCGGTGGAAGAAGTGAACGGCCTGCCGGTGGGCCTGACTTACGTCACCGGCGCCCTGTCGCGTTTCGGCCGCGGGCTGGGCCGCTGGATGCTCGGTGAGCGTCGTAATGGCTGGCGCGTGCAACTGATCCCCTGGACCGGCATGTTCGCCGAAAATATCTCTGCCTGCGGCAGCTCCTACAGAGGGCTTGCGTGTATATGGCAGGCTACCTTCGCGGCAAAGCCCTTCGCCGCCCCGCCGATAAAGCTTTATCATGGCCGCAGTTTCGCTGATCGAGTCCGTCATGAAATTCGCCATCGCCGTGTTTTCCGCCGCCCATGCGCCCTCCTCGCGCCGCGCCTTGCTGTTCGCCCAAGCGGCGCTGGCCGGCGGGCATGAGATTGTCCGGCTGTTTTTCTATCAGGACGGCGTCTACAACGCGTCCGCCAGTGTGGTCACGCCCCAGGATGAACTGGACTTGCCCAGCCAATGGCGGGTATTCGTCAGCGACCATCAACTCGATGGTGTGGTGTGCATCGCCGCCGCGCTGCGTCGTGGCGTGTTGAACGATGAAGAAGCCAGGCGCTATCAGCGCGAGGCTGTTGCCGTCGGTGCGCCGTGGGAATTGTCGGGCCTCGGCCAATTGCATGACGCCGCGCAGGATGCCGACCGCCTGATCTGTTTCGGAGGCGCATGACATGGCCAAATCCTTGTTGATCATCAGCCGCCAGTCGCCATGGTCCGGCCCTGGCGCGCGCGAAGCGCTGGATATCGTGCTGGCCGGGGGCGCCTTCGACCTGCCGATCGGCCTGTTGTTTCTCGATGACGGCGTGTTCCAGCTCGTCGCCAGTCAGGACGCCAAGGCCTTGCAACTGAAAGACCTGAGCGCCAATCTGCAAGCCCTGCCGATGTTCGGTGTCGAGGAACTGTTCGCCTGCGGCGACAGCATCACCCAGCGCGGCCTGGACCCCAGCGGCCTGTCGCTGGAAGAAGCCCAAGTGTTGGCCGCCCCTGAAATCACCGCCCTCATTGACCGTTACGACCAGGTGATCACCCTCTGATGTCGACTTTGCATGTGTTGTCTCATTCCCCGTTCGGCGACGAACGCCTGACCAGTTGCCTGCGCGTAATCGGCGCCAACGACGGGTTGCTGTTGTCCGGTGATGCCGCCTATGCGTTGCAGCCAGGCACCGCGCCCTTCACGGTGCTCAGCGCACGCGGCCTGAAGCTGTTCGTCCTGGCTGAAGATGCCCAGGCCCGTGCGCTTGCGGTTCCAGAATGGGCCAAGGCCATCGATTACCCGGCCTTCGTCGAACTGTCGATTCACTACGACAAGGTCAACAGTTGGCTATGAATGCATTGACGGTCGGCGCCCGCGCCATCGAGCTGGACAAGGATGGTTTCCTGGTCGAACTGAGTGACTGGTCCGCCGACGTGGCCAGTGCCCTGGCGGCTGCCGAAGACATCGAGTTGACGCCCGAACACTGGGAAGTCCTCGAGCTGCTGCGCAGTTTCTACGCCGAATTCCAGCTGTCACCGGCCACCCGTCCGCTGATCAAGTACACCGCCCTGAAACTCGGCCCGGAAAAAGGCAACAGCCTGCACCTGAACCGACTGTTCAAAGGCACTCCCGCCAAACTCGCCGCGAAACTGGCGGGCCTGCCCAAACCGACGAATTGCTTATGACTGATTACCCAGCACTGACCCTCGAAACACCTGCCGAGCATCCGTTCGCCCAATTCGTGCGGATCCTTGGCAAAGGCAAACGCGGCGCCCGTGACCTGACCCGGGTCGAGGCCCGCGAGGCCATGGGCATGGTGCTCGATGAAAAGATCGAGGAAACCCAACTCGGCGCATTCCTGATGCTGTTGCGGCACAAGGAAGAAAGCTTCGAGGAGATGGCAGGCTTCACCGAAGCCTTGCGCGAACGCCTGAATCCTCCGGCACTGGCGGTGGATCTGGACTGGCCGACCTACGCCGGCAAGAAGCGGCACTTGCCGTGGTATCTGTTGGCAGCCAAGTGCCTGGCACAAAACGGCGTGCGGATTTTCATGCACGGCGGCGGTGCCCACACGGCCGGTCGGCTGTACAGCGAGCAACTGCTGGGCGAATTGAACATCCCGCTGTGCCGCAACTGGCAGCAAGTCGGCTCGGCACTGGACAACGGCGGCCTGGCGTTCATGCCTTTGATGGACTGGGCGCCACAGTTGCAACGGATGATCGACCTGCGCAACACCCTGGGCCTGCGCTCGCCGATCCACTCCCTGGCGCGGATTCTCAATCCGCTGGGCGCCCGTTGCGGTCTGCAAAGCATTTTCCACCCGGGTTATCAGGCGGTGCATCGCGATGCCAGCGGCCTGCTGGGTGACACCGCCATCGTGATCAAGGGCGATGGCGGCGAAATCGAGATCAACCCGGACGCCGACAGTCACCTGTACGGTACCACCGGCGGCGTTAGCTGGGACGAGGAATGGCCGCAGTTGTCGGCGCAACGTCACGTCAAACCTGCTTCGCTTGAACCTGAACATTTGAAAGCAGTCTGGCGTGGCGATGTGGTCGACAGCTACCCGCAAATGGCCCTGATCTCGACCATGGCCCTGGCCCTGCGTGGCCTCGGACAGACCCGCGGCCAGGCCTTCGAAACCGCTGAAAAATACTGGGCTGCGCGGGACAAATCAATTTAATCGATCATTCGCGCCCGATCTTTGCGCTTTTTGTTCGAACTCATCGGAATAGACTCAACTCCATCGATTATGGGTTTCGGGAGTCTCGAACATGGGTTTGTTAGTTGATGGCCGCTGGCAGGACAAATGGTACGAAAGCAGCAAGGACGGCGCGTTCCAGCGTGAACAGGCGCAGCGACGCAACTGGTTGACCGCTGACGGCAAGCCCGGACCGACCGGCGTCGGCGGCTTTGCGGCCGAGCCCGGACGCTATCACCTGTACGTGTCCCTGGCCTGTCCGTGGGCCCATCGCACGCTGATCCTGCGCAAACTCAAAGGCCTCGAAAACCTGATCGACGTTTCGGTGGTCAGTTGGTTGATGCTGGAAAACGGCTGGACCTTCGACCAGCACTTGGGTTCGACCGGCGACAAGCTCGATCGCTTCGACTTCATGCACCAGCGCTACACCGCCGACACCGCCGACTACACCGGCCGCGTCACCGTACCGGTGCTGTGGGACAAACAACAGAATCGCATCGTCAACAATGAATCATCGGAAATCATCCGCATGTTCAATGGCGCCTTCGACGATCTGACCGGTAACGACCTGGACTTCTACCCGGCGCCGCTGCGCGGAGAGATCGATGCGCTGAACGAGCGGATTTATCCGGCGGTGAACAATGGCGTGTACCGCGCCGGGTTTGCCACCTCGCAACAGGCTTATGAAGAAGCCTTCGATGAGGTGTTTGCCGAGCTGGATCGGCTGGAGCTGCTGCTGGGTGCCAACCGTTACCTGGCTGGCGAATACCTGACCGAAGCGGACATCCGCCTGTTCACCACGCTGATTCGCTTCGATGCGGTGTACTACGGGCACTTCAAGTGCAACCTGCGGCGGATTGCCGATTATCCGAACCTGTCGAACTGGCTGCGGGAAATTTACCAGTGGCCGGGGATTGCCGAGACGGTGGACTTCACCCATATCAAGAACCACTACTACGCCAGCCACCGCACCATCAACCCGACGGGTGTGGTGCCGAAAGGGCCGGCACAGGACTTCACCGCGGCCCATGATCGGGAGCGGTTTAGCGGGAAAGGGGTTTGGCGCAGAGCTTGAGAATTGTGTAGGTTTTGATGGCCCCATCGCGAGCAAGCTCGCTCCCACAATTGATTTGTGTCGTTCACAAATCCCCTGTGGGAGCGAGCTTGCTCGCGATGGGGGCGACTCGGTCTTCAGACCTGTCCCTGAGCCCCTTCAAACCACGCCAGTTTCTCGCGCAGTTGCACCACTTCACCCACGATCACCAATGTCGGCGCATGTACTTCATGCTCCGCCACCAGTCGTGGCAGGTCTGCCAGGGTGCCGGTAAACACCCGCTGGTTGACCGTGGTGCCCTGCTGGATCAACGCTGCCGGGGTATCGGCACCGCGACCATGCTTGATCAACTGCTCGCAGATGATCGGCAAGCCCACCAGGCCCATGTAGAACACCAGGGTTTGCGCCGGCGCGACCAGATCGGCCCATGGCAAATCGCTGGAGCCGTCCTTGAGGTGGCCGGTGATGAATCGCACCGACTGCGCATAATCGCGGTGAGTCAGCGGAATCCCGGCATAAGCCGCGCAACCACTGGCCGCCGTGATCCCCGGCACGACCTGGAACGGGATGCCTTGGGCCGCCAGTTCTTCGATCTCTTCACCACCACGACCGAAGATGAACGGATCGCCGCCCTTCAATCGCACCACACGCTTGCCTTGCTTGGCCAGGTCCACCAATTGCTGGTTGATCTGATCCTGCGGCACCGCGTGATCGGCTCGGCGCTTGCCGACGTAAACCCGTTCGGCGTCGCGACGGCACAGTTCGAGAATTGCCGGTGCCACCAAACGGTCGTACAGCACCACATCGGCTTGCTGCATCAGACGCAATGCCTTGAACGTCAGCAGGTCGGGGTCACCTGGCCCTGCGCCCACCAGATAGACCTCACCGGTCGCCACTGGCGCTTCGCCATCGATTTTCGCCTGGAGCAACCGCTCGGCTTCACCGCCCTGCCCGGCCAGTTGCCGATCGGCAATCGGCCCCTGGAAAACATCTTCCCAGAACGCCCGACGCTGCTGCACATCCGGAAACAGGCCTTTGACCTGATGACGGAATCGCGCCGCCAAACCGGCCAGGTGACCGTAGGTGGAAGGAATCCAGGTTTCGATCTTGGCGCGGATCAAACGTGCCAGCACCGGCGCATCGCCGCCGCTGGACACTGCAATGATCAACGGAGAACGGTCGACGATCGCCGGGAAGATCACGCTGCACAGGGCTGGCGCGTCCACCACGTTGACCGGCACGCAACGCCGATGGGCATCGGCGGAAACTTGTGCGTTCAGCGTTTCGTCGTCGGTGGCGGCAATGATCAGCCCGCAACCGTCCAGGTCCGTTTCGGCGTAGCCACGTAGCAGGCACTCGCCACCGCTGCCGGCAACCAGCTCGCGCAGTTGTGCTTCGATTTCAGGTGCAACCACCCGCAGCAGCGCACCGGCATCGGCCAGCAGGCGGGATTTGCGCAAGGCAATCTCCCCCCCGCCGACGACCAACACACGACTGCCGCGAAGGTTGTGAAACAGCGGCAGATAGTTCATTTAGCCGATAACCTCGAGGCCACCCATGTACGGCTTGAGGACTTCAGGCACACGGATCGAACCGTCGGCCTGCTGATAGTTCTCGAGCACCGCCACCAGGGTACGGCCGACAGCAAGACCGGAGCCGTTCAGGGTGTGCACCAGTTCCGGCTTGCCGGTTTCCGGGTTGCGGAAACGCGCTTGCATGCGACGGGCCTGGAAGTCGCCGCAGTTGGAGCACGACGAGATTTCGCGGTATTTGTCCTGGCTCGGGATCCACACTTCCAGGTCGTAGGTCTTGACCGCGCTGAAGCCCATGTCGCCGGTGCACAACGCCAGGGTGCGGTAAGGCAGTTCCAGCAGTTGCAGGACTTTCTCGGCGTTGGCGGTCAGGCCTTCCAGCGCTTCCATCGACTGCGACGGCTCGACGATCTGCACCATTTCAACCTTGTCGAACTGGTGCTGGCGGATCATGCCGCGGGTATCACGACCCGACGCGCCGGCTTCACTGCGAAAGCACGGGGTGTGGGCAACGAACTTGATCGGCAGCAGTTTCGAATCGACGATTTCGCCGGCGACGATGTTTGTCAGCGACACTTCGGCGGTCGGGATCAGGTACAGGTCTGCTTCGCCTTCGCGCGCAATCTTGAACAAGTCTTCTTCGAACTTCGGCAACTGACCGGTGCCTTGCAGTGCCGGAGCCTGGACCAGATAAGGCGTGTAGGCCTCTTCGTAGCCGTGCTCGGTGACGTGCAGGTTGATCATGAACTGCGCCAGGGCGCGGTGCAGACGGGCAATAGGGCCGCGCAGCAGGGCGAAACGGGCGCCGGACAGTTTGGCAGCGGTTTCGAAGTCCAGCCAGCCGAACTTCTCGCCCAGGGCCACGTGGTCCTGAACCGGGAAATCGAAGGCCGTCGGGGTTCCCCAGCGGCGCACTTCGACGTTGCCGTCTTCGTCTTCGCCGACCGGTACCGATTCGTGCGGCAGGTTGGGGATGCCCAGCAGGATCGAGTCCAGCTCGGTCTGGATCGCGTCCAGTTCGACTTTACCGGCACTCAATTCGCCCGCCATGCGCTCGACGTCCGCCATCAGCGGCGCGATGTCTTCGCCGCGCTGCTTGGCCTGACCGATGGATTTGGAGCGCGCGTTACGTTCAGCCTGCAGTGCTTCGGTGCGGGTCTGGACGGTCTTGCGCTGTTCTTCCAGCGCTTCGATGCGCGCAACATCCAGGGCATAGCCACGGGAAGCCAGGCGGTCCGCTACGTCCTGAAGGTTGCTACGTAACAGTTTGGAATCGAGCATGTCGGTTTCTCGTTTATCAAAGTTTGGTCAAGGACAGGCCGGCCCAGGTGGCAAGCAGCCCGCCGAATACGCTGAGCACCGCATAGCCCAGGGCCAGCGGCACTTGCCCGCTTTCCAGCAGGCGCACCGTATCCAGTGAAAAGGATGAAAAAGTCGTCAGCCCCCCGAGGAAGCCAACGATCAACCCGGCGCGAATCTCAAAAGGCACCTCCGGGCGTATCAAAAACAGACCGTATAGAACACCGATCAGCAAACAGCCCACGATATTAACGGCCAGCGTCGCGGTATAGAAGTGCCGTGGCCAATTCGCGTTGATCCAGTTGCCCGTGGCGAAGCGCAACAGAGTGCCGGCCATCCCGCCGACGGAAACCGCAACGATCACAGGAAGCACTATTTTCTCCGCTGCCGGGGGCTTGAACGGTCGAGTTTCGCCAGGTGATTGAGCTTTTCGCCGATCTTCAGTTCCAGGCCACGGGGCACAGGCTGATAGAACGGGATCGGGTCGAGTTCTTCCGGGAAATAGTCTTCTCCGGCGGCGTAGGCGTCCGGCTCATCGTGGGCATAGCGGTATTCATCGCCGTAGCCCAATTGCTTCATAAGCTTGGTCGGCGCGTTGCGCAGGTGCAGCGGGACTTCCAGCGAGCCGTGTTCGGCGGCGGCGCGCAATGCAGTCTTGAAGCCCATGTACACCGCGTTGCTTTTCGGTGCGCAGGCCAGATACGTGATGGCCTGGGCCACGGCCAGTTCGCCTTCGGGGCTGCCGAGGCGCTCCTGCACTTCCCACGCCGCCAGGCACAGGCTCAAGGCACGCGGGTCGGCATTGCCGATGTCTTCGCTGGCCATGCGCACCACGCGCCGGGCCAGGTACAAGGGGTCGCAACCGCCGTCGATCATCCGCGCGAACCAGTACAGCGCGCCGTCGGGGTTGGAACCGCGCACCGATTTATGCAGCGCGGAGATCTGGTCGTAGAACGCTTCGCCACCCTTGTCGAACCGCCGGCGGGTATCGCCGAGCAGGCTTTGCAGCAGGTCGACACCCATTTCGCTGTTGTCTTCGGCGAGGTCCGAGGCGTTTTCCAGCAAGTTGAGCAAACGCCGGCCATCCCCATCGGCGGCCGACAGCAGCATCTGGAACCCTTCATCGCTGAGGGTCAAGTTGCGTTTGCCCAGGCCACGCTCTTCGGTCAATGCGCGGTGCACCAGCTTGCGCAGGGCCGCTTCGTCGAGGCTTTTGAGCACGTAGACGCGGGCCCGGGACAGCAAGGCGTTGTTGAGTTCGAACGAGGGGTTTTCCGTGGTCGCGCCGATAAAAATCAGCGTGCCGTCCTCGACATAGGGCAGGAACGCGTCCTGCTGCGACTTGTTGAAGCGATGCACTTCATCGACGAACAGGATGGTGCGCTTGCCGTATTGCCCGGCCTGCTGCTTGGCGATTTCCACCGCCTGACGGATCTCCTTGACCCCGGCCAGCACCGCCGAGACCGTTTCGAAGTGCGCATCCGAAACTTCCGCGAGTAACCGCGCCAGCGTGGTTTTGCCCACCCCCGGCGGCCCCCAGAAAATCATCGAATGCAGGGCACCCTGCTCCAGCGCTTCGCGCAAGGGCTTGCCGCGAGCGAGCACGTGTTCCTGACCGACGTACTCGTCCAGATTGGCCGCGCGTAAACGGGCGGCCAAGGGCTGGGCGATCGGGGTGCTGCGAAACAGGTCCATGACTATCTCTGAAACCTCAATTGAACACCGCCCCCCTGTGGGAGCGAGCCTGCTCGCGATGGACGTCAACGATAACGCTGGCAGCCTGACACCCAGCGGTGTCCTGGCGTTCATCGCGAGCAGGCTCGCTCCTACAAGGGTTTTGCGTGTTATTCCTGGATCACGTCCGCCCCTTTCGGGATGTCGAATTTGAACTTGGACGCTGGCACTGCTTCGTTGGCCTTCACCCCGGTGAACAGGATGTTGGTGCGTTGGCCGACGCTGTCGATCAGTTGCATGTCGTTGAGCAGACCGTTGCGGAACGACAGACGCAGGTTGTCGAACAGAGTGTCCTTGGTTTTCGGCTTCAAGGTGAAGTCGATCACGCCACCCGCCTCTTTCGCGGTGATGTCGAAACTCTGGCTGATCTTCGACACGTCACCGGACAACAGCAGAGCCGGGGTCTGGGTCAGACGCTCGTCCAGCTTCTTGATCGTCGCCTGCTCCAGATCCGGATCCCAAAGAGTGACTTTCTTGCCGTCGGATACCATGGTCTGCTCGGCCGGCGCATTAGTGTGCCAGTAGAACAGGCCCGGGCGCTGCAGCGTCATGTCGCCGGTGGTTTCCTGCAACTGGGTGCCGCTGCCGTCGAGGGTCAACTGCGAAAAGTTGGCCGTCAGCGTCTTGGATTTTTCCAGCAATTGGGTCAGGCGCGCCACGTCCTTGTCATCGGCGTTAGCCTGGAGCGTGGTCAAAGCCAGTACCGGCAGCAACAACATGCGGATCAGACGCATGGGAGTCCTCATAACATTCGTGGGAGTGCGGGCGACGCCAATGGGCGCCACCCCTTTCATGCTCGGGTCAGTCGCGCACCGGGCCCGGGGCCAGGACTTCACGCGAACCGTTGGTGTTCATGGACGTCACGACCCCGGCCATTTCCATGGCTTCGATCATGCGCGCGGCGCGGTTGTAGCCGATCTTCAGCTTGCGCTGAACCGCGGAAATGGAGGCACGACGGCTTTCCAGCACGAACTGCACGGCTTCGTCGTACAGCGCGTCGGCCTCAGGATCGTCACCGTCGCCGCCACCACTGCTGCCTTCGAAGCCGCTACCCGCCTCTTCGACGCCATTGAGAATGTCGTCGTTGTATTCCGGCGCGCCACGCAGTTTCCAGGCTTCCACCACGCGGTGAACCTCATCGTCGGACACGAAAGCACCGTGAACACGAATCGGCAGGCTGGTGCCCGGCGGCATGTAGAGCATGTCACCGTGACCAAGCAGTTGTTCGGCACCGCCCTGGTCGATGATGGTCCGCGAATCGATCTTGCTCGATACCTGGAACGCCATACGGGTCGGGATGTTGGCCTTGATCAGACCGGTGATCACGTCTACCGACGGACGCTGGGTCGCAAGAATCAGGTGGATACCGGCCGCCCGCGCCTTCTGGGCGATACGGGCGATCAGTTCTTCAACCTTTTTGCCGACGATCATCATCATGTCGGCGAATTCGTCGACCACCACCACGATGGTCGGCAGCTTTTGCAGGAGCGGCGCTTCGTCGTGAATGCTTTCGCGCTTGTACAGCGGATCGCTCAACGGCTCGCCGGCGTCCTGGGCTTCCTTGACCTTGGCGTTGAAGCCAGACAGGTTTCGCACGCCCATCTTGGCCATCAGCTTGTAGCGTCGCTCCATCTCGGCAACGCTCCAGCGCAGGGCGTTGGCGGCGTCCTTCATGTCGGTGACCACCGGGCACAGCAGGTGCGGAATGCCTTCATAGATCGACAGTTCCAACATTTTCGGGTCGATCATGATCAGCTTGGCGTCTTCCGGGCCGGATTTGAACAGGATCGACAGGATCATCGCGTTCACACCCACCGACTTACCGGAACCGGTGGTACCGGCCACCAGCAGGTGCGGCATTTTCGCAAGGTCGGTGATGACCGGCTTGCCGCCGATGTCGTGACCCAGGGCCAGGGTGACCGGGGATTTGAAGTTATCGTACTCGGGGGTCGACAACACCTCGGAGAAACGCACGATCTGCCGGTCTTCGTTGGGAATCTCGATACCGACCGTGGTCTTGCCCGGAATCACTTCCACCACGCGCACGCTGGTCACGGCCAGGGAACGGGCCAGGTCTTTGGCCAGGTTGGAGATGCGGCTGACCTTGACCCCGGCGGCCGGCTGGATTTCGTAACGGGTAATCACCGGGCCCGGGTGAATCGAATCCACCGTGACTTCAACGCCGAATTCCTTGAGCTTGATTTCCAGCAGGTGGCCGACCGCCGCCAGGGATTCAGGCGAGTAATTGAGCTGTTTCTTTTCCGCGGGATCGAGAATCGAGATTGGTGGCAAGGTGCCTTCCACGGCGCTGTCGACGAACAACGGCGTCTGCTTCTCTTTCTCGACGCGCTTGCTCGGTGCGGCGGGCTTTGGCGGCGCGGGCGCAATCACCGGCGGCACCTGTTTCTCGCGCTCGGACATGTGCTTGCTCAGGGCTTGCTCACGCTCGATCAGCCGCTCCTTGACCTTCGCCTGCTCGCGCTTGTCGGTGACGGTCGGCGCGACCACTTCATCTATACGGTCGTCGACTTCACGCAACTGGGCAACCAGTCGTTTGCGCTCGGTACGGGCCGCCCACCAGCGATTGGCCGCACCCTGGAACAGTTCGAACAGGTCGAGGGTAATCTTGCCAGTGATGTCCATCACCTTGAACCACGACAGATCGGTAAACACAGTCAGGCCGAACAGGAACAACGCAATGAACAACAGTGTGCTGCCCTGGATATTCAAGGCGTTCCTGGCCAGGTCGCCAAGGCTTTCGCCCAGCGCACCGCCCGCACCGGCCGGCAGACCGGTCGCGGCATGGAAATGGATATGGGCCAGAGCGGCGCCCGACAGCACCAGGAACACCAGGCCGATCAGGCGCCAGGAGAACAGCCAACCGCTCCACTGCCACGGTTCGTGACGCTGGCGGAAGATCTGGTACGCCTTGACGGCCAACAGCAACGGGAAGATGTAGGCGAAGTAACCCAGCACCATGAACAGGATATCGGCGCTGTAGGAGCCCGCTGGCCCGCCGAAGTTCTGCACGTCGTCGATCTTGCTGTTATGACTCCAGCCCGGATCATCCTTGCCATAGGTCAACAAGGCCATCATCAGGAACAGGCACAAGGCACCGATGGCGATCAGCGCACCTTCCTTGAGTCGGTAGTGCAAGTGCTGACGCCAGAGCGGAACGACGGCTGGTTTAGGTGCTGCGGTGGATTTCTTCAAAACGCTTCTTTTCCTGCGCCAATGGCGCGTCCATCTGGTGAATGTCTATAAAAACTGCCGAAAAACTACCCAATCCAGGCAGGTAAAAAAGTTAACACGCGTAACCGGGACTACTTTTAACACTGCGCCCCGGTTTTTATAAACACGGCGCGCACTGAATATATGTAACACGCAGGGCATTGTACGGGTTTGTACGCACGACGCCATGCTTGAGACCCTTGGGTGTAGCATAGTCAACAGCACATGACATGCTGTTCAATTTGAGCATGCATTCTCTTTGGTGACAAAGGCTTATGAGGTGTTTTTATGAGCGAAGCGAAGCATTCACGCCTGATTATCCTGGGCTCCGGCCCTGCGGGTTACAGCGCGGCCGTTTATGCCGCCCGCGCCAACCTCAAGCCCGTTGTCATTACCGGCATACAGGCAGGTGGCCAGCTCACCACCACCGTCGAAGTGGATAACTGGCCAGGCGACGTCGAAGGCCTGACCGGACCAGTCCTGATGGACCGCATGCAAAAACACGCCGAACGCTTTGCCACCGAGATCGTTTACGACCACATCCACACCGCCAAGTTGCAACAACGGCCGTTCGAATTGATCGGCGATGGCGGCACCTACACCTGCGACGCCTTGATCATTGCCACCGGCGCCTCCGCGCAATACCTGGGCCTGCCGTCGGAGGAAACGTTTGCCGGCAAAGGGGTATCAGCGTGTGCGACCTGTGACGGATTTTTCTATCGCAATCAGGTGGTTGCGGTGGTCGGCGGCGGTAATACGGCGGTCGAGGAAGCCTTGTACCTGTCGAACATCGCCAAGGAAGTGCACCTGGTGCATCGGCGCGACAAGCTGCGCTCGGAGAAGATCCTCCAGGACAAACTCTTCGAAAAAGCCGCCAACGGCAATATCCGCCTGCACTGGAACCAGAACCTGGACGAAGTGCTCGGCGATGCCCGCGGCGTGACCGGCGCCCGCCTGCGGGACAGCCAAACGGGTGAAACCAAAGAGCTGCCGCTGGCCGGGGTGTTTATCGCCATCGGCCATAAACCCAATACCGACCTGTTTACGGGCCAACTGGAAATGCGCGACGGGTATCTACTGGTCAAGGGTGGCAGCGAAGGCGATGCCACAGCTACGGCGATTGCCGGGGTTTTTGCCGCCGGTGACGTGGCCGACCACGTTTATCGCCAGGCCGTTACGTCTGCCGGGGCCGGTTGCATGGCGGCACTGGACGCCGAAAAATACCTCGACGACATTCCAACCGTTTGAAGGCAAACTTTATGGCGGGCCAAAACCCGCCACTGCCCTCCCCTTCTGTAAGTCCGGATGCCATGCTGACCTGGTTACAACGCAATACCTTGCATTTCCCACCGCTGGAAAAGGCCATGCGCGACCCCAACGGGCTTCTGGCTGCAGGTGGTGATCTGTCCGCCGATCGGCTGATCTCGGCTTATCGCCACGGCTGCTTCCCTTGGTTTTCCGAAGGCCAGCCGATCCTCTGGTGGTCTCCGGACCCGCGCACGGTTCTGTTTCCCGACGAATTGCACGTCTCGCGCAGCCTGAACAAACTGCTGCGTCAGCAACGCTATCAAGTGACCTTCGATCAGGACTTCGCCGCCGTCATCCGCGCCTGTGCCGCCCCCCGGGATTACGCCGATGGCACCTGGATCACCGAGGCCATGCAGGACGCTTATATCGAGTTGCACAGGCGTGGACACGCGCACTCGGTGGAAGTATGGGACGGGGACGAACTGGTTGGCGGGCTGTATGGCCTGGCAATGGGCCAGTTGTTTTTCGGCGAGTCCATGTTCAGCCTCGCTGACAACGCGTCGAAATTCGGCTTTGCCACGCTGGTCCGGCATCTGAAGGACTCGGGCTTTGTACTGATCGATTGCCAGATGCCCACCGACCACCTGCATAGCCTGGGCGCCCGGGCGATTGCGCGTCGCGAGTTTGCCGATTATCTGGCCAGGCACCTTGACCAACCCAACCATGCCACCTGGGTTTGCTGAGCGACTTTTGCGCGCGTGGCTTACACTTATTCAAAAGCATTATCCCGAGGGTTGATCATGACCGAGTTGGCGCGTTTGAAGTTCTATGCCACTCAGCCGCACTCTTGCAGTTATCTGCCCGATGAGCAGGCCACAACCCTGTTCCTCGACCCTAGTCAGCCCATGGATGTGCATGTCTATGCAGACCTGTCGGAGATGGGTTTTCGTCGCAGTGGCGATCATCTCTATCGGCCGCATTGCCAGAATTGCAATGCGTGCGTTCCGGCGCGTATTCCCGTGGGACAGTTCACGCCCAACCGGCAACAGAAACGCATCTTCAAGCGCAACGCGGATTTGCAGGTGCGTCCCGCCAAGCCCGGCTTCAACGAAGAGTACTTCGACCTTTACCAGCGCTATATCGAACAGCGTCACGCCGATGGCGACATGTACCCGCCAAGTCGCGACCAGTTTTCGACTTTCCTGGTGCGGGACCTGCCGTTTTCACGCTTTTATGAGTTTCGCCTGAACGGCCGGCTGCTGGCCGTCGCGGTCACCGATCTACTGCCGAACGGTCTTTCGGCGGTCTACACCTTCTACGAGCCCGCCGAAGAGCGTCGCAGCCTTGGGCGCTACGCAATCCTCTGGCAAATCGCCGAGGCCAGCCGGCTGAGGCTGGAGGCGGTCTACCTCGGCTACTGGATCAAAAACTGCAAAAAGATGAACTACAAGACTCAATATCGCCCCATTGAGTTGCTGATTAATCAGCGCTGGGTGGTTCTAAACTAGAGCCAGCCCTAAACCCCTTGGCTTAAACCCCACTTTTCGGGCACAATGCACGCCGCTTTTGCCTGGCGCAGTTGCACCGGGCCATTCATTGGACACCGAGGGCTTTACTGCATGTCGAAAGAAGACAGCTTCGAAATGGAAGGCACTGTCGTCGACACCCTGCCCAACACCATGTTTCGTGTGGAGTTGGAAAATGGGCACGTCGTAACCGCGCACATCTCCGGCAAGATGCGCAAGAACTACATCCGTATTCTTACCGGCGACAAAGTGCGCGTCGAGCTGACGCCCTATGACTTGAGCAAAGGGCGCATCACTTACCGCGCTCGCTAATCAGGTCAATACAAGACGCCCGGCTTATGCCGGGCGTTTTTGTTTGTGGGCGATTTAGCAACCACAACACAGAACCCTGTGGGAGCGAGCTTGCTCGCGATGGCGTCAGCTGATCCAACGTTGATGCAAGCTTATGCACCGCTATCGCGAGCAAGCTCGCTCCCACAGGGAACCGTGGTGATTTCGACAGATAGCAAAAAGGCGCCTTTCAGCGCCTTTTGGCTTTGCTTCCAAACGTCAGGCCATCTCGGCTGTGGTCTCGAACTCGAAGGTCAGCTCGCCGTCCTTGATGTCGATGTGCACCACACCGCCATGTTCGGCCAGTTCGCCAAAGAGAATCTCCTCCGCCAGCGGACGCTTGATCTTGTCCTGGATCAGGCGCGCCATTGGGCGAGCACCCATCGCCGCGTCGTAACCACTTTCGGCCAGCCAGCTGCGGGCCGCATCAGTGACTTCCAACAACACACGCTTGTCTTCCAGTTGCGCCTGAAGCTCGGTAAGGAACTTGTCCACCACGCTCTTGATGACCTCATGGCTGAGGCGACCAAACTGGATGATGGTATCCAGACGGTTGCGGAATTCCGGCGTGAAGCTCTTCTTGATCACTTCCATCGCATCGGACGAGTGATCCTGATAGGTGAAACCGATCGAAGCGCGGGCTGCGGTCTCGGCACCGGCGTTGGTCGTCATGATGACGATCACGTTACGGAAATCCGCCTTGCGCCCGTTGTTATCGGTCAACGTACCGTGATCCATCACCTGCAGCAGCAGGTTGAAGACTTCCGGATGCGCCTTCTCGATCTCATCGAGCAACAGCACGCAGTGTGGCTGCTTGGTGATGGCTTCGGTGAGCAGGCCGCCCTGATCGAACCCGACATAACCCGGAGGCGCACCGATCAGACGCGATACGGTGTGGCGCTCCATGTACTCGGACATGTCGAAGCGAATCAACTCGACACCCAAGGCCTTGGCCAACTGACGCGCCGCTTCGGTTTTACCGACACCGGTAGGCCCTGCGAACAGGAACGAACCGACAGGCTTGTCAGGGGATTTGAGGCCGGCACGGGACAGCTTGATCGCGGTTGCCAGCGAATCGATCGCGGCATCCTGACCGAACACGGTCAACTTCAGGTCACGCTCAAGGTTACGCAGCAACTCTTTATCGGAGCTGGTGACGTGTTTTGGCGGAATCCGCGCAATCTTCGCAACGATGTCCTCGACCTGAGGCACTTCGATGCGTTTAACGCGCATTTCCACCGGTTGCAGACGCTGATAGGCACCCGCCTCATCAATGACATCAATGGCCTTGTCCGGCATGTGACGATCATTGATGTAACGCGAGGCCAGTTCGGCAGCCGCGCGCAGGGCTTCATCACTGTATTCGATATTGTGATGGCTTTCGAAACGCCCCTTCAGGCCGCGCAGAATGCCAATGGTGTCTTCCACCGAAGGCTCCGACACATCGACCTTCTGGAAGCGCCGAGCCAAGGCACGGTCCTTCTCGAAGATCCCGCGGAACTCCTGGAACGTTGTGGAACCGATGCAGCGGATATCACCGGACGACAGCAGTGGCTTGAGCAGGTTCGAGGCATCCATGACACCACCGGACGCGGCACCCGCACCAATGATGGTGTGGATCTCGTCGATGAACAGGATCGCCTGCGGACGTTTTTTCAGCTCATTGAGCAACGCCTTGAAGCGCTTCTCGAAATCGCCACGGTACTTGGTACCGGCCAGCAAGGCACCCAGGTCAAGGGAGTAAACCACGCTGTTGGCCAGCAGGTCCGGCACCTGGTTGTCGACAATGCGCTTGGCCAGGCCTTCGGCAATCGCGGTTTTACCCACGCCCGCCTCGCCCACCAGCAGCGGATTGTTTTTGCGACGACGCGCAAGGATCTGCGCGACACGCTCGACTTCCAGCTCACGACCTACCAACGGATCGATACGACCCTGGCGCGCCAGTTCGTTGAGGTTGCTGGCATAAGCATCCAGGGGATTACCCGAGGAAGAAGACTCACCGCCCTCGTCGTCCTGCATATCTTGCTCACCTTCAGAGTGATCGCCATGCCCCGGCACCTTGGAAATGCCGTGGGCGATGTAGTTGACGACATCTATACGGGCGACGCTCTGCTGTTTCAGCAGGAACACCGCCTGACTCTCTTGCTCACTGAAGATCGCGACCAGCACGTTGGCACCAGTCACTTCGCGTTTGCCCGAGCTCTGTACGTGAAACACAGCACGTTGCAGGACACGCTGGAAGCCCAGGGTTGGCTGGGTTTCGCGATCCTCGTCATGCACGGGGATCAATGGCGTGGTGGAGTCGATGAACTCCTGCAGGTCATGCTTGAGTTTGTCGAGGTTTGCACCGCACGCACGCAAAACGGTGGCGGCAGCCTCATTGTCCAATAGGGCCAGCAAGAGGTGTTCGACGGTCATGAACTCATGACGCTTCGAACGGGCCTCCTTGAAGGCAAGATTGAGGGTGACTTCGAGCTCGCGGTTTAACATAGCTTCACCTCATACCCAAGTGGTCGGCGATTAACCGTCCTTCTCGATTTCACAGAGTAGCGGATGCTGGCTTTCCCTGGCGTACTGGTTGACCTGCATGGCCTTGGTCTCGGCGATGTCGCGGGTAAACACTCCACATACTGCCCGCCCTTCTGTATGGACGGCCAGCATGACCTTGGTCGCCAGCTCGCGATTCAGGTTAAAAAACACCTCGAGCACTTCGACGACGAAATCCATCGGTGTGTAGTCATCGTTGAACAAAACCACCTTGTACATCGGCGGCGCCTGTAGTGCAGGCTTTGCCTCCTGAACAGCAATGCCTGTGGAATCGTCGTCGTGTAAATCAGGGCGATCCTGATTGAATGTTAGTCGAATCTGGCTGATTGCATGCATGGAAAGAAAGGTTCGTCAGTTGTTCAAATACATTGGTGGGGGCGGCTATCAGCGTTTTCAACTCCGACTGCCCGGTCAGCTTGACTATCGGCAAAACGGTGTTACAACCAATAGAGCCCACAGTGGGTAAAAAAGGTCCGCGGAGTCAATCTTATTTACAGATTCGACTGCGGATGTACTGGATGATACTCCAGTGATGGAGTCTGTTGCAGAGGGAGTTGGGTATGTCAGTTGGCAAGGTGAAATGGTTCAACAATGCCAAGGGATTCGGTTTCATTAACACCGATGCCAAAGAAGGCCGTGATGAGGACGGCAAGGAAATCGATTTCTTTGCTCACTATTCGGCCATCGCGATGGACGGCTACAAAACCCTCAAGGCCGGACAAATCGTCAGCTTCGAGATCGTTCAGGGCCCCAAAGGCTTGCATGCATTGAATATCACGTCTGCCACGCTCCCGAGCGAACAGACCGCGCCCGCCACCCGGCACGAAACGGTGTCGAGCTGACGCAACCCGTCATCCAGTCATAAAAAAACCGCCTGACTCAAATACTTGAATCAGGCGGTTTTTGTGTGCCTGCGCGCTCTTACATGTGCGAGATCAGCGCATCACCGAAACCGGAAGACGATACCAGCTTCGCACCTTCCATCAGACGTTCGAAGTCATAGGTCACGGTCTTGGCGGAAATCGCGCCGTTGGTGCCCTTGATGATCAGGTCGGCTGCTTCGGTCCAGCCCATGTGGCGCAGCATCATTTCAGCGGACAGGATCAGCGAACCGGGATTGACCTGGTCCTTGCCGGCGTATTTCGGCGCAGTACCGTGGGTGGCTTCGAACATGGCCACGGTGTCGGACAGGTTGGCACCTGGCGCGATACCGATACCGCCCACTTCCGCCGCCAGGGCGTCGGAGAGGTAGTCGCCGTTCAGGTTCAGGGTCGCGATCACATCGTACTCGGCCGGGCGCAGCAGGATCTGCTGGAGCATGGCGTCGGCGATGGCATCCTTGACGATGACGTTCTTGCCGGTTTTCGGGTTCTTGAACTGCATCCACGGACCGCCGTCGAGCAGGGTCGCGCCGAACTCTTCAGCCGCCACTTCGTAGGCCCATTCCTTGAAGGCACCTTCGGTGAACTTCATGATGTTGCCTTTGTGCACGATGGTCAGCGAATCGCGATCGTTGTCGACCACGTATTGCAGGGCCTTGCGTGCCAGACGCTTGGTGCCTTGCAGGGACACCGGCTTGACGCCGATACCGCAGTTTTCGTCGAAACGGATCTTGGTCACGCCCATTTCTTCTTTCAGGAACTTGATGACCTTGGTGGCTTCCGGCGTACCGGCCTTCCACTCGATGCCGGCGTAGATGTCCTCGGAGTTCTCGCGGAAGATGGTCATGTCGACATCGCCTGGCTTCTTGACCGGGCTAGGCACGCCTTCAAACCAGCGCACCGGGCGCAGGCAGACGTACAGGTCGAGTTGCTGACGCAGGGCCACGTTGAGGGAACGGATGCCGCCACCGACCGGGGTGGTCAGCGGGCCCTTGATGGAAACCACGTAATCCTTGACCGCGTCCAGGGTTTCCTGAGGCAGCCAGGTGTCCTGATCGTAAACCTGAGTCGCTTTCTCCCCGGCGTACACTTCCATCCAGGAAATCTTGCGCTCGCCACCGTAAGCCTTCTTAACAGCAGCATCGACAACCTTGATCATGACCGGGCTGATGTCGACACCAATGCCGTCGCCTTCGATGAAGGGGATGATCGGGTTATTAGGAACATTGAGAGAATGGTCTGCATTGACGGTGATTTTGTCGCCGACGGCTGGAACCTGAATCTTCTTGTAACCCATGCTGAACTCCATTGATTGGATTGAACATCTGGCTTGGTTCGAGCGTAACCCAGTTGAATCGGCGCGCAAACCCTATGTTCCGCCCATCTGCCGCAAAGCCTCACAACTCGCGAGCTACAAGCCTGAAAGCAAAGGGAAAAGCGCCAAACTCAAGCACGACGAATGACCTTACGCCGTGTTGGCCCCTGCGACCTTTAGACCAATGGACGACATTCGTTGCGTATGAACCATCGGCAGATTGCCAGCTACCTATGTATAATGCCGCCGCTGACCACAGGGTCACGACGGCTGAAGTGCTCTACGACGAGACTTTCCGCCCGGCAAGCTGGCCTGTTATCGCAGTCCGGCCACTTGACGCCCTACTGATGCACCCAACATCACAGCAACGAAACCTCGATATTCGGCTCATGGATGACTTTGAACGAACGCGCTTACCCGGCGCCCTCGAGTTTCTGCGCACGCTTTAGCAAAGAAGAGAGAGTTAATCCGAATATGCCCACCCGCTCGAAGATCATCTATACCTTCACCGACGAAGCTCCTGCCCTCGCCACCTATTCACTGTTGCCTATCGTAGAGGCGTTCACCGCCTCGGCTGATATCGCCGTTGAAACCCGCGATATCTCTCTTGCAGGGCGCATCCTGGCCAGCTTCCCCGAGCAACTGGGTGACAAAGCCGTAGCCGACCACCTCGCCGAACTGGGCGCCCTGGCCGTTACGCCTGAAGCCAACATCATCAAGCTGCCGAACATCAGCGCTTCGGTTCCACAACTGCAAGCCGCGATCAAAGAGCTGCAAGCTCAGGGCTACGCACTGCCGGACTACCCTGAGACCGTCACCAGCGACGCCGACAAAGAAGCCAAGGCGCGCTACGACAAGATCAAGGGCAGCGCCGTAAACCCGGTTCTGCGTGAAGGCAACTCAGACCGCCGTGCTCCGCTGTCGGTCAAGAACTACGCACGCAAGCACCCGCACAAAATGGGCGCCTGGGCCAAGGACTCCAAGTCCCACATCGCACACATGAGCACCGGCGATTTCTACGGCAGCGAAAAAGCTGCCCTGATCGACGCCGCTGACGCCGTGAAGATCGAACTGATCGCTCAAGACGGCACCGCCACCGTCCTGAAAGAAAAGACCAGCGTACAAGCCGGTGAGATCCTCGATTGCGCGGTATTGAGCAAAAACGCCCTGCGCAGCTTCATCGCGGCCGAAATCGAAGACGCCAAGGCACAAGGCGTGCTGCTGTCGGTTCACTTGAAAGCCACCATGATGAAGGTCTCCGACCCGATCATGTTCGGCCAGATCGTTGCCGAGTTCTATAAAGACGCACTGGCCAAGCACGCTGACGTGCTGGCACAGATCGGCTTCAACCTGAACAACGGCATCGGCGACCTGTACGCTCGCATCAAGGCCTTGCCTAGCGATCAGCAAGCTGCGATCGAAGCTGACATCCAGGCGGTCTACGCCGTTCGCCCTTCCCTGGCGATGGTCAACTCCGACAAAGGCATCACCAACCTGCACGTGCCGAGCGACGTCATCGTCGACGCCTCGATGCCAGCAATGATCCGTGACTCCGGCAAGATGTGGGGCACCGACGGCCAGCTGCACGACACCAAGGCCGTGATCCCGGATCGCTGCTACGCGACCATCTACCAGGCAGTGATCGAAGACTGCAAGGCCAACGGCGCGTTCGATCCGACCACCATGGGCAGCGTGCCAAACGTTGGCCTGATGGCGAAGAAAGCCGAAGAATACGGTTCCCACGACAAGACTTTCCAGATCAAGTCTGACGGCGTTGTTCGCGTGACCGACAGCAAAGGCACCCTGCTGATGGAACAGGCTGTTGAAGCCGGCGACATCTTCCGCATGTGCCAGACCAAAGATGCGCCGATCCAGGACTGGGTCAAACTGGCCGTCAACCGTGCTCGCGCCAGCAGCACTCCGGCGATTTTCTGGCTTGACCCAATGCGCGCCCACGATGGCGTAGTGATCGAGAAAGTTCAGGCTTACCTGAAAGATCACGACACTGCCGGCCTGGACATCCAGATCATGGCGCCGGTCGACGCGATGAAGTACACCCTGCAGCGCACCCGCGAAGGTAAAGACACCATCTCGGTGACCGGCAACGTACTGCGCGACTACCTGACCGACCTGTTCCCGATCATGGAACTGGGCACCAGCGCCAAGATGCTGTCGATCGTGCCGCTGATGAACGGCGGTGGCCTGTTCGAAACCGGCGCTGGCGGTTCGGCTCCGAAGCACGTTCAGCAGTTGCTGGAAGAAAACTTCCTGCGCTGGGATTCGCTGGGTGAATTCCTGGCCCTGGCCGCGTCCCTGGAACACCTGGGCGTGACCTACAACAACCCTAAGGCGCTGGTGCTGGCCAAGACCCTGGACCAGGCCACCGGCCAGTTCCTGGACAACAACAAGTCGCCATCGCGCAAAGTCGGCAACATCGACAACCGCGGCAGCCACTTCTACCTGGCACTGTACTGGGCTCAAGCCCTGGCTGCCCAGACCGAAGACACTGCACTGCAAGCGCAGTTCGCGACCCTGGCCAAGACCCTGACCGAGAACGAGGCGACCATCGTTGCCGAACTCAACGCCGTTCAGGGCAAGCCAGTGGACATCGGCGGTTACTACCACGCCGACGCCGAGCTGATCAGCAAGGCCATGCGCCCGAGCGCAACCTTCAACGCGGCAGTTGCTGCGCTGGTTTAAGGTTGCAAGGGAACATCACAAACCCCGGCCCTGTGCCGGGGTTTGTGTTTCTGGCGAAGATCAAAAGATCGTCCGATCGCGGCCCGAGCCTTCGGCAGCTCCTACACCGATCCTTGTAGGAGCTGCCGAAGGCTGCGATCTTGGCAATTCCGAATACACCGAAGACCTTACCGAGGAAAACCCATGGACTGGAAACCCCACATCACCGTCGCCACCATCGTCGAAGACAACGGCCGCTTCCTGATGGTTGAAGAACTCAAGGGCGGACGCACGGTACTCAACCAGCCCGCCGGCCACCTGGACCCGAATGAAACCCTGACCGAAGCCGCCGTGCGCGAAACCCTCGAGGAAACCGGCTGGGACGTCGAACCCACCGGCGTACTGGGCATTTACCTCTACACCGCCCCGAGCAACGGCGTAACCTACCAGAGGGTCTGCTTCATCGCCAAACCACTGAAACACCACGCGGATTATCAACTGGATGACGGCATCATCGGCGCCAAGTGGTTGACCCGCGAGGAATTAATCGAGCAGCGCGACAACTGGCGCAGCGAGCTGATCATCCGCTGCATCGACGACTATCTGACAGGCCAACACTTCGGCCTCGAATTGATCCGTCCTTCTCTTTAGCCTTGCGGGCCTTAGCCTGCTAGAATCGCGTCCTTTTTCAAGACACTCATTGAATCCCTATGCGTGATCCAGCCCCTTCTGACACACAAAAGAAGCGCGTCATTGTCGGCATGTCCGGCGGCGTGGACTCTTCCGTTTCCGCCCTCCTGCTGATCGAGCAGGGCTATGAGGTGGAAGGCCTGTTCATGAAGAACTGGGAAGAAGACGATGGAACGGAATACTGCACCGCCATGGATGATCTGGCGGATGCCCAGGCCGTGTGCGACAAGATTGGCATCAAGCTGCACACCGCCAACTTCGCCGCCGAGTACTGGGACAACGTGTTCGAGCACTTCCTGGCCGAATACAAGGCCGGACGCACGCCGAACCCGGACATCCTGTGCAACCGCGAAATCAAGTTCAAGGCGTTCCTCGACTACGCCATGATGCTCGGCGCCGACCTGATCGCCACCGGTCACTACGTGCGTCGCCGCGACATCGACGGCTGCACCGAACTGCTCAAGGGCCTGGATCCGAACAAGGACCAGAGCTACTTCCTGCACGCCGTCGGCGGTGAACAGATCGCCAAGACCCTATTCCCGGTCGGCGAGCTGGAAAAACCGCAAGTGCGCGCCATTGCCGAGAAATACGAACTGGCGACCGCGAAGAAAAAGGATTCCACCGGGATCTGCTTTATCGGCGAGCGCCGCTTCAGCGACTTCCTCAAGCAGTACCTGCCAGCGCAACCGGGCGAGATCAAGACCACCGAAGGTGAAGTCATCGGCCGTCACCACGGCCTGATGTACCACACCATCGGCCAGCGCCAGGGCCTGGGCATTGGCGGGCTGAAAGATGCCAGCGATGAGCCGTGGTACGTGCTGATCAAGGACCTGGAACACAACGAGCTGATCGTTGGCCAGGGCAACGATCACCCGTGGCTGTTCTCCCGCGCCCTGCTCGCTTCCGATATCTACTGGGTCAACCCGATCGATCTGAGCCAGCCACGCAAGCTGACCGCCAAGGTTCGTTATCGCCAGAGCGACCAGCCGTGCACCCTGGAAAAAACCGCCACCGGTTATCGCGCGACCTTCGATGATCCGCAACGCGCGGTCACTCCGGGCCAGTCCGTGGTGTTCTACGACGGTGAAATCTGCCTCGGCGGCGGCGTGATTGAAGTAGCCGAGCCGTGGACGAGCAAGGGCCAGGCCCTATGAACCCGATTCAGGAGCAACTGACAGCACTGGGCGGCGTGTTTCTCGCCGCCGTGCTGGTGGACAGGATTGCCAAGTCCGGCCAGACCAACGAAGCCGGACTGACCTGCATGCTCGGTAGCCTGCTGATCCGCGACCCCAAGGACACTCTGGAAGTCTACGGCGGCGACGACATCAACCTGCGTGAAGGCTACCGCGCGCTGATTGGCGCCCTCGAACGCGATCCAAGCGCCCTGCAGCGCGAACCGCTGCGTTATGCCCTGGCCATGCTCGGCCTTGAACGTCAGCTGGCCAAGCGCAACGACATGCTCGACGTGATCGGCAAGCGTCTGCCGCAGATTCAGTCCCAGGTCGAACACTTCGGCCCGGCCCACGAAAACGTGATCGCTGCATGCGGCGCGCTGTATCAGGACACCCTGAGCACCCTGCGCCAACGCATCCAGGTGCACGGTGACATGCGCAACCTGCAACAACCGAGCAATGCCTCGAAAATTCGCGCCCTGCTGCTGGCCGGCATCCGTTCGGCGCGCCTGTGGCGGCAATTGGGCGGTCATCGCTGGCAGCTGGTGATCAGCCGCCGCAAATTGCTGAAAGAGCTTTACCCGTTGATGCGTAACGAATAACCCGCATCGACAGAACTGAACATAGCAATACGCGTAATACGCCGGTCAGTTGGCGACGGACCGGCGGATTTTTTCATGTATGATACGCGCCCCATTTCGTTGCCCGACTGTCCGAGAACACCCCATGCAGCTCTCTTCGCTCACTGCGGTTTCCCCTGTTGACGGCCGCTACGCCGGCAAAACCCAGGCCCTGCGCCCAATTTTCAGCGAGTACGGCCTGATCCGTGCCCGCGTTCTGGTTGAAGTGCGCTGGCTCCAGCGCCTGGCCGCTCACCCTGCCATCAGCGAAGTGCCGGCGTTCTCTGCCGAAGCCAACGCTGTGCTCAACACCCTGGCGGAAAACTTCGCTCTGGAGCACGCCGAGCGCGTCAAAGAGATCGAGCGCACCACCAACCACGACGTCAAGGCCATTGAATACCTGCTCAAAGAGCAGGCGGCCAAGCTGCCGGAACTGGCCAAGGTCAGCGAGTTCATCCACTTTGCCTGCACCAGTGAGGACATCAACAACCTGTCCCACGCCCTGATGCTGCGCGAAGGCCGTGATGACGTGATGCTGCCGCTGATGCGCCAGACCGCTGAAGCCATCCGCGAACTGGCCATCCGTTTCGCTGACGTGCCAATGCTGTCGCGCACCCACGGTCAACCGGCCTCGCCGACTACCCTGGGCAAAGAACTGGCGAACGTGGTTTACCGTCTGGAGCGTCAAATCGCTCAAGTCGCGGCCGTTCCGCTGCTGGGCAAGATCAACGGCGCTGTCGGCAACTACAACGCGCACCTGTCGGCCTACCCTGAGATCGATTGGGAAGAGAACGCCCGCGCCTTCATCGAAGACGAGCTGGGCCTGGGCTTCAACCCGTACACCACGCAGATCGAACCGCACGACTATATCGCCGAGCTGTTCGACGCGATCGCGCGTTTCAACACCATCCTGATCGACTTCGACCGCGACATCTGGGGCTACATCTCCCTGGGTTATTTCAAACAGCGCACCATCGCTGGCGAAATCGGTTCGTCGACCATGCCGCACAAGGTCAACCCGATCGACTTCGAGAACTCCGAAGGCAACCTGGGCATCGCCAACGCACTGTTCCAGCACCTGGCGAGCAAGCTGCCGATCTCCCGCTGGCAGCGTGACCTGACCGACTCCACCGTACTGCGCAACCTCGGTGTCGGCTTCGCCCACAGCGTGATCGCCTACGAAGCCAGCCTCAAGGGCATCAGCAAGCTTGAGCTCAACGAGCAGAAGATTGCCGCTGACCTGGACGCCTGCTGGGAAGTACTGGCCGAGCCGATCCAGACCGTAATGCGTCGCTACAACATTGAAAACCCGTACGAAAAGCTGAAAGAACTGACCCGCGGCAAGGGCATCAGCCCAGAAGCGCTGCAGACTTTCATCGACGGCCTGGACATGCCAGCCGCCGCCAAGGCCGAGCTGAAATTGCTCACCCCGGCCAACTACATCGGCAACGCTGTAGAACAAGCCAGACGCATCTGATCGACCGCTAGACCCTTTTAAGACGCCCGGCAGCGCCGGGCGTTTTTATTCCCGTCTGAAAAGTGCATTTTTTCAATAGGTTACACATGAATCCTGATATTCCTCTTCAACTTCTGGGCGGCATCACGGCACGGGAATTCCTGCGCGACTACTGGCAGAAAAAACCACTGCTGATCCGCCAGGCGATTCCTGATTTCGAAAGCCCGATCGACGCCGACGAACTGGCCGGCCTGGCGCTGGAAGAAGAAGTCGAATCGCGACTGATCATCGAGAATGGCGAGCGTCCGTGGGAACTGCGTCGCGGCCCGTTCGCCGAAGATGAATTCAGCAAGCTGCCTGAACGTGACTGGACCCTGCTGGTTCAAGCCGTGGATCAATTCGTGCCGGAAGTCAGCGAACTGCTGGAAAACTTCCGCTTTCTGCCGAGCTGGCGCATCGACGACGTGATGATCAGCTACGCCGCGCCAGGTGGCAGCGTTGGTCCGCACTTCGACAACTACGACGTGTTCCTGCTGCAAGGCCACGGCAAGCGCAACTGGAAGATCGGCCAGATGTGCAACACCGAGAGCCCGATGCTGACCCACGCCGACCTGCGCATCCTCTCCGAATTCGAAGCCACCGATGAATGGGTGCTGGAACCGGGCGATATGCTCTACCTGCCACCGCGCCTGGCCCATTGCGGCGTTGCCGTTGATGAATGCATGACCTACTCGGTCGGCTTCCGCGCACCGAGCGCCGCTGAAGTGCTGACCCACTTCACTGACTTCCTCAGCCAGTTCCTGTCGGACGAAGAACGCTACACCGACGCCGACGCCTTGCCGACTGCCGACCCTCACCAGATCCAGCGCGATGCACTCGACCGCTTGAAAGGCCTGCTGGCCGAGCACATGAGCGACGAGCGCCTGCTGCTGACCTGGTTCGGCCAGTTCATGACCGAGCCACGTTACCCGGAACTGGTGGTGGGCCCGGAAGACGTCGAAGAAGAGGACTTCATGTCCGCCCTGGAGCAAGGCGCGATCCTGATTCGCAACCCGAGCGCACGCCTGGCGTGGTCTGAAGTCGATGACGACCTGCTGCTGTTCGCCAGCGGCCAGAGCCGTTACCTGCCAGGCAAGCTGCGCGAACTGCTGAAGATGATCTGCGCCGCCGACTCGCTGCACGCCGACAACCTCGGCGAATGGCTGAGCGACGAAGACGGCCGCGGCCTGCTGTGCGAACTGGTCAAGCAAGGAAGCCTGGGGTTTGCCGATGAATAAGATTCACGTACGTGTCGCAGACTGGCAAAAGGACAACGCCGAGATCCGGCGCATTCGTGAGACGGTGTTCGTCGCCGAGCAATCCGTTCCGCCAGAATTGGAATGGGACGCCGATGACATTGATGCAGTGCATTTCCTCGCTTACGAAGGCGACTTTCCGATTGGCACCGCCCGCTTGCTGCCCGATGGTCACATCGGCCGAGTGTCGGTGCTCAAGGACTGGCGTGGCCTGAAAGTCGGCGACGCACTGATGCAAGCGGTGATTGGCGAAGCTGAAGAGCACGGGTTGAAGCAGCAGATGCTCAGCGCTCAAGTGCAAGCCACGGCGTTCTATGAGCGCCTGGGCTTTCACCTGGTCAGTGAGGAGTTCCTGGAAGCCGGGATTCCCCATGTGGACATGGTTCGGCACTCAGCCTGAGACCTTGTGGCGAGGGAGCTTGCTCCCTCGCCACAAATGCACTCGACTACACCACAAAACGCCCCGCTATCTCCGGATGCCGGGGCGTTTTGCTGCCTACGATTCAACTAGCGCCACCCCAGGCCGACAACCTGATACCTGTAGGAGCGAGCTCGCTCGCGATGGACGTAAACGATAACTCGCACCCCCAGGCAAATCGCGTCGCCTGCAAATTCATCGCGAGCAAGCTCGCTCCTACACACCCAAGGCCGACAAACTGGCACTATCATCAATTCAAGTTGGCGGAGATAACGGATATGCCCCTACGCACCCTGCTCACCACGCTGCTGGTGACCTGCAGTTTTTCGGTCTTGGCAGCCACCGAAATCGTGCCACTGAACTACCGCACCAGCGCAGATATGCTGCCCGTGGCGCAGGATTTCGTCGGCAAGGACGGACAGGTCAGCGCCTACGGCAATCAACTCATCGTCAACGCCGATCAACGCAAGATCGACGAACTTAAAGCCCTTCTTTCGCAACTCGACACCGCCCCCAAGCGCCTGCTGATCACCGTCGACACCAACGACAACAACTTCCAGGGTGACCAGGGTTATTCGGTGAACGGCGCCAAGCCAAGCCAGACCCGCATCATCAACTACAGCACCAATAGCCGCGACGGCGGCATTCAGCAAGTGCAGGCCAGCGAAGGCGCACCGGCACTGATCCAGGTCGGCCAGAGCGTGCCGGTCACCAGCAGCCAGAGCGACACCTATGGCGGTTACAGCAGCCAGACCGAATACCGCAATGTCACCCAGGGCTTCTACGTCACGGCAAACGTCACCGGCGACATCGTTCACCTGTCGATCAGTACCAACCGTGACCGCATGAGCCAGGAACGTCCAGATGTAGTGAACGTACAAAGCACCGACACAACCGTCACCGGTCACCTCGGTGAGTGGATCCTGCTGGCCGGGGTGAATGGCCAGACCCAGGCCGACAAACAGGGCCTGACCCGCAGCTACTCGAGCCAGAGCCGCAACGACATGACATTGCGGGTGAAAGTCGACACCCTGGACCAAAGCACCAAAAACTGACTGACGAGTCGTATTAGACCAAAGATGTAGTGCTTGAAAAAAAGCACTACAAAACGTTTGACGAGCCAAAAAAGCGAAGGCATGATGGCCTCGCTCCCGCTAATCAGAGGCCCTGGCAAGGGCCTTCGAGGCGATGTTCGCACCTACCCCCGCGAACCGCTTCGTGTCTGTACCGCCCACAAGGTGTGTTTGACGAGGTTGTCGACTGGAACGAAGTTGTCCCGAGGGACGGAAGCGTAATAGGTAACCCGGCACCACACTGATGTTCGCACCAAGGCCCACGACGCCCGAATGCGCCCGCAGTTCGCCTTTACCTGCTCACTTCCCCTCGAGCCGATCGTTCATCCCGTCGCCCTCCCCGCCGAATCCGACTTGACCGCTTAAGCTTCTGGTCAGCGAGCGCAGGAATTTTCCACCGCAGAACAACTTTTCATAAAGACGCGACGAGGTTTATCTCCCATGGCACTGACACGCGAACAGCAAATTGCAGCCCTCGAAAAAGACTGGGCTGAAAACCCGCGCTGGAAAGGCGTGACACGCACTTACTCCGCTGCTGACGTCGTCCGCCTGCGTGGCTCGGTTCAACCTGAGCACACCTTTGCAAAAATGGGCGCCGAGAAGCTGTGGAACCTGGTCACCCAGGGTGCCAAGCCGGCCTTCCGTCCCGAGAAAGATTTCGTCAACTGCATGGGCGCCCTGACCGGCGGCCAGGCTGTACAACAAGTCAAGGCCGGTATCCAGGCGATCTACCTGTCGGGCTGGCAAGTGGCTGCGGACAACAACTCCGCCGAATCGATGTACCCGGATCAGTCGCTGTACCCGGTGGACTCGGTTCCAACCGTGGTCAAGCGCATCAACAACTCGTTCCGTCGTGCCGACCAGATCCAGTGGAAAGCCGGCAAGAACCCGGGCGACGCTGGCTACATCGACTACTTCGCGCCAATCGTGGCTGACGCTGAAGCCGGTTTCGGCGGCGTACTGAACGCTTACGAGCTGATGAAGAGCATGATCGAAGCAGGCGCCGCCGGCGTTCACTTCGAAGACCAACTGGCTTCCGTGAAGAAATGCGGCCACATGGGCGGCAAGGTACTGGTTCCTACCCAGGAAGCCGTACAGAAGCTGACCGCTGCTCGCCTGGCTGCTGACGTTGCCGGTACTCCGACCATCATCCTGGCCCGTACCGATGCTAACGCCGCTGACCTGCTGACTTCCGACTGCGACCCGTACGACCAGCCATTCGTGACTGGCGAACGTACCCAGGAAGGCTTCTACAAAGTGCGCGCCGGCCTGGACCAGGCCATCGCTCGCGGTCTGGCCTACGCTCCGTACGCCGACCTGATCTGGTGCGAAACCGCCAAGCCAGACCTGGACGAGGCTCGTCGCTTCGCTGAAGCGATCAAGAAGGAATACCCGGACCAACTGCTGTCGTACAACTGCTCGCCTTCCTTCAACTGGAAGAAAAACCTGGACGACGCGACCATCGCCAAGTTCCAGCGCGAACTGTCCGCCATGGGCTACAAGCACCAGTTCATCACCCTGGCCGGCATTCACAACATGTGGCACAGCATGTTCAACCTGGCGCACGACTACGCCCGCAACGACATGACTGCCTACGTGAAGCTGCAAGAGCAGGAATTCGCTGACGCCGCCAAGGGTTACACCTTCGTGGCGCACCAGCAGGAAGTGGGCACCGGCTACTTCGACGACATGACTACCGTGATCCAGGGTGGCTCGTCTTCAGTGACCGCACTGACCGGTTCGACCGAAGAAGAACAGTTCCACTGATCTGCTTCGCCTGAGACATCAGCCGCTGCGGACCGAATAGAAAGCTAACCGCAGCGCTGCACATCTGACGCCCCGACTGGTTCGGGGCGTTTTTTTTGCGCGCGATTCAATGAATGCCCCTCTGTAGGAGCGAGCTTGCTCGCGAAAAACTCAAGAGCACCGCTGGGAGTCAGGTTTTGCGCGTTATCGTTCGCGACCATCGCGAGCAAGCTCGCTCCTACAAGGATCGGCGGCGGCCTCGACAAAAACATTGATCCAGCGCGTCATCCACCGTCCGAAAATCCGCTAAAACGCTCACCACCGCTACTTGCTGTAACGCTCATATAAGACAACTTCCCGAGTATCCGAAGGACAAGCAGTTTAAAAACCACGCCAAACAATACTGATTATCATTTAGCGCGAACAATGTTCGTTACATTCCCTACAAAACATAATTGACGAAATGCCGGCTAATGCCCAAGCCGCAAGGCCTGTGGGGGTTTTCATGCTCACTATGTCCTTATTCCTATAATAAATTTCGCTATAGGAATTTTACTTGCCGGGTGTTTAGCCATAAAATCAGCGGGATTGATTGCTGCGACATATCGTCACTGCCTTTGTTTCTTTTCAAGCTCAGAGACCTTTGCTCTCTGTTAAGGATTACCAGCATGCCCGAAGCGACAGGACTCATGGCCCACAACTGGGGCTTTGCCATTTTCCTTCTAGGCGTTGTCGGCCTCTGCGCCTTCATGCTCGGTGTTTCCAGCCTCCTTGGGTCAAAAGCCTGGGGCCGCAGCAAAAACGAACCGTTCGAGTCCGGCATGCTACCTACAGGTGGCGCCCGCTTGCGGCTCTCAGCCAAATTCTATCTGGTCGCGATGCTCTTCGTGATCTTCGATATCGAAGCCCTCTTTCTCTTTGCATGGTCTGTGTCCGTCCGCGAAAGCGGCTGGACCGGATTCGTCGAAGCTCTCGTTTTCATAGCAATTCTGTTGGCAGGCCTTGTCTACCTATTCCGAGTGGGCGCCCTTGACTGGGCTCCGGAAGCTCGGCGCAAGCGGCAAGCGAAGCTGAAACAATGAGGCTTTGGCAATGCAATACAATCTCACCAGGATCGACCCCGATGCTCCTAACGAGCAGTATCCGATTGGCCAGCGGGAAACCGTTTCCGATCCGTTAGAAGATCAAGTCCACAAAAACATTTTCATGGGCAAGCTCGAAGACGTGCTTAACGGCACGATCAACTGGGGGCGCAAGAACTCCCTGTGGCCGTATAACTTCGGTCTTTCGTGCTGCTACGTGGAAATGACCACCGCCTTCACGGCGCCCCACGACATCGCGCGCTTTGGCGCCGAGGTTATCCGGGCATCACCGCGCCAGGCGGATTTCATGGTTATCGCCGGTACCTGCTTCATCAAGATGGCGCCGATCATTCAGCGTCTCTACGAGCAAATGCTCGAACCTAAATGGGTCATCTCCATGGGTTCGTGCGCCAACTCCGGTGGCATGTACGACATCTACTCCGTCGTTCAAGGGGTGGACAAGTTCCTGCCCGTGGACGTCTACGTGCCTGGCTGCCCGCCCCGCCCTGAAGCTTTCCTGCAAGGCCTGATGCTGTTGCAGGAGTCGATTGGCCAGGAGCGTCGCCCACTTTCCTGGGTCGTTGGCGATCAAGGCGTGTATCGCGCCGAGATGCCTTCCGAAAAGGAAAAGCGCCGCGAACAGCGAATCGCAGTCACCAACCTGCGCAGCCCCGACGAAGTCTGATCCAGATCTGCTTCTTTCCATAGAACGAGAACCTGGCTTCATTCTTTACGTTGACCGAAAGCGATAAAATAACCATGACTACAGGCAGTGCTCTGTACATCCCGCCTTACAAGGCAGACGACCAGGATGTGGTCGTCGAACTGAACAACCGTTTTGGCCCGGAGGCGTTCACCGCCCAGCCAACCCGCACCGGCATGCCGGTGCTTTGGGTTGCCCGCGCCAAACTCGTCGAAGTCCTGACTTTCCTGCGTAACCTGCCCAAGCCGTACGTCATGCTCTATGACCTGCACGGCGTGGACGAGCGTCTGCGTACCAAGCGTCAAGGGCTGCCGAACGGCGTCGACTTCTCCGTGTTCTATCACTTGATGTCGATCGAACGTAATAGTGACGTAATGATCAAGGTCGCCTTGTCCGAGAGCGACCTCAGCCTGCCGACCGTCACCAGCATCTGGCCGAACGCCAACTGGTACGAGCGTGAAGTCTGGGACATGTTCGGCATCGACTTCAAAGGCCACCCTCACCTGTCGCGCATCATGATGCCGCCGACCTGGGAAGGTCACCCGCTGCGCAAGGACTTCCCGGCGCGTGCCACCGAGTTCGACCCGTTCACCCTGAACCTGGCCAAGCAGCAGCTCGAGGAAGAGTCCGCGCGCTTCAAGCCGGAAGACTGGGGCATGAAGCGTTCCGGCCCGAACGAGGACTACATGTTCCTCAACCTCGGCCCGAACCACCCGTCCGCGCACGGTGCGTTCCGCATCATCCTGCAGCTGGACGGTGAAGAGATCGTCGACTGCGTACCGGACGTCGGTTACCACCACCGTGGTGCCGAGAAGATGGCCGAGCGTCAGTCCTGGCACAGCTTCATCCCGTACACCGACCGTATCGACTACCTCGGCGGCGTGATGAACAACCTGCCGTACGTGCTCTCGGTCGAGAAGCTGGCCGGCATCAAGGTGCCGGAGAAGGTCGACGTCATCCGCATCATGATGGCCGAGTTCTTCCGGATCACCAGCCACCTGCTGTTCCTGGGTACCTACATCCAGGACGTCGGCGCCATGACCCCGGTGTTCTTCACTTTCACCGACCGTCAGCGCGCGTACACGGTGATCGAAGCCATTACCGGTTTCCGCCTGCACCCGGCCTGGTACCGCATCGGTGGCGTCGCCCACGACCTGCCGCGCGGCTGGGAAAAACTGGTCAAGGATTTCGTCGAGTGGATGCCCAAGCGTCTGGACGAATACCAGAAAGCCGCACTGGACAACAGCATCCTGCGTGGCCGGACCATCGGCGTCGCCGACTACAACACCAAAGAGGCCCTGGAATGGGGCGTCACCGGTGCCGGCCTGCGTTCGACCGGTTGCGATTTCGACCTGCGCAAAGCGCGTCCGTACTCGGGCTACGAGAACTTCGAATTCGAAGTGCCGCTGGCCGCCAATGGCGATGCCTATGACCGCTGCATCGTGCGTGTCGAGGAGATGCGCCAGAGCATCAGGATCATCGACCAGTGCCTGCGCAACATGCCGGAAGGCCCGTACAAGGCGGATCACCCGCTGACCACGCCGCCGCCGAAAGAGCGCACCCTGCAGCACATCGAAACCTTGATCACACACTTCCTGCAAGTTTCGTGGGGCCCGGTCATGCCGGCCAACGAATCCTTCCAGATGATCGAAGCGACCAAGGGCATCAACAGTTATTACCTGACGAGCGATGGCGGCACCATGAGCTACCGCACCCGGATTCGTACCCCAAGCTTCCCGCACCTGCAGCAGATCCCTTCGGTGATCAAAGGCAGCATGGTCGCGGACTTGATTGCGTACCTGGGTAGTATCGATTTCGTTATGGCCGACGTGGACCGCTAAGCATGAACAGCACGCTTATCCAGACAGACCGTTTCACCTTGAGTGAAACCGAGCGCTCGGCCATCGAGCACGAGTTGCATCACTATGAAGACCCGCGAGCGGCGTCGATCGAAGCCCTGAAGATCGTCCAGAAGGAACGTGGCTGGGTGCCGGACGGCGCCCTGTACGCCATCGGCGAGATCCTCGGCATCCCGGCCAGCGACGTTGAAGGTGTGGCGACGTTCTATAGCCAGATCTTCCGTCAGCCAGTGGGCCGTCACATCATTCGCGTCTGCGACAGCATGGTCTGCTACATCGGCGGCCACGAGTCCGTGGTCAGTGAAATCCAGAGCAAACTGGGCATCGGCCTGGGTCAGACCACCACCGATGGTCGTTTCACCCTGCTGCCGGTCTGCTGCCTCGGCAACTGCGACAAGGCGCCGGCGTTGATGATCGACGACGACACTTTCGGTGATGTGCAGCCAGCAGGCGTTGCCAAATTGCTCGAGGGCTACGTATGACCCTGACTTCCTTCGGTCCGGCCAACCTCATCAAGCGTTCGGCCGAGACTCACCCACTGACCTGGCGTCTGCGTGACGACGGCGAAGCCGTATGGCTCGACGAGTACCAGGCCAAGAACGGTTACGCCGCTGCGCGCAAGGCCTTCGCCGACATGGCTCAGGACGACATCGTCCAGACCGTGAAAGACTCCGGCCTCAAGGGCCGCGGCGGTGCAGGCTTCCCCACTGGCGTGAAGTGGGGCCTGATGCCAAAGGACGAATCCATCAACATCCGCTACCTGCTGTGCAACGCGGATGAAATGGAGCCGAACACCTGGAAAGACCGCATGCTGATGGAGCAACTGCCCCATCTGCTGATCGAAGGCATGCTGATCAGTGCCCGCGCGCTGAAAACCTACCGTGGCTACATCTTCCTGCGTGGCGAGTACACCACCGCCGCCAAGCACTTGAACCGTGCCGTGGAAGAAGCCAAGGCCGCAGGCCTCTTGGGCAAGAACATCCTGGGTTCGGGTTTTGATTTCGAGCTGTTCGTCCACACTGGCGCCGGGCGTTACATCTGCGGTGAAGAAACCGCACTGATCAACTCCCTCGAAGGCCGCCGCGCCAACCCGCGCTCCAAGCCGCCGTTCCCGGCCGCCGTTGGCGTGTGGGGCAAGCCGACTTGCGTGAACAACGTCGAGACCCTGTGCAACGTGCCGGCGATCATTGCCGACGGCGTGGACTGGTACAAATCGTTGGCCTGCGAAGGCAGTGAAGACATGGGCACCAAGCTCATGGGCTTCTCCGGCAAGGTCAAGAACCCGGGCCTGTGGGAACTGCCATTCGGCGTCACCGCTCGCGAGCTGTTCGAAGACTACGCCGGCGGCATGCGCGACGGTTACAAGCTCAAGTGCTGGCAGCCTGGCGGCGCCGGTACCGGTTTCCTGTTGCCGGAACACCTGGACGCACAAATGTACGCCGGCGGCATCGCCAAAGTGGGCACCCGTATGGGTACCGGCCTGGCCATGGCGGTGGACGACAGCGTCAACATGGTGTCCCTGCTGCGCAACATGGAACAGTTCTTCGCCCGCGAGTCCTGTGGCTTCTGCACCCCGTGCCGCGATGGCTTGCCATGGAGCGTCAAGCTCCTGATGGCCATCGAGAACGGTGAAGGGCAAGCCGGCGACATCGAGACCCTGCTGGGTCTGGTCGGCTTCCTCGGCCCAGGCAAGACCTTCTGTGCTCACGCACCGGGCGCCGTGGAGCCGTTGGGCAGCGCGATCAAATACTTCCGCCATGAGTTCGAAGCCGGTATCGCGCCAGTCAGCGCCGCCGTCCCGCCTCTGGCAAGGCCGATCCTGGTCGGCGCGTAAACGCTTAAAAAAGGCGAAGGGTCCGTGCCCTTCGCTTTTCGTGTGATGACGCCTTTAACGGCTGTGTTGATTCACGCGGATAACAAGATTCCATTAGCCACGCCCGCTGACACCGGGCCAACGAAGAACTTTGAACCATGGCCACTATCCACGTAGACGGCAAAGAGCTCGAAGTCGATGGGGCAGACAACCTGTTACAGGCATGTCTGTCGCTAGGCCTCGATATCCCTTATTTCTGCTGGCACCCTGCCCTTGGCAGCGTTGGCGCTTGCCGCCAGTGCGCGGTCAAGCAGTACACCGACGAGAACGACACCCGTGGTCGTATCGTGATGTCCTGCATGACCCCTGCCACCGACGGCACCTGGATCTCCATCGAAGATGAAGAGTCCAAGGCCTTCCGCGCCAGCGTTGTTGAATGGTTGATGACCAACCACCCTCACGACTGCCCGGTCTGTGAAGAAGGCGGTCACTGCCACCTGCAAGACATGACGGTAATGACCGGCCACAACGAGCGCCGTTACCGCTTCACCAAGCGTACCCACCAGAACCAGCAACTGGGCCCGTTCATTTCCCACGAGATGAACCGCTGCATCGCCTGCTACCGCTGCGTGCGCTTCTATAAAGACTACGCCGGCGGCACCGACCTCGGTGTATTCGGCGCCCACGACAACGTGTACTTCGGTCGCGTTGAAGACGGCACCCTGGAAAGCGAGTTCTCCGGCAACCTCACCGAGGTCTGCCCGACCGGTGTGTTCACCGACAAGACTCACTCCGAGCGCTACAACCGCAAGTGGGACATGCAGTTCTCGCCGAGCATCTGCCATGGCTGCTCCAGCGGTTGCAACATCTCCCCGGGCGAGCGTTACGGCGAACTGCGTCGCATCGAAAACCGCTTCAACGGTTCGGTAAACCAGTACTTCCTGTGCGACCGTGGTCGTTTCGGCTACGGCTACGTCAACCGCGAAGACCGTCCGCGTCAGCCGCTGCTGGCCAACGGCACCAAGCTGAGCCTCGACGAAGCGCTGGATAAAGCCGCCGACCTGCTGCGCGGTCGCAACATCGTCGGTATCGGTTCGCCCCGCGCCAGCCTCGAAAGCAACTACGCGTTGCGCGAACTGGTCGGCGCCGAACACTTCTACTCGGGTATCGAAGCCTCCGAACTGGAACGCATCCGCCTGGTCCTGCAAGTGCTGAAAGACAGCCCGCTGCCAGTGCCGAACATGCGCGACATCGAAGACCACGACGCCGTGTTCGTCCTCGGTGAAGACCTGACCCAGACTGCTGCGCGCATGGCCCTGTCCCTGCGCCAATCGGTCAAGGGCAAGGCCGAAGACATGGCCGACGCCATGCGCGTCCAGCCTTGGCTCGACGCCGCCGTGAAGAACATCGGCCAGCACGCGCTGAACCCGCTGTTCATCGCAAGCATCGCTGAAACCAAGCTCGACGACATCGCTGAAGAATGCGTACACGCGGCTCCAGACGACCTGGCCCGCATCGGTTTCGCCGTCGCTCACGCCCTCGACGCCAGCGCTCCAGCCGTTGAAGGCCTGGACAGCGAAGCACTCGAGCTGGCCAAGCGCATCGCCGACGCCCTGCTCGCTGCCAAGCGCCCACTGATCATCGCCGGTACCTCTCTGGGCTCCAAGGCGCTGATTGAGGCTGCTGCCAACATTGCCAAAGCCCTGAAGCTGCGCGAGAAGAACGGTTCCATCAGCCTGATCGTGCCAGAGGCCAACAGCCTCGGCCTGGCCATGCTCGGTGGCGAATCGGTTGATGCCGCGCTACAAGCGGTGATCGACGGTAAGGCCGACGCCATCGTCGTGCTGGAAAACGATCTGTACACCCGTACCGACAAAGCCCGTGTCGATGCTGCCCTGACCGCCGCCAAAGTGCTGATCGTCGCCGACCATCAGAAGACTGCCACCAGCGATCGCGCGCACCTGGTTCTGCCAGCCGCCAGCTTCGCTGAAGGCGACGGTACGCTGGTCAGCCAGGAAGGCCGCGCCCAGCGCTTCTTCCAGGTCTTCGATCCGAAGTACATGGACGCGAGCATCCTGGTTCACGAAGGCTGGCGCTGGCTGCATGCCCTGCGCGCGACCCTGCTGAACCAGCCAATCGACTGGACCCAACTCGACCACGTCACCGCCGCTGTCGCTTCCAGCACCTCGATCCTGAACCGCATTGTCGATGCCGCACCGTCCGCCGCGTTCCGCATCAAGGGCATGAAACTGGCCCGCGAACCGCTGCGCTACTCCGGTCGTACTGCCATGCGCGCCGACATCAACGTGCATGAACCGCGTACTCCGCAAGACAACGACACCGCGTTCAACTTCTCGATGGAAGGTTACTCGGGCTCGGTCGAACCGCGTCAGCAAGTGCCATTCGCCTGGTCTCCGGGCTGGAACTCGCCGCAAGCCTGGAACAAGTTCCAGGACGAAGTCGGTGGTCACATCCGCGCTGGCGACCCGGGCACCCGCCTGATCGAAAGCACTGGTGACTCGCTGAACTGGTTCGCCAGTGTTCCGCGCGCGTTCAACCCTGCTCCAGGTACCTGGCAGGTTGTGCCGTTCTTCCACCTGTTCGGCAGCGAAGAGAACTCTTCGAAAGCCGCTCCGGTTCAGGAACGCATTCCGGCTGCTTATGTTGCGCTGGCCAAGTCCGAAGCCGACCGTTTGGGCGTCAACGATGGCGCCATGCTGAGCCTGAACGTGGCTGGTCAGACCCTGCGTCTGCCACTGCGCATCAATGAAGAGCTGGGCGCAGGTCTGGTGGCATTGCCTGCGGGCATCGCCGGCATTCCGCCAGCGATCGCAGGCTTTTCCGTTGACGGTCTGCAGGAGGCAGCTCAATGACCTTGTTCACTCCTGAAGTGATCGACATCATCATCGCGGTCCTCAAGGCCGTGGTGATTCTGCTTGCCGTGGTGGTTTGCGGCGCCCTGCTGAGCTGGGTCGAGCGTCGTCTGCTCGCCCTCTGGCAGGACCGTTACGGTCCGAACCGTGTCGGTCCGTTCGGCGCATTCCAGATCGCGGCCGACATGATCAAGATGTTCTTCAAGGAAGACTGGACGCCGCCGTTCGCCGACAAAGTGATCTTCACTTTGGCGCCGGTCGTGGCCATGAGCGCCTTGCTGATTGCCTTCGCAATCATCCCGATCACCCCGACCTGGGGTGTCGCGGACATCAACATCGGCATCCTGTTCTTCTTCGCCATGGCGGGCCTGTCGGTCTACGCGGTGCTGTTCGCCGGCTGGTCGAGCAACAACAAGTTCGCCCTGTTGGGCAGCTTGCGTGCCTCGGCGCAGACCGTGTCGTACGAAGTGTTCATGGGCCTGTCGCTGATGGGCATCGTGATCCAGGTCGGCTCGTTCAACATGCGCGACATCGTTGAATATCAAGCGCAGAACCTGTGGTTCGTCATTCCGCAGATCTTCGGTTTCCTGACCTTCTTCATCGCTGGCGTGGCCGTGACTCACCGTCACCCGTTCGACCAGCCGGAAGCGGAGCAGGAACTGGCCGACGGTTACCACATTGAATACGCCGGCATGAAATGGGGCATGTTCTTCGTCGGCGAGTACATCGGCATCGTGTTGATTTCGGCGCTGCTGGTGACCTTGTTCTTCGGTGGCTGGCACGGTCCGTTCGGCATCATGCCGCAGATCCCGTTCATCTGGTTCGCGTTGAAAACCGCGTTCTTCATCATGTTCTTCATCCTGCTGCGCGCCTCGATTCCGCGCCCACGGTATGACCAAGTGATGGATTTCAGCTGGAAGTTCTGCCTGCCGCTGACCCTCGTCAACATGCTGGTGACCGCTGCGATCGTGTTGCTCAACACGCCCGCCGTCGCGGCTCAGTGAGGATAGAGAATCATGAAGTACATATTTGACATCGTGCATGGCTTCTTCACCCAGCTTCGCAGCCTGGTGATGATCTTCAGCCACGCCTTCCGCAAGCGCGACACACTGCAGTACCCGGAAGAACCGGTCTACCTGCCGCCGCGCTACCGTGGGCGTATCGTCCTGACCCGCGACCCTGATGGCGAAGAACGTTGTGTAGCCTGCAACCTGTGCGCCGTGGCCTGCCCGGTTGGTTGCATCTCGCTGCAGAAAGCTGAAACCGAAGACGGTCGCTGGTACCCGGACTTCTTCCGCATCAACTTCTCGCGCTGCATTTTCTGCGGCCTCTGCGAGGAAGCCTGCCCGACCACCGCGATCCAGCTGACGCCGGATTTCGAAATGGCCGAGTTCAAACGTCAGGACCTGGTTTACGAGAAAGAAGATCTGCTGATCTCCGGCCCCGGCAAAAACCCTGATTACAACTTCTATCGTGTTGCAGGTATGGCGATTGCCGGGAAGCCGAAAGGCTCCGCGCAGAATGAAGCCGAACCGATCAACGTGAAGAGCTTGCTGCCTTAAGGAAGAAAGATGGAATTCGCTTTCTATTTCGCATCGGGTATCGCTGTGGTGTCCACGCTTCGCGTGATCACCAACACCAACCCTGTGCACGCCCTGCTCTACCTGATCATTTCGCTGATCGCCGTGGCGATGACGTTCTTCGCCCTCGGCGCACCGTTTGCCGGTGTCCTGGAAGTGATCGCCTACGCTGGCGCCATCATGGTGCTGTTCGTGTTCGTGGTGATGATGCTGAACCTGGGCCCGGCCTCGGCTCAGCAAGAGCGCGCCTGGCTCAAGCCCGGCATCTGGGGCGGCCCGGTCCTCCTCGCTGCGCTGCTGCTGGTGGAACTGCTGTATGTGCTGTTCTCCCACCAGACCGGTGAAGCCATCGGCCACACCACCGTAGACGCCAAGGCCGTGGGCATCAGCCTGTTCGGTCCTTACCTGCTGGTGGTCGAACTCGCCTCGATGCTGCTGCTCGCCGCAGCCGTCACGGCGTTCCACTTGGGCCGCAACGAAGCCAAGGAGCAATGACGATGCCTGCTATCCCCATGGAGCATGGTCTGGCGGTCGCCGGCATCCTGTTCTGCCTCGGCCTGGTCGGCCTGATGGTCCGCCGCAACATCCTTTTCGTGCTGATGAGCCTGGAGGTCATGATGAATGCCTCCGCCCTGGCGTTCATCGTTGCCGGTAGCCGCTGGGCGCAGCCGGATGGACAGATCATGTTCATCCTGGTGATCAGCCTGGCAGCCGCCGAGGCCAGTATTGGCCTGGCGATCCTGCTGCAACTGTATCGCCGCTTCCACACGCTCGATATCGACGCTGCCAGTGAGATGCGCGGATGAACCTTCTCTATCTGACTTTCCTGTTCCCCCTGATCGGTTTTGTGCTGCTGGCGTTTTCTCGCGGCCGTCTCTCGGAAAACCTTTCGGCGCTGATCGGCGTCGGCTCCATTGGCCTGTCGGCGATCGTCGCGGCCTATGTGATCTGGCAGTTCAACGTCGCCCCGCCGGAAGGCGGTCACTACACCTTGGTGTTGTGGCAGTGGATGGCGGTGGAAGGCTTCACGCCGAACTTCGCCCTGCACCTGGATGGCCTGTCCGTAACCATGCTCGGTGTGGTGGTTGGCGTCGGCTTCCTGATCCACCTGTTCGCCTCCTGGTACATGCGCGGTGAAGACGGCTACTCGCGTTTCTTCGCCTACACCAACCTGTTTATCGCCAGCATGCTGTTCCTGGTCCTGGCCGATAACCTGCTGTTCGTGTACTTCGGTTGGGAAGGCGTGGGTCTGTGCTCGTACCTGTTGATCGGTTTCTACTACAGCAACCGCAACAACGGTAACGCCGCACTCAAGGCCTTCATCGTGACCCGTATCGGCGACGTGTTCATGGCCATCGGCCTGTTCATTCTGTTTGCCCAACTGGGCACCCTGAACATCCAGGAACTGCTGGTGCTGGCTCCGCAGAAATTCCAGTCCGGCGATTTCTGGATGGTCATGGCTACCCTGATGCTGCTGGGCGGCGCTGTCGGTAAATCCGCGCAACTGCCGCTGCAAACCTGGCTGGCGGATGCGATGGCCGGCCCGACTCCGGTTTCGGCACTGATCCACGCCGCAACCATGGTGACCGCCGGTGTCTACCTGATTGCCCGTACCCACGGCCTGTTCACCCTGGCGCCGGAAATCCTGCACCTGGTGGGCATCGTTGGCGGTGTGACCCTGGTTCTCGCAGGTTTCGCCGCACTGGTTCAGACCGACATCAAGCGTATCCTCGCCTACTCGACCATGAGCCAGATCGGCTACATGTTCCTGGCCCTGGGCGTTGGTGCCTGGGATGGCGCGATCTTCCACCTGATGACCCACGCCTTCTTCAAGGCCCTGCTGTTCCTTGCGTCCGGTGCGGTGATCGTTGCCTGCCACCACGAGCAGAACATCTTCAAGATGGGCGGCCTGTGGAAGAAACTGCCACTGGCCTACGCCAGTTTCATCGTCGGCGGCGCGGCCCTGGCGGCCCTGCCTCTGGTGACCGCAGGCTTCTACTCCAAGGACGAAATCCTCTGGGAAGCATTCGCCAGCGGCAACAACGGTCTGCTTTACGCGGGTCTGGTCGGCGCGTTCATGACTTCGCTGTACACCTTCCGCCTGATCTTCATCGCGTTCCACGGTGAAGCGAAGACCGAAGCCCACGCTGGTCACGGTATCGCTCACTGGCTGCCACTGTCGGTGCTGATCGTACTGTCGACCTTCGTCGGCGCGATGATCGTTCCGCCGCTGCACGGTGTGTTGCCGGAAAGCGTCGGCCATGCCGGCGGCGAAGCCAAGCACAGTCTGGAAATCGCTTCGGGCGCCATCGCCCTGTCCGGTATCCTGCTGGCCGCGCTGCTGTTCCTCGGCAAGCGTCGCTTCGTCACCGCCATCGCCAACAGCGGCATCGGCCGCATCCTCTCGGCCTGGTGGTTCGCTGCCTGGGGCTTCGACTGGATCTACGACAAACTGTTCGTCAAGCCGTACCTGGCGATCAGCCACATCCTGCGCAAAGACCCGCTCGACCAGACCATCGGTCTGATCCCGCGCATGGCCAAAGGCGGTCACACCGCCCTGAGCCGTACCGAGACCGGTCAACTGCGTTGGTACGCCGCCTCGATGGCTGCTGGTGCCGTGCTGGTCATTGGCGCCGTCGTGCTGGTAGCGGTCTGATATGAACCTTGCGAATTTGCGAAAGGAAACGAACCCGTCATGATTCTGCCTTGGCTAATCCTGATCCCCTTCATCGGCGGCCTGCTGTGCTGGATGGGTGAGCGCTTCGGCGCCACCCTCCCGCGCTGGATTGCGCTGATCACCATGTCCCTGCTGCTCTCCCTCGGCCTCTGGCTGTGGGCCAACGGTGACTATTCATTTGCTCCGGCACCGGGTGCCGATCCGACCTGGGCGCTTGAGTTCAAACACGTCTGGATCCAGCGCTTCGGCATCAATGTGCACCTGGCCCTCGACGGCCTGTCGCTGTTGATGATCATGCTGACCGGTCTGCTGGGTGTCCTCTCGGTACTCTGCTCGTGGAAAGAGATCCAGCGTCACGTTGGCTTCTTCCACCTGAACCTGATGTGGATCCTGGGCGGTGTCGTCGGCGTGTTCCTCGCCCTCGACCTGTTCATGTTCTTCTTCTTCTGGGAAATGATGCTGGTGCCGATGTACTTCCTCATCGCGCTCTGGGGTCACAGTTCTTCGGACGGCAAGAAAACCCGGATCTACGCGGCGACCAAGTTCTTCATCTTCACTCAGGCTTCCGGCCTGATCATGCTGGTGGCGATCCTGGGTCTGGTACTGGTCAACTTCAACGACACCGGCGTGATTACTTTCAACTACGCCGATCTGTTGAAAACCAGGATGTCGACGACTACCGAGTACATCCTGATGCTCGGCTTCTTCATCGCCTTCGCGGTCAAGCTGCCAGTGGTGCCGTTCCACTCCTGGCTGCCTGACGCTCACGCCCAGGCGCCGACCGCGGGTTCCGTGGACCTGGCCGGTATCTTGTTGAAGACTGCGGCGTATGGCCTGCTGCGTTTCGCCCTGCCGCTGTTCCCGAATGCCTCGGCCGAGTTCGCGCCGTTTGCGATGACCCTGGGTCTGATCGGGATTTTCTACGGTGCGTTCCTGGCGTTCGCGCAAACCGACATCAAGCGCCTGATTGCCTTCTCGTCCGTTTCCCACATGGGCTTCGTACTGATCGGCATCTACTCCGGCAGCCAACTGGCGCTGCAGGGTGCGGTGATGCAGATGCTGGCGCACGGTCTGTCGGCGGCGGCACTCTTTATCCTCTCCGGTCAGTTGTACGAGCGTACTCACACCCGCGACATGCGCGAGATGGGTGGCCTGTGGTCGAAGATCGCTTACCTGCCAGCCTTAAGCCTGTTCTTCGCAGCAGCTTCCCTGGGCTTGCCGGCGACCGGTAACTTTGTCGGTGAGTTCCTGATTCTGATCGGCACCTTCCCGATCGCTCCATGGGTCACCATCATCGCGACATCCGGCCTGGTGTTCGGTTCGGTCTACTCGCTGATCATGATCCACCGTGCCTACTTCGGCCCGTCGAAATCGGACGCGGTGTTACATGGCATGGACGGTCGCGAAATGATCATGGTGGTCGGTCTGGCCGCACTGCTGATTTACATCGGCGTGTACCCACAACCGTTCCTCGATACCTCTGCCGCTACGATGCATGGCGTGCAGCAATGGCTCGGCACCGCCTTCACTCAACTCGCTTCGGCCCGGTAAGAGCGCTATGGAATTCACGACTCAACACTTTATCGCGCTAGCGCCGTTGTTGATCACCAGCGCCACGATCATCGTGGTGATGCTGGCGATCGCCTGGCGCCGCAACCACTCCCAGACCTTCCTGCTGTCGGTGGCGGGTCTGAACCTGGCACTGCTGTCGATCCTGCCTGCCCTGAAAGTCGCGCCCCTGGCCGTGACCCCATTGCTGCAGATCGACAGCTTCGCCTGCCTGTACATGGCGCTGATCCTGGTCGCCACCCTCGCCTGTGTGACCCTCGCCCATGCCTACCTCGGCGATGGCGGCACGGGTTACCCGGGCAACCGTGAAGAACTGTACCTGCTGATCCTGATGGCCGCCGCCGGTGGCCTGGTGCTGGTCAGCGCGCAGCACCTGGCCGGGTTGTTCGTCGGTCTGGAACTGCTCTCGGTACCGGTCTACGGTCTGGTGGCCTATGCCTTCTTCAACAAGCGTTCGCTGGAAGCCGGCATCAAGTACATGGTGCTGTCGGCTGCCGGTTCCGCGTTCCTGTTGTTCGGTATGGCCCTGCTCTACGCTGACGCCGGTTCCCTGAGCTTCGTCGGCATCGGCCAGGCGCTGGCGGCTACTGGCCTGCCAAGCTCTCTGGCTCAATTGGGCCTGGGCATGATGCTGATCGGCCTGGCGTTCAAGCTGTCGCTGGTACCCTTCCACCTCTGGACTCCGGACGTCTACGAAGGTGCTCCGGCACCGGTTGCAGCGTTCCTCGCTACCGCTTCCAAGGTTGCCGTGTTCGCGGTGATGGTGCGTCTGTTCCAGATCTCGCCAGCGGCGAGCAGCGGCGTGCTGAGCAACGTACTGACCATCATCGCCATCGCGTCGATCCTGTTCGGTAACCTGCTGGCCCTGACCCAGAGCAACCTCAAGCGCCTGCTGGGTTACTCGTCCATCGCCCACTTCGGCTACCTGCTGATCGCCCTGGTGGCGAGCAAGGGTCTGGCCGTGGAAGCCATCGGTGTGTACCTGGTCACCTACGTGATCACCAGCCTCGGTGCTTTCGGTGTGATCACCCTGATGTCCTCGCCGTACAAAGGCCGTGACGCAGACGCCCTGTACGAATACCGCGGCCTGTTCTGGCGCCGTCCGTACCTGACCGCCGTACTGACCGTGATGATGCTGTCCCTGGCCGGTATCCCGCTGACCGCGGGCTTCATCGGCAAGTTCTACATCATCGCCACCGGTGTCGAATCGCACCAATGGTGGCTGGTCGGCTCCCTGGTACTGGGCAGCGCCATCGGCGTGTTCTACTACCTGCGTGTGATGGTCACCCTGTACCTGATCGAACCGAACCTGCGTCGCGTCGACGCACAGCTGCATTGGGAACAGAAGGCAGGCGGCGTGATGCTGCTGGCCATCGCCCTGGTCGCGTTCTTCCTCGGCGTCTACCCACAACCGCTGCTGAACCTGGTTCAGCAATCGGGCCTGGCGGGTTGATCGCTTAGGCGACACTTGGCAGTAAACAGAAACGGCACCTTCGGGTGCCGTTTTTTGTGGCGAGGGCGCTTGCTCCCGCTCGGCGGCGAAGCAGTCGCCAGAATTTGAGGTCTTCGCTCTTTACCAGGTGGACCGGAACTTGCGAAAGGGGCCTGCTGCGCAGTCCAGCGGGAGCAAGCTCCCTCGCCACGGGTCATTGTTTTTGAGAAGTAATGCTGTTCACAGAGCCCTACTTTCCGCAATGGCCTCATCGCGAGCAAGTCGAATCGTCGCACCGCCGCTCCCACAGGTTATGTGTCGTGTACAAGAATTGTGGTCACACTCAGTCACTGTGGGAGCAAGCTTGAACGCAATAGCGGCGGAACAGGCACAAATGAAAACGGCACCTTTCGGTGCCGTTCGTACTCCACGATATATAGTTACTTGAATTTCACCAGCGTAAACGCAAGCGTTCCCCAGACCAGGATGACGCACGTCAGTATTGCCTTGGCCTTTAGCAAGAGCTTCAGATCCGCAGGAAAGTTGCGGATATCATTAGGATCAAGATCTCCCGCACGAAGTCCTGGACCAGGCCACATCACCATGAACGTGATCTTTGCGACTAACAAAAGCCGACTTAACCATCCGCTCTGCGCCAGTCCTGCGGCGCTAATTACGATTTGCCGACTACCGTTCAAGGATTGCAGAAAGCGATCCAGGTGACGGCGGCTCAGGTACAGACTGTAAAAGAAACTCACGTAACACAGCAGGATTGGGCCGCCAACAACAATGATCGCAGCCCAGGGAGACCAAGTTTCGATACTGATCATGGCTGTGTGACTTCGAAAATTTTGTCAGCTGTGAATTCGCCCCCCATACCACCGACTTCCGTCCCCACCAATGCACCAATCCCAACTACGGCCGCGACACAGACAACACCACCTATAGCTGTAGTCACGCCAAGCGCGGCGCAGATAGTGGGACTGGCAACATGTGCCAATTCTCCTCCCAAATACCCTAAACCTGTCGATCCAATGAACTTGCCACTTTCGGTAAACTTAACCTTCTCACAAGCCACTCCAGAGTCGCCAACACAAACCTCCTGAATAGCCAGCAACGAAGAAACCCCGCCAATACCAATACCGATATAACCGCCGCTCTGCATGTATTTGACAGCCCGACTGGTCGCATTCACGTGGTTGGAATACCCCGGTATCTGCCCCGGCGCCCCCGCCTTGTCCCAGTGGTGAACCAGACTGCGACTGGAAATGCCGAGGGCGGTCTTCAACTTGGGGTGATCGCCCAAGGTGGTCTGGCCACGCAGGCGAGTGGAGTTCAGCAAGTGGGCATCCAGTTGGGCGAGCAGGCGCTGGCGCTCGGCGAAGAACTGCGGCGATCGCAGGTGGCCATGCTGACGATAGCTGTCCTGATGCAGGCGCTCCATGCCTTGCAGGGTGTCGCGCAGTTGGGCCAGGTGTTTCTCCATCACCACCGCGCCGACGCCAAGCCAGGTCGAAGTATCGCCGGTAAAACTGGCGATTTCAGCCGCGTGGCGAAACATGAATTCGGCTTCTTCCGGCGTCAGGGGATCGAGTGCCGATTTGACCTGCTGCGCGGCCTGCATCAGTTGCGCTTCCTGATAGGTGCAGGAGGTGTTGTTCGGATCGCTCAGCACGATCAGCGAGCCAGCTTTTAAGTCGCCATACCCAGGGTTCAGTGCCTGAAACTTGCGCATCACGCCCGGGTCGGGCGTAGGGAAAAGCGTCGCCTCCAAGGCTTCGCGAGTCATGCTTTTGGGCACCACATAGAAGCCCGGTTCTTGAGGGTCTACGCGGGCGAATATGACAGGCGCCGGTGGGTACGAAGGGGCGAAACCAGGCTGACGTGGCGCGGCCGGTTGACTGGTTGCCGCACTGAAAACGGGTTGCACAACGTCCCTGCCCGTTCGCGGTGCGGAGTCAGCGTTGCGATAGGTCGCCGTGACCACAGAAGGGATCAGCCGGGCTTTACAGGGGCAACCACTATGGCTATCCAGCGTGCCCGACATGGCTTTGCCATGACTGATCATGTGCGAAATGCCACCGACAATTTTGTAAGTCTTGCCGTCCTTGCCACAGGTGACTCGATCACCATCGCGGGCATGGGCAATGCCATACATCATGATCCGGGTGTCACCATCCAGGACCTTGCCGCCACAGGTGGTCTTGTCGTCCAGACCAATGAAATATCCTTTCTCCATTAGTTTTCTACTCCCTCGATAGGGGGCAGGAAATCCTTGGCCATCGGCACACCTTCACGCGCCACGTACAAATAACCACCTTGCGCTGTATTGATGATCTCGTCGCCATTGCAAAGACGGCTGCCGACCAGCGCTAAATGGCTATTCCCTTGACCTGCGCCCGTGACGATCTGCGCCGTACGCCCATCGGCATACACGACGTAATCGCCTTTCTGTGCCGCAGTAACTTTCTGACCGCTGTCCAATGTGAACGTCAGCGGCGCTGCTGCCTGTTGGATCACTCCGCCATCACGGGTTTGGCTGCCCTCGGTTGCCACACGGAAAATCGCGCGAGGGGGATGTGCTTCCGCGTAAACCTGCTGTTGACGGATGATCGCCATGACTTCGTCGTCAAATCCCGCAAGTTGCTCCTCGGTGAAAGACGAGTCGTCCAGGCGGCAGAGAAACTCAGGAGAAACTTCGTTGGTATACAAGGGGTGCACAGGTGCATTCATTTGCAACTTCCTTATCGTCTTCGGATTGAGTGCCTTTCCTTCTCATCTCGGCAGAAGCGCTGAGCAGAGAGAATATTGGGCGACGACGAATAAGACGGTGGAACGCGTGCTGAACGCAATCCAATGGCATAGCCAAATGAACGAATAGGAATTTTCCTAACAACCAACAACCCATTTCCTACAGCGGTAGTTATAAAAGATAATTTTTCGCGCAGTTGAAGGGCACTGTGTGTGGTGTTTTTCACGAGCGAGCGTAGCCCGATGGGTAGACTAATAAACGACATCTTCCCAGACTGCGTGAGAACCCTGCTCACCTGCGCGGCGCTCAAAGAAATTTAAATACTTCCGTTTAATCGTTTCGGAAAGTTACTTCGTGAAAGCTACAACACCTTGCGGCGTTACCTACAGGTAAGACAGAATCCGCCGGCTTGTGCGTCTTTGACATGGGTTCTATCGTTTGCCGGTCGCTGAAAAAAACAGTGACCGGGTTTGGTAGACCCGTAGCATCGACGCATAGCGTCACCTTTTTGCTGTCCAATGTTTGGGCGGTATTTTTATGGTGGCCATGCGCAGGGCTCCTTCGGGAGCGCCGGTTCCGATGCCCGGTCTACCAACCTTCGTATGGTCGCCACCCTTCGTTTGGTAGCGAGGTGGTGATGGCTCCTTTTAAATAGCATCGGAGTTCCATCTATGTTCAAGGTCACACCTAATCCGCCAGACACCGATCCGGCTTCCCCGTACGAAACCCTCGATTCAAAAAGCCTTCACGAAGCCGCAGAGCGCGACATCGACTATCACCTAAAGCCAGAGGTCCCCATCATGGAGACTCCGCGCACACCCGGCACGATGTTCATCGTCAATCCCGAACTAGATACCGAAACCCTCCTGGCCCATGCTTGCGAGTCGCTGGCCTCGGCAAATGTCATGACCATGGATTTGGCGGACCATATGGATGGGCCCAGGCGCAACTCCCTACTAGGTATTGCGCAAGTCATCATGCTGGGCGAACTAGCGGTCAATCGCGCGCTGGACCAACTTGACCCGCCTGAATAGACCCGGCAGCTGTGGCTTCAGCTGACTTTCAGTCGCAACGCACCATTAGCGGACTAGTTTGTACCCCGCCAATGGTGCTTGGAGCACTGACATCTATAGGTTGTGCCTCAAGCTGCTGGATGACGAAATTAATGCGAGAACGAAAATGAACCGTGACAGCTTTTCCGAACCCGTAGAAGGCTTTGATGCGTTGGCTACCGAGCGTCTGAGTGATGCTGAACCCTGTCACCAACGTATAGGAGCAATGAAAGTTAAATTGGTGCTTCCCGAAGACTTCGACGCGCCTCTGCCTGATGACATACATGATGATTTCGAAGGCACCCACGAATAAGATTTCTGTTCCATAAGCGGTTAGCCAGCTCAGCGATCAGCGTTTCTGACAGATGCTTGTTCGGCTGAAAAAGCTGGCCGTCTGGCATGGCCTCTTCGTCAGACCGCCGCCCGGAGGCGGTGGATCAGGCACAAATGAAAACGGCACCTTCCGGTGCCGTTCGCCTTTCACAATACAACCAACTTACTTACGCGCCGCCTCCCACGACTTCAGCAGTTCGTTGTAGCTAACGGTCTCGCCCTTAGGCTTCTCGTTCGCCAGTTTCGGTTTCGGTGCGCCCGGTTGATCGAACCAATATTGCACGTCGCGCTCGGGGTTCATTTTCGGGGCGCAGGTAGCTTGTGCCTTCGAGCGTTCCAGACGGCTCATGATTGCGTCCTGATCCTTGGCCAGGCCGTCCAGCGCCTCTTGCGGGGTTTTCTCGCCGCTGGCGGCTTCGGCGATGTGGCTCCACCACAACTGCGCGAGGCGAGGATAATCAGGCACGTTGGTCCCGGTCGGGGTCCATTGCACGCGGGCCGGGCTGCGGTAGAACTCCACCAGGCCACCGAGTTTCGGCGCCAGGTCGGTCATCGCTTGCGAGTTGATGTCCGACTCGCGAATCGGCGTCAGGCCGACGATGGTCTTCTTCAGCGACACGGTTTTCGAGGTCACGAACTGCGCATAGAGCCAGGCCGCCAGTTTCTGCTTCTCAGGCGTGGATTTCATGAAGGTCCAGGAACCCACGTCCTGATACCCCAGCTTCATGCCCTCTTCCCAGTACGGTCCGCGCGGCGACGGCGCCATGCGCCATTTCGGCGTGCCGTCGGCGTTCATCACCGCAAGACCCGGTTTGGTCATGTCGGCGGTGAAGGCGGTGTACCAGAAAATCTGTTGGGCGATGTTGCCCTGGGATGGCACCGGACCCGATTCGGAGAAGGTCATGCCCGCCGCTTCCGGTGGCGCGTACTTCTTCAACCAGTCGACATACTTGGTGGTGGCGAACACCGCCGCCGGCCCGTTAGTGTCGCCGCCGCGGGTCACGCTGGAACCCACCGGATGGCAGTCCTCGACACGAATGCCCCATTCGTCCACCGGCAAGCCGTTGGGGATGCCCTTGTCGCCGCCACCGGCCATGGAGAACCAGGCATCGGTGAAGCGCCAGCCCAGGGACGGGTCTTTCTTGCCGTAGTCCATGTGCCCGTAGACGCGTTTGCCGTCGATTTCCTTGACGTCTTCGCTGAAGAATTTGGCGATGTCTTCATAGGCTGACCAGTTCACCGGCACGCCCAGCTCATAGCCGTACTTTTCCTTGAACTTGGCCTTGAGGTCTGCGCGTTCGAACCAGTCGGCGCGGAACCAGTACAGGTTGGCGAACTGCTGGTCAGGCAATTGATAGATCTTGCCGTCCGGCGCGGTGGTGAACGAGATGCCGATGAAGTCCTTGATGTCCAGGGTCGGCGAGGTGAAGTTCTTGCCCTCGTTGGCCATCAGGTCGGTGATCGATTCCGTCTTGCCGTAACGAAAGTGCGTGCCGATCAGGTCCGAGTCGTTGACCCAGCCGTCATAGATGCTCTTGTCCGATTGCATCACGGTCTGCAATTTTTCCACCACGTCGCCTTCTTGCAGCAAGTCGTGGGTCACTTTGATGCCGGTGATTTCGGTGAAGGCCTTGGCCAGCACCTTGGACTCGTACTCGTGGGTGGCAATGGTTTCCGACACTACCTTGATGTCCATCCCGCGGAATGGCTCCGCCGCCTTGATGAACCACTTCAATTCCGCGAGCTGCTGATCGGCCGTCAGGGTGGACGGCTTGAACTCGCTGCCGATCCATTTTTTCGCGGCATCTTCGTAGGCATCGGCCCAGGCAGATGCGCTCAAACCGCTGAGTGCCAGCATGGCTGCCAATGAAATGCTATGTCGCAGCTTATTGTTTTTGTCGAACATAGAGACCTCCTGTTTAAGTTTCGGAGCAACATTGCCGAGCGATTCGACTAGCCCCAACGCATCACAGCCAACAGCCACACCAGGGACATCGCGAAGGCGACCCAGATGCTCCAGTCGGTGACGCCGATTACCAGCAAGTGCAGGTAGGCGCTGCCGAGAAGACCGATAAACAAGCGATCGCCACGGGTGGTGGCAATCGGCAGAAAACCACGCCGAAGGATGCTCGGCGAACGCAATTCCCAAGTGGTCATGACCACCAGGATCAGGGCAATCACGCTGAAGAATGCCGCCGTGGGGACGGTCCAGCTCATCCATTCCATCATCAGTTCCTCATACCCGGCCCAGGGCAAAGCCCTTGGCCACGTGGTTGCGAACAAACCAGATCACCAGCATGCCCGGCAGGATGGTCAACACCCCCGCCGCCGCCAGTACCCCCCAGTCGATACCGGATGCCGAGACGGTGCGGGTCATTACCGCCGCGATGGGTTTGGCGTTCACCGAGGTGAGGGTTCGCGCCAGCAGCAGTTCGACCCAGGAAAACATGAAGCAGAAGAACGCCGTGACACCGATGCCGGAGCCGATCAGCGGGATGAAAATCTTCACGAAGAACTTGGGAAAGCTGTAGCCATCGATGTAGGCGGTTTCGTCGATTTCCTTGGGCACGCCGGACATGAAGCCTTCGAGAATCCACACCGCCAGCGGCACGTTGAACAGGCAATGGGCCAGGGCCACGGCGATATGGGTGTCGAACAAGCCGATCGAGGAATACAGCTGGAAGAACGGCAACAGGAACACCGCCGGCGGCGCCATGCGGTTGGTCAGCAACCAGAAGAACAGGTGCTTGTCACCGAGGAAGCGGTAGCGCGAGAAGGCATAGGCCGCCGGTAGCGCCACGGTCAGGGAAATGATCGTGTTCAGGCTCACGTAGTACGCCGAGTTGATGTAGCCGGTGTACCAGCTCGGATCGGTGAAGATCACCTTGTAGTTGGCCAGAGTAAAATCCTGTGGGAAAAGCGTCAGGCCGCCGAGGATTTCGGTGTTGCTCTTGAAGGACATGTTCAGCAGCCAGTAGATCGGCACCAGCAGGAACAGGATGTAGAGCAGCAAGGGGATAAGTTTTCTTTTGCTCATGGCGCGGTCCTCAACGGTTGGCGTCAGAGTGAGTCATGGCGGTGTAGAACAGCCAGGACACCAACAGGATGATCAGGAAGTACACCAGCGAGAATGCCGCTGCCGGCCCCAGGTCGAATTGCCCTACGGCCATCTGGGTCAAGGTCTGACTGAGGAAGGTCGTGGCATTGCCAGGACCGCCGCCCGTGAGTACGAACGGTTCGGTGTAGATCATGAAACTGTCCATGAAGCGCAGCATCACCGCGATCAGCAGCACACTCTTGAGCTTGGGCAACTGGATATGCCGGAACACCGCCCAGGCCGAGGCACGGTCGATCCGCGCCGCCTGGTAATACACGTCGGGAATCGCCCGCAACCCGGAGAAGCACAACAGCGCCACCAGCGAGGTCCAGTGCCAGACGTCCATGATCAGCACCGTGACCCAGGCGTCCATGGTGTTCGCCGCATAGTTGTAGCTGATGCCCATGGCCTTGAGACTCGCCCCCAGCAGGCCGATATCGGCGCGGCCAAAGATCTGCCAGATGGTGCCGACCACGTTCCACGGGATCAGCAACGGGATTGCCAGCACGATCAACACCACCGAAGACCAGCGGCCCTTGGTCGGCATGGTCAGGGCAATGGCGATGCCCAGCGGAATTTCGATCAGTAGCACACAGGCGGAATAGATGAACTGACGCAGCAACGAGTCATGCAGCCTCGGGTCGAGCAGCACCTGCTTGTACCAGTCGGCGCCGACGAAATAACGGCTGGACTGGTCGAAGATGTCCTGCACCGAATAGTTGACCACGGTCATCATCGGGACCACCGCACTGAACGCCACCAGCAGGAACACCGGCAGTACCAGCCACCAGGCCTTGTTGTTCTGCACCTTGTTCATGGCTGCACCTCAATGTTGGCTTGGGTTTCCAGGAGGAATTCGTCGGCATAGACCATCAGCCATTGCGCCGGAAAACTGATGTAGGCCGTGCCTTGCGGCACCAATTTGTCTTCGGCCAGGCGCACCTTCAGGGGGACGCCATCGAGGTTGAGGGTCATGATTTTGTAGGTGCCCAGGTCTTCGACGTGTACGACCTGTGCCCGCAGCGCGTCATCAAAGGCTTCGTCCCACACATGGACGAACTCCGGTCGAATGCCGACCTTCAGGGTTTTCCATTCGGACTCGGCGATGCGCTGCTGCATGGCCTCGGACAGCGTCAGATGGGTCGAGGCAAAACCGACTCCACCCGGTTGCGGCTGCACGTCGATCAGGTTCATCCCCGGACTACCAATGAAGTAGCCGACAAAGGTGTGGCTCGGGCGCTCGAACAATTCCCTTGGCGTGCCGAACTGCACGATCTGCCCGCCGTACATCACCGCAATCTTGTCGGCGAAGGTCGAGGCCTCCAGCTGATCGTGGGTGACGTAGACCATGGTGATGTTGAACTGCTCGTGGATCTGCTTGAGCTTGCGCCGCAGTTTCCACTTCAGGTGCGGGTCGATCACCGTCAGCGGCTCGTCGAACAGGATCGCCGACACGTCATCGCGCACCAGCCCGCGGCCCATGGAGACTTTCTGTTTTTCGTCGGCGGTGAGGTTGCGCGCCTTCTTGTAAAGCAATGCCTGGAGGTCGAGGACTTCAGCGATTTCCTGCACTTTGCTGTGAATTTTCGCTTCCACCATGCCTTGATTGCGCAACGGAAAGGCCAGATTATCGAACACCGTCATGGTGTCGTAGACCACCGGAAACTGGAAAACCTGGGCGATGTTGCGCTTCTCCGGGGTCAGGTCATTGACCGCTTTGCCGTCGAACAGCACATGGCCCTGGGACGGGCTGAGCAGCCCGGAAATGATGTTGAGCAAGGTCGATTTCCCACAGCCCGATGGTCCGAGCAACGCGTAGGCGCCGCCCTGCTCCCAGATGTGGTCCATCTCGCGGATCGCGTAGTCCTCAGGTCCCACCGGGGTTTTGGTGTAACTGTGGGCGAGGTTGTGCAAACGGATTTCGGCCATCAGGCAACCCTCGTGACACGCCGGCCCGGCGCCTGGACCAGCCGCCCCTGCGTATCGAACACAAACAGTTTATGGGTCGGGATGTAGATGCGGATCGGCGCATCGACGTCGTATTCGTGAACACCCGGCAAGTGCAGCACCAGCAGGAAGTGCTCGTTGCGCACGTGAAGAAAGGTTTCCGAGCCGCTGATTTCCGCGACTTCGACGGTCACCGCCAATTCGAGGTCATCGTCGTTGCTCGGCACCAGCGAGATATGACTGGGCCGCACGCCGAAACGGAACTCGCCCTCGCCCACCGGACGTAAATCGACGTTCAACGGAAAGTGCACGAAGTTGGCGAAACTCACTTCGTTGCCGGCAATGCGTCCCGGCATCAGGTTGATCGGCGGCTCGGAGAACAGCTCGGCCGCCAGCACCGTTTGCGGCTGGTGATAGACCGAGGAAGAGCGGCCGCTCTGGATCACCCGGCCTTCGTGAAGAATGGTCGTGGTACCGCCCAGAGCCAGGGCTTCGTTGGGCTCGGTGGTGGCGTAGATCGCAATGGTGTGGCGCGCCTTGAACAGCTCGCGCATTTCCTGGCGCAGCTCTTCACGCAACTTGTAGTCGAGGTTGACCAGCGGTTCGTCGAACAGGATCAGCTCGGCATCCTTGACCAGCGCCCGGGCCATGGCCGTGCGCTGTTGCTGGCCGCCGGAGAGTTCGAGGGGATGGCGCTGGAGGAATTTCTCGATGCGCAGCATCTTCGCGGTTTCCAGCACCTTGCTCTGGATCAGCTCGCTGGATACACCGGCCTGGCGCAGCGGCGAGGCGATGTTCTCGAAGACGGTCATGGTCGGGTAATTGATGAACTGCTGATACACCATCGACACATTGCGCAGGCGCACTGGGCGCTGGGTGACATCGACGCCGTTCATCAGGATGCGGCCGCTGTCGGGCTTGTCCAGACCGGCCATCAAGCGCATCAGGCTGGTTTTGCCGGACAAGGTGCGACCCAGCAAAACGTTGAAGGAACCGGGTTCAAAACTCAGGTTGGCATCGTCGATCCAGGTCTGGCCCTCGACGGTGCGGCTGACGTGCTCCAGGGTTAATGACATGGCTCGGCCTTTTTTATTTTTGGAGTCAAGCGACCGGAGCTACATAGCGACATCCGTGCCAAAAAATTCAAGCTATTGATTCAGCTTGAAATTCCCGAACGGGACGTACAAACCGCGTTCGTTGCTGAACACAAATGAACAATCGAAAATGAACAATTGAACAGCTCAGGAATTGACAGTGAACAATAGTGAACAACACTCTACGGACTGTTCACGGCCCCTGTAGGAGCGAGCTTGCTCGCGATGGACGTTAACGTTGACGAGGGCTGCCTGAATAAACGCGGCGCTCTCACGTGCATCGCGAGCAAGCTCGCTCCTACAGGGATCGGCGCTATCCCATAAAAACAATAAAGATTGTTCAGAGATCGACCGCCATGGCCGCACCTGCCTCGCCGCTGTCCCACGACGCCATCATCCAGGACTCCTGGTCCCGTTGCCGCGCGTTCGGCCTCAGTCATCAGAGCACACCGGCATTCGACCAATTGCCGGCAGCGGGCATTGCGCAATTGCTGGAGAGCCAACATTCACTGGTGCAAACCACCCACCAGGAAGTGCTGCCCTACTACGAGAACATCCTGAGCAACTCCAATTGCCTGATCATGCTCGCCGACCATCAGGGCCAGGTGCTCACGTCGTGGGGAACGCAGCGCTTTATCGAACCCAAACTGGCACGGGGGTTCAGCGCCGGCGCCAGCTGGATGGAACGCTGCAGCGGCACCAACGCCATTGGCACCGCCCTGGCCTGTGAACAAGCGGTGCACATCGAGCACGACGAACATTTCCTCAAGGCCAACCGCTTCATGACCGGCTCCGCCGCGCCGATTTTCGATGCCGAGCGCAAGGTGATCGCGGTGCTGGATGTGTCCAGTGACAGCTACCTGCCGCCCTCCCACACCCTGGGCATGGTCAAGATGATGAGCCAGACCGTGGAAAACCGGCTGATCCTCAACCTGTTCCATGGCCAGCATTTCCAACTGACGTTCAACACCGGACTGAACAACCTCGACAGCCAGTGGGCGGGGTTGCTGATATTCGATGAGACCGGCCAGGTGTTGTCGGCCAATCGCCGGGCCGACAACCTGCTGGGCATCAGCCTGTCGCGGGTCAGTGTCGAAAGCCTGTTCAAGGTCTCGCTGCTGGAGTTGCTCAACCAGCCCGAAGGCCTGCCCTTCGCCCTGCAGACCTCGGGGCGCAACCGCTTCCAGTGCCTGTTGAAGCGGCCGAAACAGGCATCAATTCAACCTCGAGTGTTCACCGAACCGGTTGTAGCGGTACCCGCGGCCATCAGCCTCAACACCCTGCACTTCGGCGACAGTCGCGTGGAAAAAGCCGTGCGTCAGGCCGAGCGTTTGCTGGAAAAAGACATTCCCTTGTTGATCCACGGCGAAACCGGGGTCGGCAAGGAAGTGTTCGTCAAAGCCCTGCATCAGGCCAGCTCGCGCAGCAAACAAGCGTTCATCGCCGTCAACTGTGCAGCGATTCCCGCCGAACTGGTGGAATCCGAGTTGTTCGGCTATGAGAAAGGCGCGTTCACCGGCGCCAACCAGAAAGGCAGCATCGGGCTGATCCGCAAGGCTGACAAAGGCACGCTGTTTCTCGACGAAATCGGTGACATGCCGCTGCCGACCCAGGCGCGACTGTTGCGGGTGTTGCAGGAGCGTTGCGTGCAACCGGTGGGCAGCAGCGAGTTGTTCCCGGTGGACTTGCGCATCATTTCCGCGACCAATCGCTCGTTGCGCGAACAGGTACAACTGGGGCGGTTTCGTGAAGACCTGTATTACCGCATCGGCGGCCTGACTCTGGAATTGCCACCGTTAAGAGAGCGCAGCGATAAAGAGGCACTGTTCAAACGCCTTTGGGAACAGCATCGCGAACCCAGCCAATGGGCTGGACTGAGCCGCGAAGTATTGGAGTTGTTCGACCGCCATCCGTGGCCGGGGAATTTGCGCCAGGTCAGCAGTGTGATGCAGGTGGCACTGGCGATGGCCGAGGAACAGCCGATAAGGCCGGAACATTTGCCGGATGATTTTTTTGTTGATCTGGAGATGGAGCCGGTCGATTCGCCGGAACCGTTGGCCGTGGATCTGAATGATGCCGAGGATTTGAACCGGCAGTTGCAGGCGGCTGGGGGGAATATTTCGTATCTGGCGAGGCGGTTGGGGGTTAGTCGCAATACCCTGTACAAGCGGTTGCGCCAGGTTGAATGACAGGTTAGCCGCACTGGCGGTACTCGACTTGAGACCATCGCGAGCAAGCTCGCTCCCACAGGTTCAGAGATGCCCACAGATTTTGTGTTCGACACGGACACTGTGGGAGCGAGCTTGCTCGCGATGGCGCCAGCCCTGTCAACACAAGCCTGGAGTCCAACCCCATAAACAAAAACCCGCACAAGGCGGGTTTTGTCTGTAATAAGCAAAGCAATCAGTCAGCCAAACGCCAGGTCGTGCCGCCCTTGCCGTCTTCCAGCACCACGCCCATGGCGGTGAGCTGGTCGCGGATGCGGTCGGATTCGGCCCAGTCCTTGCCGGCACGTGCCGCCAGGCGCGCAGCGATCAGCGCTTCGACTTCGGCTGCATCCACGCGCCCTTCAGCGCCCGCTTGCAGGAAATCATCGGCTTCGAGCTGCAACACACCCAACACGCTGGCCAGTTCTTTCAAACGGGCTGCCAGACCGGCCGCGGCATTGAGATCGCTCTCGCGCAGGCGGTTGATCTCACGGACCATCTCGAACAGCACCGCGCAGGCTTCCGGTGTGCCGAAGTCGTCGTTCATCACCTGGGTGAAACGCTCGACGAAGGCTTCGCCGCCAGCCGGTGCAACGTTCGGCAGGCCTTTCAACGCGTGGTAGAAACGCTCCAGGGCGCCCTTGGCGTCCTTGAGGTTGTCTTCCGAGTAGTTGATGGCGCTGCGGTAGTGACTCGACACCAGCAGGTAACGCACGACTTCCGGGTGGTACTTGTCGAGCACGTCGCGAATGGTGAAGAAGTTGTTCAAGGACTTGGACATCTTCTCGCCATTGATACGGATCATGCCGCAATGCATCCACGCGTTGGCGTAGGTCTTGCCGGTGGCCGCTTCGCTCTGGGCGATTTCGTTTTCGTGGTGCGGGAACTCGAGATCGCTGCCGCCGCCATGAATGTCGAAGGTCTCGCCCAGGCAGCAGGTGGACATCACCGAGCATTCGATGTGCCAACCCGGACGCCCGGCGCCCCACGGCGATTCCCAGCTCGGCTCGCCCGGCTTGGCGGCTTTCCACAGCACGAAGTCCAGCGGGTCCTGCTTGGACTCGTCGACTTCGATGCGGGCGCCGATACGCAGGTCTTCAATCTTCTTGCGCGACAGCTTGCCGTAGCCCATGAACTTGCCGACGCGGTAGTACACGTCGCCATTGCCCGGGGCGTAGGCGTAGCCCTTGTCGATCAGGGTCTGGATCATCGCGTGCATGCCCGGGATGTGATCCGTGGCACGCGGCTCCATGTCCGGCTTCTTGATGTTCAGGCGCGCTTCATCTTCGTGCATCGCCGCGATCATGCGCTCGGTCAGCGCTTCGAACGACTCGCCGTTCTCGTTGGCCCGGTTGATGATCTTGTCGTCGATGTCGGTAATGTTGCGCACGTAGGTCAGGTCGTAGCCGCTGAAGCGCAACCAGCGCGTCACCAGATCGAACGCGACCATGCTGCGGCCGTGGCCCAGGTGGCAATAGTCGTACACGGTCATGCCGCACACGTACATGCGCACCTTGTTGCCATCCAGCGGCTTGAAAACTTCTTTGCTCTTGGTGAGCGTGTTGTAGATCGTAAGCACGTTAATTCCTTGACGCTAAATCACTGGCCCCACGAATCACGCAGGGTCACGGTACGGTTGAATACCGGCTGACCTGGTTTCGAGTCCTTGATATCCGCGACGAAGTAGCCTTCGCGCTCGAACTGGAAACGGTCTTCCGGCTGTGCATTGCCCAGCGAAGGCTCGGCACGACAACCGGTGAGTACCTGCAGCGAATCAGGGTTGATGTTGTCCAGGAAACTGGCGCTGTCTTCGGCCTTCTCAGGGTTGGCCGAACGGAACAGACGATCGTACAGGCGCACTTCGCACTCGACGCTGGCAGCGGCCGGCACCCAGTGGACCACGCCTTTGACCTTGCGGCCTTCCGGGTTCTTGCCCAGGGTGTCCGGATCGTACGAGCAGCGCAGTTCGACGATGTTGCCATCGGCGTCCTTGATCGCTTCGTCGGCGCGGATTACGTAGCTGCCGCGCAGACGCACTTCACCGGCCGGTTCCAGGCGCTTGTAGCCCTTCGGCGGCTCTTCCATGAAGTCGTCACGGTCGATGTAGATTTCACGGGCGAACGGCAGTGCGCGCACGCCCATGTCTTCTTTCGGGTGGCACGGCAGTTCGAGGTTCTCGACCTGGCCTTCCGGGTAGTTGGTGATCACGACTTTCAGCGGACGCAGTACGCACATGGCACGCGGAGCGCTGTGGTCGAGGTCGTCACGGATGCTGAATTCGAGCATGCCGAAGTCCACCACGCCGTCGGAACGGTTGGTGCCGATCATTTCGCAGAAATTGCGGATCGATTTCGGCGTGTAGCCACGGCGGCGGAAGCCCGACAGCGTGGACATGCGCGGGTCGTCCCAGCCGTTGACGTGACCTTCGTCCACAAGCTGCTTGAGCTTGCGCTTGCTGGTGATGGTGTAGTTCAGGTTCAGGCGGCTGAACTCGTACTGGCGCGGGCTGGCCGGCACCGGCAAGTGCTCGAGGAACCACTCGTACAGCGGACGATGGCTTTCGAACTCCAGGGTGCAGATCGAATGGGTGATGCCTTCGATGGCGTCCGACTGACCGTGGGTGAAGTCGTAGTTCGGGTAGATGCACCACTTGTCACCGGTCTGGTGGTGGTGGGCGTGGCGGATGCGATACATGATCGGGTCACGCAGGTTCATGTTCGGCGAGGCCATGTCGATCTTGGCCCGCAGTACCCGTGCGCCGTCCTTGAACTCGCCGGCTTTCATGCGGGCGAACAGGTCCAGGTTCTCTTCGACGCTGCGGTCGCGGAACGGGCTGTTCTTGCCCGGCTCGGTCAGGCTGCCACGGTATTCCTTGGCTTGCTCCGGGGTCAGGTCGTCGACGTAGGCATTACCGGATTTGATCAACTCCACCGCCCAGTCATGCAACTGGTCGAAATACTGCGAGGCGTAGCGCACTTCACCGGACCACTCGAAGCCCAGCCATTTGACGTCGCTTTCGATCGCGTCGATGTATTCCTGGTCTTCCTTGGCCGGGTTGGTGTCGTCGAAACGCAGGTGCGTGACGCCGCCGAACTCCTGGGCCAGGCCGAAGTTCACGCAGATCGACTTGGCGTGGCCGATGTGCAGGTAGCCGTTGGGTTCAGGCGGAAAACGGGTGACGATCTGCGTGTGCTTGCCCGAGTCCAGGTCTGCCTGGATGATCGGCCGCAGGAAGTTGACCGGCACGGCAGGGCCGGTCTTGGCATTCGAGGTAGGGTCGACAGTGGGCTTGCTCATAGGATCCTTGAACGTACAAGTGCGTGGCCGTAATGAAGGCCGGACAAAACAAAGCCGCTATCATAGCCGATGCCGTCAAGTACCTGACAGAGCGCACTCTGTAAACCGTCGCATTTAATAGGCCGTAAATGAAAAAACAGCCTCGAAATTCGTGCCTGTCACGCTAAACTGCGCACCTTGGCCGAGACAGGCTGAACCGGTTGCGGGACGGAATGTCCCAAAACCACGAATTCCTTAGATATGCTTCATCTCAAAAGAGTACCGATCATGACCCAAGTCAAACTGACTACCAACCATGGCGACATCGTCCTCGAACTGAACGCCGACAAAGCCCCGATCACCGTGGCCAACTTCGTCGAGTACGTTAAAGCCGGTCACTACGAAAACACCGTTTTCCACCGTGTCATCGGTAACTTCATGATCCAGGGCGGCGGTTTCGAGCCAGGCATGAAAGAAAAGAAAGACAAGCGCCCAAGCATCCAGAACGAAGCTGACAACGGCCTTTCCAACGACAAGTACACCGTCGCCATGGCCCGCACCATGGAGCCGCATTCGGCTTCCGCACAGTTCTTCATCAACGTGGCCGACAACAGCTTCCTCAACCACAGCGGCAAGAACGTTCAGGGCTGGGGCTACGCGGTATTCGGTAAAGTGACCGCCGGCACCGACGTTGTCGACAAGATCAAAGGCGTGGCCACCACTTCCAAGTCCGGCCACCAGGACGTACCGGCAGACGACGTGATCATCGAGAAAGCCGAGATCATTGAGTGATATTGCTGATTTCAGACTTGCATCTGGAAGAGGAGCGCCCGGACATTACCCGGGCGTTTCTGGATTTGCTCGCCGGACGCGCCCGCTCGGCGAGTGCGTTGTACATTCTGGGCGACTTCTTCGAGGTGTGGATTGGCGACGACGCCATGACGCCCTTCCAGCGCTCCATCTGCCAGGCCCTGCGCGATTTGAGCGACAGCGGCACGGCCATTTTCCTGATGCACGGCAATCGCGACTTCATGCTCGGCAAGGCCTTCTGCAAACAGGCCGGCTGCACCCTGCTGAAAGACCCGAGTGTCGTGCAATTCAACGGCGAACCGGTGCTGTTGATGCACGGCGACAGCCTGTGCACCCGCGACGAAGGCTATATGAAGCTGCGTCGCTACCTGCGTAACCCGATCACCCTGTTTATCCTGCGCAACCTGCCGTTAAGCACCCGGCACAAGCTGGCACGCAAGCTGCGCAGTGAAAGCCGTGCGCAGGTGCGGATGAAGGCCAATGACATCGTCGATGTCACGCCCGAGGAAATTCCGCGGATCATGCAGGAGTACGGGGTGAAAACCTTGATCCACGGGCATACCCATCGTCCCGCGATTCACAAGTTGCAGCTTGGCGAGCAGGCGGCCCGGCGCATTGTGCTGGGGGATTGGGATCGTCAAGGGTGGGCGTTGCAGGTGGATGAGCAAGGGTTTGCGCTGGCGCCTTTCGATTTCGCAGCGCCTTAAAGATCAAAAGATCGCAGCCTTCGGCAGCTCCTACAGAGTGTACACATGCCTCTGTAGGAGCTGCCGAAGGCTGCGATCCTGGCTAATCAGTGCCCTGCCGAAGCAGGCCCCGCCTTGGCAGTAAACGGCGGCTTGGCCAGCCATACAATCAGGATCAACCCCATGAACATCCAGCCCAGCAAGGTGAAGTAATCCACCGTGGACATGATGTACGCCTGGCTGATCACCGTCTGCTCCAGCTGCGTGTAGGCCTTGACCCCTGCCCCGCCCAGGTTGGTCAGCGCTTCGCGGGTCGCCGGATCGAACGGGGTGATGCTTTCGGTCAGGTAGGCGTGATGCTGATCCGCCCGGCGAATCCAGATCCAGGTGGTCAACGACGCCGCGAAACTGCCGCCCAAGGTACGCAAGAACGTCGCCAGCCCCGAACCGTCGGCAATCTGGCTCGGTGGCAGGTCCGACAGCAGGATGGTCAGGGTCGGCATGAAGAACAGCGCCACGCCGATCCCCATGAACAACTGCACCAGCGCGATGTGCTGGAAGTCCACTTCATTGGTGAAGCCTGCTCGCATGAAACAGCTCAGGCCGATGGCCAGGAACGCCCCGCCCGCCAGCACGCGCATGTCGAATCGCGGCGCGTACTTGCCGACAAACGGCGACAGCAGCACCGGCAGGATCCCCAGCGGCGCCACGGCAAAACCTGCCCAGGTCGCGGTGTAGCCCAGTCGCGTCTGCAACCATTGCGGCAGGATCAGATTGATCCCGAAGAACCCGGCGTACCCCAGAATCAACACGATGGTGCCGTAACGGAAGTTGCGATGGGCGAACAGGCGCAGGTTGACCACCGGGTGTTCGTCGGTCATTTCCCAGATCACGAAGAACGCCAGGGCCACCACCGAAATCACCGAACCGATCACGATGAAACTGGACTCGAACCAGTCGGCATCGTTGCCCTTGTCGAGCACGATCTGCAGCGCCCCGACGCCAATGATCAGCGCGATCAAGCCGACGTAATCCATCGGTTGGCGGCTGGTGACCACCGGACGCTTTTTCATCTGCTGAGTCACCACCCATGCCGCGAACAGGCCGATCGGCACATTGATAAAGAAGATCCACGGCCAGCTATAGCTGTCAGTGATCCAGCCGCCGAGGATCGGACCGGCAATCGGCGCGACCACCGTCACCATTGCCAGCAATGCCAGTGCCATCCCCCGTTTCGCTGGAGGATAAACGGCAATTAACAAGGTCTGGGTCATCGGGTACAACGGCCCCGCCACCACCCCTTGCAGCACCCGGAAGCCCACCAGCTCGGGCATTGAGGTGGAAATCCCGCACAAAAACGAGGCCAGCACGAACAGCAGTGTCGCCCAGACAAACAGCTTCACCTCGCCGAAACGCCGACTGAGCCAACCGGTCAGCGGTAGGGCGATGGCGTTGCTCACGGCGAACGAGGTGATGACCCAGGTGCCCTGCTCCGAACTCACGCCCAGGTTGCCGGAGATCGTCGGCAGCGCCACGTTGGCGATGGTGGTGTCGAGCACTTGCATGAAGGTCGCCAGCGACAGGCCGATGGTGCTGAGCAGCAGGCTGGGTGGCGTGAAAGACGCGTTATTGCTCATCGCGAATCCTTTGAAACTGGGCTGGCGCTGCGCCTGTTACAGACGCAACTGGCCCTGTGGGAGCGAGCTTGCTCGCGATTGCGTCGGTTCAGTCGACATTGATGTTGAATGTCAGTCCGCTATCGCGAGCAGGCTCGCTCCCACAGGGGTCGGTGTGATGACGGATTGGCGAATCAGCGTTGCGCGGTTTTGCTGACCGCGGCGCTGTTGTCGTGGATCAACTGGGTGATCATCGCGTCGGCCTCGGCCAACTGACGGTCGTAGACGTTAGTGCTGAACGAAGCCTTCTGCGGCGGTTGTTGCGCCAACACCGGCCCGCTCTGGTCGCGCAGATTCACATCGACCATGGTCGACAGGCCAACCCGCAACGGGTGTTTTGCCAGCTCTTCGGCGTTGACGTGGATCCGCACCGGCACGCGCTGCACGATCTTGATCCAGTTACCGGTGGCGTTCTGCGCCGGCAGCAGGGCAAAGGCGCTGCCGGTCCCGGCGCCGAGGCTGTCGATGGTGCCGCTGTATTTGACGTCGCTGCCGTAGAGGTCGGTTTCGATCTCGACCGGCTGGCCGATGCGCATGTCACGCAGCTGGGTTTCCTTGAAGTTGGCGTCGATCCACAGTTGATCCAGCGGAATCACCGCCATCAGCGCGGTACCTGGTTGCACGCGCTGGCCAAGTTGTACAGAACGCTTGGCCACGTAACCGGTCACCGGTGCAATCAGCGTACTGCGCGAGTTATTCAAGTACGCCTGACGCAGTTGTGCGGCAGCGGCCATTACGTCCGGGTGCGACGAAACCACGGTGTCATCGACCAGCGCGCTGGTGGTCTTGAGCTTTTGTTCGGCGTTGGCCAGGGCGTTTTGCGCCGAGGTCAGGTCGTCGCGGGCATGGGACAGCTCTTCCTGGGAAATAGCCCCGCCAGCGGCGAGGTTCTTGCGGCGGCTGAAGTTGTCCTGGGCCTTTTGCACTTCGGCTTTCTGGGCGTTGACCTGGGCTTTCATGCCATCCACATCGCTGTACAAGCCACGCACCTGACGCACGGTGCGCGCCAGGTTGGCCTGGGCGTTTTGCAGGCCGATTTCGGCATCGTTCGGGTCGAAGTTCACCAGCACCTGGCCTTCATGGACCAGATCGCCGTCGTCGGCACCGATGCTGACCACGGTGCCGGTGACCAGCGGCGTGATTTCCACCACGTTGCCGTTCACATAGGCGTCGTCGGTGCTTTCGCTCCAGCGCCCGTAGAACTCGTGGTAGGCCCAGACGCCCGCGCCGCTCAGCACGACGACGGCCGCCAGGATCAACAACATGAATTTGCGCTTGCCCGAATTGGGGTTGCCCGGGGTGTTTTCAGGAGGTTGAGTTGTATCGGCAGTGGCCATGACAAATACCTTGAATTAGTGGGTCAGCGTGGCTGGCGCGGCGTTGGCCGAGGCAATGGCCTCAGGCTGGAAGCCGCCGCCCAGCGCCTGCATCAACTGGATCGACAGGTCAATCTGCTCGGCATTCAGGTTGGCCAGCTGGCGCTGGGCCTGGAGCAGTTGCTGCTCGATGCTGAGTACGTCCAGGTAGTTGCCGATGCCGGAACCGTAACGCTGGACCACGGTGTTGTAGGAATCCTGGGCGATGTCGGTGGCGTGCTGCTGGGCAGCGATCTGCCGGCCGATATCGCGCAACTGGTTGATACTGTCGCTGACATCCCCCAGCGCCTTCACCAGGTTTTTGTTGTACTGCGCCACGGCGAGGTCGTAATCGGCGTCGCGCGAATCGAGGTCGGCGCGCAAGCGACCACCGTCGAAGATCGGCACCGAGATCGTCGGTGCAATGTTGAAGAAGCGGCTGGCCGAACCAAACATCGCATCGCCCAACAAGGATTCGGCACCGGCGGCGGCACTGAGGTTCAGGTTGGGATAGAACCGGGTCTTGCCGGCATCGATGCTTTTGCTCGCCGCCTCGACCCGCCAGCGCGCGGCCACCAGGTCCGGGCGACGTCCGAGCAACTCGGCCGGCAGCACCGAAGGTAGCGCTACCGCACTCGGCTGAAGAATGTTGGGTCGGGCAATTTCATTGCCACGGTCCGGGCCTTTGCCGAGCAGCACCGCGAGAGCGATTTTCGCGCTGTTCAAGCGCTTTTCGGCGTCGATCAGGTTGGCCTGGGAAGTGGCTTCCAGGCTTTCGGTCTGCTGGAACTGGTACTGGCTGTCGATCCCGGCAGTCAGGCGCCGCTGGCTCAGGTCGAGCATTTGCCGGGTGCGCTTGAGGTCTTCGTTGGACAGGTCATAGACGATGTGTGCCTGGCCGAGATCGCTGTAGGCGCGGGCGACATCGGCGGCCAGCGTCAATTGCGCAGCCTGCTGGTCGACTTCGGCGGCGCGGGCCTGGCCGAGGGCCGCTTCCCAGGCATCGCGCTGACCGCCCCACAGGTCGAAGTTGTAATTGAAACTGGTGCTGATGTTGCGAATGGTGGCGTACGTGTCGCCCTGCCCGCGCGGGTCCTGGTCCCGGGCCTGGCGCGAGCGGCTGACACCGGCGCTGGCATCCAGGGTCGGCATCCGCTCGGCGTCGACTGCGGAAGCGGCAGCGCTGGCCTGATGGGCACGGGCGTCGGCGATCTGCATGTCCGGGCTGTCGCGCAAGGCCTCGCGGATCAGGCCGTCGAGTTGCGGGTCGCCGAGGCTTTTCCACCAGTCGCTTTTCGGCCAGGCGGCCGGCGACAACGTCACGCCGCTGAGGGATTGTCCGGCCTTGAGGTTTTTCGCGTCGAGGCTGACGCCTTCGGTTTTCAGGCCGCTGTAACTGGCGCAACCGGCGACGCTCATGGCCAACAGCACCAGGCTCAGACCGGTACGCAAGGGGGTACTGCTCATTTGTCACCTACCCGCAGCAGGGTGATCGCGTCACCGGCTGCCACCAAAATTTTCTTCAGGATCAACTCCAGGGTTTTCAGCTCCTCTGGAGTGATGGCACCGGCCAGTTCATTCATGGCTTCGGCGCCGATGTGCGGCAGCAGCCCGGCGAGCTTCTGCCCTTCTTCCGTGAGCACAAGCTGCACTTGGCGACGATCCGCCTCGGAGCGTTGGCGAGCGAGGAAACCTTTCTGTTCCAGACGATCGAGCATGCGGGTCATTGAACCGCTGTCCAGGGACAGGTGGCGGCACAACTCGCCCGGCGAATCGACGCCGAACTGGGCCATGATGATCAACACCTTGAACTGCGCGGCAGTGATGCCGTGGGGTTCCATGTGGGTGTCGATGATCCGGTCCTTGAGCAGCGCGGCGCGTCCGAGCAACAAACCGAGATGGCAATTCTGGAAATCGTCTGGAGAGAAATGTTTCATCTGACCACCAATTAGCTGCCTAGGCAGTGAATGTATGTCGAGATATTACTGCCTAAGCAGCGAATGTCAACGTAATAGTTAGGAAGCTTTGTATTTAGTTGACTAAAGGCTGCGATCTTTTGATTTTGAAGGGACTAGAAATCCCGCTTGTAGAAGATGTCCAGCGAACTGGCCACGCCACCCGCGGCTTCGAGGTAGACCTTCTTGCTCAGCTTGTAGCGCAAGGCAATGGTGTTGGCCGGTTCGAACACGCCGACACCGTAGCGCAGGCTGAGCTTCTCGGAAATATTGCCGCTGGCCACCACACTGGTGGCAGTGCCGCTGCCCTGGGTGTCAAGCTGGAAGTCCTGGATGCCCAGGTTCTTGGCCAGGCCACTGGTCACTCCGGAACTGCCCATCAAGCCCAGACCGAGGGCCGCCTGGGCGAGCATGTTGTTGTCTTCGCCATTGCTGCTCAGCGGACGCCCGAGCACCAGATAGGACAAGGCCTGTTCCTGGCTCATGGCCGGTTCGGAAAAGATCTGCGTAGTCGGCTGCTCGGCGCTGCCACTCAGGCGAATGCCGGCGATGATATCGTCGGTCTTGCGAATGGCCTCGATGTCCAGGTACGGCTGATCGATGGGCCCGGCAAACAGCAAGCGTGCCCGGCGCACCGAAAGCCGCTGGCCGTAGGCGCGGTATCGGCCATCGTTTAGCCACAGCTCGCCACGGGTGTCCATGTTGTCACCGATGTGCACATGCCCCTGCACATTCGCGGTCAGGCCAAATCCTGCAAAGCTCAGCTTGTCCTCGCCGACCAGCACTTCGATGTCCATCTTCATCGCCAGCGGCGGTTTACCCTCCTCGGTTTGCTGACCGACGATCACCGTGTCATCGGAGACCTTGACCGTCGACGGCGGCAATTCGCGAATGGTGATTTCGCCCCGGGGCACCAGCACTTTGCCAGCGATGGCCAACTCGTCATCCTTCATCGAGATTTTCAGGTCCGGAGCGACCTCAAGCTTGGCATAAGGCTCGACGGTGACTGGTAACTGCGAGCCCTTGAGCGCCAGGTCTACCACCAGCGCCTGGCCCCAGGCGATGTTGCCGTTCAGGCTGCCCTGCCCAACCTTGCCGCTGTTCCAGCCACCATTGATCGATACGTTTTCGCCGGCGATCAGCGCTTGAACGTGCAGGTTTTGCAGCTCCATCGGCAGCTCAGGTCCGGCAATCACGCCGTCGCTCAGTTGCAGACTGCCATTGACCTGTGGCGCCAACAGCCCACCGGAAATCGTGCCACTGCCATTCAGGCGCCCGGCCAGCTTTTCGACCATTGGCACAAACGGCCGCGCCACCGACAGGTCCAGCCCGCTCAAGCGGAACGAGCCACTCAACGGTTTGTTTTTCGGCAACGGATTGAGCTGCGCCTGCACCCTCAGTTCACCGAGTTTGCCACCGACGAAATTGAGCTCGGTGTCGATGCGTTTGGGCGTGAGTTTGCTGGTGAGTTTCAGGGTCTGGTACGGGAAGTCCAGCCACTGGTCCTTTTCCTTGATGCGCAAGGTGCCACCGCCGGCATCGACACTGATCTGGCCGTTCGGGCCGCTGGCCGGCAGGTCCAGCTGCAGGTCGGCATTGAGCCGCCCCTGCCAGGCGAAATCCTTCGGCAACCATTGCGCGAGACTGTCGATCGGGAATTGCTTGAGGTGATAACGCAGCTTCGGCTCGGGCATCAGGCGCGAGTCTTCACCGCACAGGCTGGCCTGGCCGGATGCCCAGCAATGGGCGCCAAAATTGATTTTGCCGTCCGCCAGGCGTTCGAGTTTCGCCGGCCCTTGTAGCTTCCAGTCCTGGCCACCGGCCTGGATATCACCGCTGGCCAGGCGTCCGCGCCAATTGCCCTTGTCCAGCGCACCGTCCAGACCCAGCGCCAGTTTCAACTTCGGCCCTTGCAGATCGAGGCTCAGCTTCTGGTTTTCGATGTCGCCCTGGCCGCTGGCGGTCAGGGTTCCCAGTGAGGTGTCGCCGGCCTGGATGCCGCTGCCCTTGAGGTCGATTTTCGCCCGTTGCGCGCTGTCCAGCGTGGCGTCCAGGTTGAGGCTTTGCAGGCGATTGTCCTGGAAAGCCAATTGCGAGCCTTGCAGGTCAAGCTTGCCCTGGGGCGCCTTGAGTGTGCCGGCGACATCCACGCGGCCATTGAGCTGGCCGCGCAGTTCTGGCCAGAGCTGGGCCAGGCGCGGCAACTTGAGGTCAACCTGCCCGGCGAGTTTCTGTTGCAGGCTGCCCTTGCCAGTGATGCTGTTGTCACCGAGGCGGATTTGCAGGGCGTTGAGGTTCCACTGCTCACCACGGCCATCGGCCTTGGCCTGGATCACCGCCGGTTGACCGCGCAGTTTGCCCTTGAGGTCCAGGTCGGCATTGAGGCTGAGCATTTCGCTCTTCATCTCGCCCTGGCTGCGCAACGGCCCGGCCAGCGTACCCGGCAGCTCTGCGACCCAGTACGCGGGGTTGATCGCCGACAGGTCCAGCGCGGTGTCCCAGGCAATGCCGTCGGCGAATTGCAGGCTCAGGTGCCCTTCAGCCTTGCCCTGCCCGGCCTGGAGTTGAATCTGTTGCAGGTAGATTTTCGTCAGGTCGCCCGCGAAAGGGCTGGCCAGGGTGAAAGCGCCGGCCGGACCATCCGCCGCGGCGGCGAAATGCCCGAGGTACTTGCCGTCGGTGTAAGAAACTTCGCCGGTGAACGTGCGAAGCGCTACTTGCGGTTCGTCGATGAGCGGATAGAGCCTGTGCCACGGGAAGTCCAGCCAGTCAATCTTCGCCTCGGCGCTCAGGCCCTTGCTCCAATCCACAAGCCCTGTGAGCTTGAGGCTTTGCTTGTCGTTGGCGGTCAGGTCCAGCGCGGCGATCTGCGCACCCTTGGCGTCGACCTTGCCTTGCAGCGCCAGGGCGACTGGCCCTTGCTCGGCGGGTAGCGTGGCTTTGCCGAGCAGCGCGTAGCCGTTCATCAAGTCGCCGGAACCCGTGAGCTCAAGCTGATTGAGTTGCAGGGTGTCCGGCAGATCGGCACCGGGCTTGAAGCCATCGGCGGTGATCCGCACCTTGGCCGGCAGGTTTTCCACCAGCGGTTGCAGTTCGCCGGTCAGTTGCCCGTTGAGGTAACCGCTGCTGTCAGCTTTCAGGTTCAGAGTCTTGAGCAGGTCGCCGTCGACTTTCAGCGCCAGCGCCAAGGGCTCAGGCGTCGACAACAGGGTCAGCTTGCCTTCGGCACTGAGGGGCCAGTTACCGGAGGGTTGCAGCAGGCCGGACAGGTTCAGGCTCAGGTCATCGCGCTGCAATGCCACCGAATCGATCCTCAAACCGGCCGCCGTCCAGTGCGCCGCCAGTTGCAAGCCCTTGAGCTCCTCGCTGCCGTTGAACAACAGGCTACCGACCTTGATCTCCCCCAGTTCGAGGGCCAACGGTAACTTGAGCTCCGGGAGCGTGATCGGGCCGCTGTCTGGCTCTTCGGCACCCGGCGGGAACGTCAGGCTGACCTGATCGGCCTGCAATTGCTCGATGCACAAGGCCCTGCGGGACAGGCACAACGGCGACCAGGCAAAAATCACCTTGCTCAGCTCAACCCGGTTGTTGGCCTGTTGCCATAACACCCGGTCGGCGCTCCACTGCCCGCCCAGCCGGCCCTGGAAGTTGTCCAGGGTCAACCCCGGTACGAAGCCCAACGCCCAGCGGCTGCCCGTCGCCGTGCCCAGCACTGTGGCCAGCGTCAGGACAACCAGCATCAACAGTGCCGCTATCGCCAGCAGCGTTACTTTCAAACCACGCTTCACAGCTCAGGCCCCATGGAAAAGTGCAGTCGAATGCCGCCATCGTCGTCCAGCGCGTGGGCCAGGTCGAGGCGGATCGGCCCCACCGGCGATACCCAGCGCACGCCGATACCGACCCCGGTCTTGAGGTTCGGCAGTTCGAGTGTGTTGAAGGAGTTGCCCTGATCGACAAAGGTCGCGATCCGCCATTTTTCAGCGATGGAATACTGATATTCCGCGCTGGCGGCGACCATGTAGCGGCCACCGATGCGGTCGCCGTCGGAGTTTTCCGGGGACAGGCTCTGATAGTCGTAACCGCGCACGCTCTGATCGCCACCGGCGAAGAAGCGCAGCGATGGCGGCACCGATTTGAAGCCGTTGGTGGCACTGCCGCCGACCTGCACCCGCCCGAGGAAACGATGGTTGTCGAACACCGTGGTCAGGCCTTTGACCAGCGCCGTGCCGTAGATCAGGTTGCTGTCGGAACCCAGACCTTCCTTGGCCACTTTGGATTCGAATTGCAGCCGATAGCCGTTATGCGGGTCGATGCGGTTGTCGCTTTTCAGGTACGAATAATTCACGCCGGGCATCAGCAAGTTACTCAGGCCCGAGTCGTCGCCGAGCTGGTAATCCTCGCGTTGCCATTTGAGCGACACCACCCGTTGCCAGCCGCTGGGCAATTTGCTGTGCCATTCGGGGCCGAGGGTCAGCAACTTGCTGTGGGTGTCGGTGCCGGCAATGTCCTCATTCTGATAGCCGCCGGCAAAACGCAGCTTGTCGGTCAGTGGCGGGTCCAGTGGAATGTCGTAGAACAACCCGACGTTTTGCCGCGGCGCCGAGACTTCGGTCTCCCAGCCATAACTGTGCCCTTGGGCGTTGACCCAGTGTCGGGTCCAGTTGGCCTTGGCACGTGGGCCGACGTCGGTGGAGAAACCCAGTCCCAGGCCCATGGTCCGCGGCTTGCGGGTTTCGAGCTTGACGTCCACCGGGATCGCATCGTCCTTGGACGCCGCGGGTGCCGCGTCCACGCGCACGCCTTCGAAGTAGCCGCTCGATTGCAGGTTCTGATTGAGTTCGGCGATCAGTTCCGAGTCATACGGCGTACCGGCCTTGAACGGCACCATGCGTTGCAGCAGCTCGTCGTCGAACGGCGTATCGCCCTCGAAACTGACCTTGCCCAAGGTATAGCGCGGACCGCTTTCATAGATCAGTTCGATATCGGCGACGCCGGCACGCGGGTCGACCGACAATTTTGAACGGGTGAATCGGCCGCTGAAAAAGCCATAGCGCGAAGCCTGATTCTGGATCAGGCGCTTGGCGTCCTCGTAATGCCCATGGTTGAGCACGGCGCCGGGCTTGAGCGCGTCGCTTTTAGGGATTCGAAAGGACTTGAGGGAGGCTGCCGGACCGTCGACACGCACCGTGACGTTACGCAAGTGCACCGGCTCGCCGGGGTCGACTTTCAGCACCAGGCGCGGCTTTTCGCCGCCCTTCACCTCGCTGTCGATGTGCGGCTGGTAGTAGCCCAAGGCCTGGGCGGCCTTGTGCGCCTGTTCTTCAGCGCCACGGCTGAAGCGCAGCAACGCCTGCTCGTCGCGATCGCCGAGGCTGCCGATATAGCCTTCTATATTGGCCTTCAGCTCATCATTGGACGGTTTGATCCGTACATCCAATTCACTTTGAGCCAGCGCCGTGCAGCTGGTCATCAGCATCAGCACACCGCTGGTAATTCTTCCTGGAAACTTCATAGGCGCGGATGCTATCACGAGCTTGAGAGCGTGATAGAGCCTGACATGCCCGGAAAGTTCGCCGTTCAAGCCGTTGCTGTTTGTAACACCTGGGGATTGGGGTGAAAAAACACATGCTCGCGAATCGGTCCTACGGCAACTTCACCGATTTCCTCATAGCCCTGGCGCTTATAGAACTCCAGATAGCGAGGATTCCCGGTATCGAGGATCACGCCCTGTGAGTTTTCATCCACGGCGCACCAGTTGTGCACGGCTTGCAACAGTTGCTCGCCGAAATGCTTGCCCTGGAACTGCGGATGAACCCCCAGCAATGGCAAGACATGCACCGAGTCATTCGGCACGCAGGCCTCCACGGCAGCGTGATATTCGAGGTAGCGACGGGTGCAGCGAAATCCCGTGCTGAGCAGCATCCGCAGGCGCCAGGCCCAACTTTCAGTGACACCGAGACGACGTTGCGGCGGCGCGATCAGAGCGATGCCGATCAGGCGGTCGTTGACCAACAGGCCGATGGCAGGCAGGTCCTGGAGAAAATGCTGGCTCACCAGTTCGCGCACGGTGGCGCGAACCCGCTGTTCGTAACCGGGGCGTTCGGCTTCAAACAAATAGCCGAAAGTCGGCTCGTGTCGATAAGCCTGGTACAGCAGCGAACGCGCTTCGCGGGCGTAGCCGCTGTCGAGCATGTGAATATCGGCGATGGCAGTCGAGGTTTCGGGCATGACGGTTGATCTCCCCGGCACAGCTCGGGTGGCTGCGCTCTTGTTGTTACGAGCTGATCGGCGCTGACACAGTTCCTTACAGATCCGAAATGAGTGTAGGCAATGAAATCGCCTTCGCGAGCAAGTCGGGACGGTCAACGCAGATCTGACAGAACACATTAAATCCCCTCACCCCACACTGGCCCGATTCCCACATGTCAGCTAGCATCGCCTTTTTGCCAGGACTGCCGACCATGAAGATCGTCTCCTTCAACATCAACGGGCTGCGCGCCCGTCCCCATCAGCTGGCGGCGCTGATCGAAAAGCACCAACCCGATGTGATCGGCTTGCAGGAAACCAAGGTCCACGACGACCAGTTTCCCCTCGATGAAGTCAGAGCACTGGGCTACCACGTGTATTTCCACGGACAAAAGGGGCATTACGGCGTCGCCCTGCTCTCGCGCCAGGAACCGCTGGCCCTGCACAAGGGTTTCGCCACCGACGAAGAAGACGCCCAGCGGCGCTTCATCTGGGGCACCTTCGCCGACGCCAATGGTGTGCCGGTGACCATCATGAACGGTTATTTCCCACAGGGCGAAAACCGCGACCACCCGACCAAATTCCCGGCCAAGGAACGTTTCTACAGCGACTTGCAGCAATTGCTGGAAAGCCAGTTCAAGAACGACCAGCCGCTGGTGGTGATGGGCGATGTGAACATTTCCCCGGAAGACTGCGACATCGGCATCGGCCCGGACAACATGAAGCGCTGGCTGAAAACCGGCAAATGCAGCTTCCTGCCGGAAGAGCGCGAGTGGATGGCCCGCTTGAAGAACTGGGGCCTGGTCGACAGTTTCCGCCACCTGAACCCGGACGTGAGCGACACCTTCAGCTGGTTCGACTACCGCAGCCGTGGCTTCGAAGACGAGCCCAAGCGTGGCCTGCGCATCGACCTGATCCTCGCCTCCCACGGCTTGCTGCCACGGGTGAAAGCCGCAGGGGTGGACTACGAACTGCGCGGCATGGAAAAACCTTCGGACCATGCGCCGATCTGGCTTGAATTGAGCTGATTCAGGACCAACCACAATCCCCTGTGGGAGCGAGCTTGCTCGCGATTGCGGTGTGACATTCAGCACCAATGTTGACTGACAGTCCGCCATCGCGAGCAAGCTCGCTCCTACAAGTGTCATTTTTCGGAAACCTTACTGACTTAATCTCCCGGCACCTCCTTTGGCTATGTAAGGTGCCGGCATGATGCTGCGCGTGCTGTTCCTGTTGATGCTGTGCATGGGCTTGCCGCAGGCGGCCCCGGCCGGCGACTTGCCGACACCCGAACACGGCACCGTGCTGCGCATCCAGGGTTCCAACACCATTGGCGCGGCATTGGGACCGGCGCTGGTCGAGGGCCTGATGAGTGAACAAGGCCTGCGCAGGATTCACCGCGAAGCCTCGGACACCGCCAACGAACTGCGCATTGTCGGTGAAACCGTTCAAGGCCATCGGGTCGTGGTGGAGGTGGCGGCCCATGGTTCCAGCACCGGTTTCACCGCGCTAAAAACCGCCAGTGCCGATCTTGCCGCCTCGTCGCGCCCGATCAGGGACAGCGAACTGGCCAGCCTGCAATCCCTCGGTGACCTGAAAAGTCCGAGCGCCGAACAGGTCATCGCCATCGATGGCCTGGCGATCATCCTTCACCCGGACAATCCGCTGAACCAACTCGACACCGTGCAACTGGCGCGCATTTTCAGTGGCGAGGTGAAAACCTGGGAAGACATAGGTAGCAGCGGCGGGCCGATTCATCTGTATGCACGGGATGATCAGTCCGGGACCTACGACACCTTCAAGGAACTGGTCCTCAGTAGCCGTGGGAAAACTCTGAGCAGCACGGCAAAACGCTTCGAGTCCAGCGAGCAACTGTCCGATGCGGTCAGCGCCGACCCGCAAGGCATCGGATTTATCGGATTGCCCTATGTGCGCCAGGCCAAAGCCGTGGCCATTGTCGACGGGCAATCGCAAGCCATGTTGCCGCTCAACAGCCTGATTGCCACGGAAGACTATCCGCTGTCCCGCCGGTTGTTCTTCTACCTGCCACCCAATGGCAAAAATCCCTGGGCCTACGCGCTAGTGGCCTTCGCTCAAAGCAGCAATGGCCAGGCCATCGTCGCGGCCAACGGTTTTATTGCACAAACCGTCCAGGCCATGGCCGTCACCCCCAATGCGTTGATGCCCGAGGGGTATCAGGCGCTGAGTCGGCATGCCCAGCGATTGTCGGTGAATTTTCGCTTCGAAGAAGGCAGTGCCAGCCTGGACAACAAGGCGCGGCAAGACCTGACGCGAGTGCTCGACTATATAAAGCAGCAAGACAAAATGTCTGGGCAAGTGACGCTGGTAGGGTTTGGCGATGCCAAGAGCGACCCGGCGCGTGCCGATCTGTTGTCGAAACTGCGGGCCATGGCGGTACGGCGGGAGTTGGTGAAGAGCGGCGTGGTGTTTCGCGAGATTCGTGGATTCGGTGCCGAAATGCCAGTGGCGGCCAATAACGCCGATGAGGGAAGGATCAGGAATCGGCGGGTTGAGGTTTGGGTGTACTGAAAAGATCGCAGCCTTCGGCAGCTCCTACAGATGTGCGCGTATCCTGTAGGAGCTGCCGAAGGCTGCGATCTTTTAACTTTTCTTAATGCCCGCTACGCATCATATCCTTCGGCACATATTTGCCGATTTCGAATTTACCGATCGCTGCACGGTGCACTTCGTCCGGGCCGTCGGCCAGGCGCAGGGTACGCTGCATCGCGTACATGTAGGCCAGCGGGAAATCGTTGGAAACCCCTGCCCCGCCATGAATCTGGATCGCCCGGTCGATCACTCGCAACGCAACGTTTGGCGCGACGACCTTGATCTGCGCGATCTCGCTACGGGCCACTTTGTTGCCGACGGTGTCCATCATGTACGCCGCTTTCAACGTCAGCAGGCGTGCCATGTCGATTTCCATCCGCGAGTCGGCGATCTTGTCGACGTTACCGCCCAGCCGCGCCAGGGGTTTGCCGAATGCGGTGCGGCTCACCGAGCGCTTGCACATCAGTTCCAGTGCGCGCTCGGCCATGCCGATCGAACGCATGCAGTGGTGAATCCGGCCAGGGCCAAGGCGACCTTGTGCGATTTCAAAGCCGCGTCCTTCGCCCAACAGGACGTTTTCGTACGGCACCCGGACGTTTTCGAAATGCACTTCGGCGTGGCCATGAGGTGCATCGTCGTAACCGAACACCGGCAGCGGACGCACGATCTTCACACCAGGCGCATCCACCGGCACCAGAATCATCGAGTGCTGCGCGTGGCGTGGCGCATCCGGATTGCTCAGCCCCATGAAAATCAGGATTTTGCAGCGCGGGTCGCAAGCACCCGAGGTCCACCATTTCTTGCCGCTGATCACCCACTCGTCGCCATCGCGCACCGCACGGGCAGCCATGTTGGTGGCGTCGGAGGACGCAACGTCCGGTTCGGTCATGGCGAAGGCCGAGCGGATCTCGCCGCGCAGCAATGGTTCGAGCCAGCGTTGTTTCTGCTCTTCGTTGGCGTAACGCACCAGCACTTCCATGTTGCCGGTGTCCGGTGCCGAGCAGTTGAACGGCTCTGGCCCTAGCAGCGAGCGGCCCATGATTTCCGCCAGCGGCGCGTATTCGAGGTTGGTCAGGCCGGCACCCAGTTCGGACTCAGGCAGAAACAAATTCCACAGGCCTTCGGCCTTGGCCTTGAGTTTGAGTTCTTCCATGATCGCGGTCGGCTGCCAGCGATCGCCTTCGGCGACCTGGCGCTCGAACACGGCTTCGGCGGGATAAACGTAGGTGTCCATGAACGCAGTCACGCGCTCGCGCAGTTCCTGAACCTTGGGCGAATAAGCGAAATCCATGAGCAAGATACCTTCTTGGGGGAGGTTGTTTAGGTCATGTATCGATGCTAGAACAGCGTTGATAATTTACCTAGCCTATTCTCGGCGTGTATAAACATTCATCACCGATATATGATCGGCTGATCGTCAAGGTCAGTCCGCCCACACAATAAGAGAGCCGCGTAATGAATCTGAGCAAGGTCGATCTCAACCTTTTCATCGTCTTCGACGCGATCTACACCGAAGCCAACCTGACCCGCGCCGGGCAAATCGTCGGCATCACCCAACCGGCGGTGTCGAACGCGCTGGCGCGTCTGCGCGAAACCTTCAACGACCCGCTATTCGTGCGCACCGCCCAGGGCATGGTGCCCACGCCTATGGCGCAGAACATCATCGGCCCGGTGCGCAACGCCCTCTCGCTGCTGCGCGTATCGGTGCAGGAAAGCCGCATTTTCAACCCGCAGCAAGCGGTCAAGACCTACCGCATCAGCATGACCGACCTCACCGAAGCGGTGATCCTGCCGCCGCTGTTCCAGCGCCTGCGCCGCCTGGCGCCGACGGTGATCATCGAAAGCTTCCTGTCCAAACGCCGTGAAACCACCAAGGAGCTGGCGGCCGGTCGGCTCGACTTCGCGGTCGATGCACCGCTCAACACCGACCCGCAGGTGCGCCACGTCAAATTGATGGAAGACCGCTACGTGTGTGCCATGCGCAAGGGGCATCCGCTGGCGGGCAAGGAGAAACTCACCCTGGATGATTACCTGGGCCTGACCCACATCCATATTTCCAGCCGCCGCAGCGGCCTCGGCTATGTCGACCTGGCGTTGGGCAAGATGGGCATCCAGCGCAAGATCGCCCTGCGCTCCCAGCATTACCTGATGGCTTCGCAAGTGCTGCAACAGACGGACATGGTCATGACCGTGCCGGAACGCTTCGCCCGGCGTAATGACCTGCACGCCTTTTATCTGCCGGTCAACGATGTGCCGCCAGTGGAAACCCACCTTTACTGGCACGAAAGCACCGACCAGGACCCGGCGAACCGCTGGATGCGCGAGCAGATGATCGAGTTGTGCCAGCAGGTGACGGCGCAGGAGAGAAAACTGGATAAACAACCGGTTTGAGAAAAATCAAAAGATCGCAGCCTGCGGCAGCTCCTACAGGGTGAATACAAATCCCGGGTAGGAGCTGCCGCAGGCTGCGATCTTTTCTCCCTTGACGTAAACGTCAACCTGCCATTAGCTTAGCGCCATGACCTTTTGCGAGCGCTTCCATGAGCAGCCAGACCTACAGCATTTCCGATCTCGCCCGCGAGCTCGACATCACCACCCGGGCCATTCGCTTTTATGAAGAGCAAGGCCTGCTCAGCCCTGAGCGTCGTGGCCAGGAACGTATTTACTCACCCCGCGACAAGGTCAGCCTGAAGCTGATCCTGCGGGGCAAGCGCATCGGTTTCTCGCTGGCTGAATGCCGCGAACTGATCGAGCTCTACGACCCGTCCAGCGGTAACACCAAGCAGTTGCATAGCATGCTGGCGAAAATCAGCGAGCGCCGTGAGCAGCTTGAACAGCAGTTGCTGGACATCGAACAGATGAAGCTTGAGCTCGATACCGCCGAAGAGCGCTGTGTGCAGGCTTTGGAGCAGACGCTCAAAAACCAGGAAGCCATTCAATAAAACCCGCCCCCTGTAGGAGCGAGCTTGCTCGCGATGGTCGTTAACGATAACGCGAGTCTGCTGGATAAACGCGGTGCCTGGGAGTCCATCGCGAGCAGGCTCGCTCCTACAGTGTTCTTCGAACAATTCACACAGGTCGAACCCCATGCCCCTCCCCACCCACGTACGCCTTGTCGAAGTCGGCCCACGCGACGGCCTGCAAAACGAAGCCCGGCCCATCAGTGTTACCGACAAGGTACAACTGGTCGATGCACTGACCGCAGCCGGGCTTGGCTATATAGAAGTCGGCAGTTTTGTGTCGCCCAAGTGGGTACCTCAGATGGCCGGCTCCGCCGAAGTCTTCGCGCAGATCCAGCGCAAACCGGGTGTGGTTTATGGCGCGCTCACTCCCAACTTGCGCGGTTTCGAAGATGCCCTCGCCGCCGGGGTCAAGGAAGTGGCCGTGTTCGCGGCGGCTTCAGAGGCGTTTTCCCAACGCAACATCAATTGCTCGATCAGCGAAAGCCTGGAGCGTTTCGCGCCGATCATGGACGCCGCCAGACAACACGGAATTACCGTGCGCGGCTATGTGTCCTGTGTGCTGGGCTGCCCCTATGAAGGTAACGTCGCCCCGGAGCAAGTCGCCGTGGTCGCACGTGAACTGTATGCCATGGGCTGCTATGAGGTCTCGCTGGGGGACACCATCGGCACCGGCACCGCTGGCGCAACCCGCAAGATGTTTGAAGCGGTAGCAAAGGATGTGCCCCGGGAAAAACTCGCCGGGCACTTCCACGACACCTACGGTCAGGCCGTGGCCAACATCTATGCCAGCCTGCTGGAAGGCATCTCGGTGTTCGACAGCTCCATCGCCGGTCTGGGCGGCTGCCCCTATGCCAAGGGCGCCAGCGGTAACGTCGCGACCGAAGACGTGGTTTACCTGCTCAACGGCCTGGGCATCGATACCGGAATCGACCTCGACGCCTTGATGGTTGCCGGTCAACAGATTTGTACCGTACTGGGTCGCCCTACCGGTTCCCGCGTGGCCAAGGCTCGCAGCGCACAGTGAGTGTGCTGAGTGTGTCCGGGTGTTACCGCTGTGTCTGAAACGTGGGCGCAAGCGAGTAACACGGAAACAAAATGTGGGGTTTTGCCTGAAGCGCAAAACCTCACAACTCTCCAAATCGTTGATTTTAAAGGCTTTTAAAAAGTTGGCATGGCTCCTGCTATCTCTATCGCACAACAAGAATAAAAAAATTGCGGCAAACCTAATAAAAACAAGACGTAACGACTCTGACATAACAAAAACAACACGGCAGAGACGCAGCTAACAGATTTTTTTGGAGAAGATGTGCTTTTCAGGGTGCTTTTCGGAGTTACCCGCAACCGGACAGAGAATAATAAAACTACCTTCAGGTAGCTCCCGTACTGGTTGGATCGCTCAGCGAAAAAGTAGATCAGCGCTCAAAAAAATACGTTTGCTCTTGATCCCGGATGGGGATCGCCAAAAACAGCGGTAAAGGGCAACGGCTGCCAAAAACAACAACAGGCCGACCCTCAATAATAAAAAAAGAGCACGCGCAACGAAATTAAAGGGGAGCTTCGGCTCCCCTTTGTGCTGTCTGGCGTTCAGGTTTACAACGCCCCCTGTAGGAGCGAGCTCGCTCGCGAAGAACTCAAGGGCACCGCGTTTATCCAGACTGCACGCGTTATCGTTGACGTTCTTCGCGAGCAAGCTCGCTCCTACAGTCGGCCTTCGTCAGACCTGCTTGCTACGCAACTCCTCGATACTGATCTCGCGCATCCGGAATTTCTGGATCTTGCCGGTCACGGTCATCGGAAACGCCTCGACGAACTTGAAGTAACGCGGCGTCTTGAAGTGCGCGATGCGCTCCTTGCACCAGGCTTGCAGTTCTTGCTCGGTGGCGCTGTGGCCGGGGTGGAACTTGATCCAGGCGACGATCTCTTCGCCGTAGCGCGAGCAAGGAATACCGATCACCTGAACATCCGCAACGGCCGGATGAGTGAAGAAAAATTCTTCCAGCTCCCGCGGGTAAACATTCTCACCACCGCGGATGATCATGTCCTTGTTGCGCCCGGCAATGCACACGTAACCCTCGTCGTTCATGCTCGCCAGGTCGCCGGTGTGCATCCAGCCGGCCTGGTCGATGGCTTCCGCCGTGCCTTCGGGGTTGTTCCAATAGCCGAGCATCACGCTGTAACCGCGGGTGCACAGCTCACCGATGGTGCCACGGGGCACCAGGTTGCCCGCTTCGTCGATGATCTTGCTTTCGAGTTGTGGCTGGGTGCGGCCGACGGTGGTCACGCGCAGCTCCAGGTCATCTGAAGGACCGGTCTGCAATGACACCGGACTGGTTTCCGTCATGCCGTAGGCAATCTGCACTTCGCTCATGTGCATTTCGCTGATGACCCGGCGCATCACCTCGATAGGACAGGTTGCGCCCGCCATGATCCCGGTGCGCAGGCTCGACAGGTCGAACCTGGCACGCTGAGGCTGATCGAGCATGGCGATGAACATGGTCGGCACGCCGTACAGCGCCGTGGCTTTTTCGTCGGCCACGGTACCGAGGGTCAGCAATGGATCGAACGCGTCGCTCGGGTAAATCATCGTGCTGCCATGGGTGATGCAACCGAGGTTGCCCATGACCATGCCGAAGCAGTGATACAGCGGCACCGGGATCACCAGCCGATCGGCCGCCGTCAGGCCCAGGCTTTCACCGACCATGTAGCCGTTGTTGAGAATGTTGTAGTGACTGAGGGTCGCGCCCTTGGGGAAACCGGTGGTGCCGGAGGTGTACTGGATATTCACCGGTTGATCGAAATGCAGGCTGTCCTGGCGCTCATGCAGTTGCTCGACCGTCACGCTGCCCGCCAGACCGGCCAATTGCGACCACGGCAGGAAACCGCTCGGCGGCTGCGCATCCAGGCTGATGACGCCACGCAACTCCGGCAACCGCTCACTCTGCAACTTGCCGATGGACTGCCCGGCCAGCTCCGGCACCAGGCCTTGCAGCATCGCGTGATAGTTCGAGGTCTTGAAGGCCCCGGCACACACTAGCCATTGGCAACCGGATTGCTTGAGTACGTATTCGAGTTCGGAACTGCGATACGCAGGATTGATATTGACCAGGATCACGCCGATTTTCGCCGTGGCAATCTGGCTGATGCACCATTGCGCACAGTTCGGCGCCCAGATGCCGAGGCGGTCACCCGTCTGCAGCCCCAACGCCAGCAACGCTCTGGCGTGCAGGTCCGCGACCTCGGCCAATTGCCGCCAGCTCAAACGCAGCTGTTGATGGCGCACCACCAGCGCCTCCCCGTCCGGGTATTGCGCGACGGTGTTATCGAACGCCTGGCCGATGGTCATCGCCAGCAAGGCTTTGTCCTGTGAACCACGGGTGTAACTGCGTTGCGGGCTTGCACTGGGTTGATCCATGACGACCCCTATTGTCTTTATTCTGTAGGAGCGAGCTCGCTTGCGAAGAACGTCAGGGCGCCGCGTTTATCCAGACAACACGCGTTATCGTTGACGTCCTTCGCGAGCAAGCTCGCTCCTACAGAATCACCTAAGTTGACGTTAACGTAAAGGGTGATTGACAGCCACTCGTCACAGGCTTACGTTAACGTAAAGGTGAGAACCCATTGACAGTCTCACCAACCGACAAAAAAGCCAAAAGGTGACCCATGAGCTATCCATCCCTGAACTTTGCCCTCGGTGAAACCATCGACATGCTGCGCGATCAGGTCCAGTCCTTCGTCGCCAAAGAGATCGCCCCGCGCGCCGCTCAGATCGACATCGACAACCTGTTCCCCGCCGACCTGTGGCGCAAGTTCGGCGACATGGGCCTGCTGGGCATTACCGTGCCGGAAGAGTACGGCGGTGCCGGCCTGGGTTACCTGGCCCACGTGGTGGCCATGGAAGAAATCAGCCGTGGCTCGGCCTCGGTGGCGTTGTCCTACGGCGCCCACTCCAACCTCTGCGTCAACCAGATCAACCGCAACGGCAACCACGAACAGAAATCGAAATACCTGCCCAAGCTGATCAGCGGCGAGCACATCGGCGCGCTGGCCATGAGCGAGCCGAACGCCGGTTCCGACGTGGTGTCGATGAAACTGCGCGCCGACAAGCGCGGCGATCACTACGTGCTCAACGGCAGCAAGACCTGGATCACCAACGGTCCGGACGCCAACACCTACGTGATCTACGCCAAGACCGACCTGGAAAAGGGCCCCCACGGCATCACCGCCTTCATCGTCGAGCGCGACTGGAAGGGCTTCAGCCGCAGCAACAAGTTCGACAAGCTCGGCATGCGCGGTTCGAACACCTGCGAACTGTTTTTCGATGACGTCGAAGTGCCTGAAGAAAACATCCTCGGCGTACTCAACGGCGGCGTGAAGGTACTGATGAGCGGCCTCGACTATGAGCGCGTCGTGCTCTCCGGCGGCCCGACCGGGATCATGCAGGCGTGCATGGACCTGATCGTGCCGTACATCCACGACCGCAAGCAGTTCGGCCAAAGCATCGGCGAATTCCAGCTGATCCAGGGCAAGGTCGCTGACATGTACACCCAACTCAACGCCAGCCGCGCCTACCTGTACGCCGTGGCCCAGGCCTGCGAGCGCGGCGAAACCACGCGCAAGGACGCCGCCGGGGTAATCCTGTACAGCGCCGAACGCGCCACACAAATGGCCCTCGACGCGATCCAGATTCTCGGTGGCAACGGCTACATCAACGAATTCCCGGCCGGTCGTCTGCTGCGTGATGCCAAACTGTACGAAATCGGTGCCGGCACCAGTGAGATCCGACGCATGCTGATCGGTCGCGAACTGTTCAACGAAACCCGCTAAACGGAGCTGCCCATGGCTACCCTGCATACCCAGCTCAACCCCCGTTCAGCGGAGTTCGCCACCAACAGCGCGGCGATGCTCAAACAGGTCGACGCGTTGCACACCCTGCTCGCCCAAGTGGCGCAAGGTGGTGGCCCGAAGGCGCAAGAACGCCACACCTCGCGGGGCAAACTGCTGCCCCGTGAGCGCATCAACCGCTTGCTCGATCCGGGTTCGCCGTTCCTCGAAATCAGCCAACTGGCGGCGTACGAGGTGTATGGCGAAGACGTCCCCGCCGCTGGCGTGATTGCCGGGATCGGCCGTGTGGAGGGCGTCGAATGCATGATCGTCGCCAACGATGCCACCGTGAAAGGCGGCTCGTACTACCCGCTGACGGTGAAAAAACACCTGCGCGCGCAAACCATCGCTCAGCAAAATCGCCTGCCGTGTATCTACCTGGTGGATTCGGGCGGTGCCAACCTGCCGCGCCAGGATGAAGTGTTCCCGGACCGCGAGCACTTCGGGCGGATCTTCTTCAATCAGGCCAACATGAGCGCCATGGGCATTCCGCAAATTGCCGTGGTCATGGGTTCCTGCACCGCTGGTGGCGCCTATGTACCGGCGATGGCCGACGAAGCGATCATGGTCCGCGAACAAGCGACGATCTTCCTCGCCGGCCCGCCGCTGGTGAAAGCCGCGACCGGTGAAGTGGTCAGTGCCGAAGATCTCGGCGGGGCCGATGTGCACTGCAAGATTTCCGGGGTGGCCGACCATTACGCCGAGAGCGATGAACACGCACTCGCGCTCGCCCGACGCAGCGTCGCCAACCTCAACTGGCGCAAGCAGGGCGAGGTTCAGCAACGCACTCCGATCGCCCCTCTCTACAGCAGTGACGAGTTGTACGGCGTGGTCCCGGCCGACGCCAAGCAACCGTTTGACGTGCGCGAAGTGATTGCGCGGCTGGTGGATGGTTCGGTGTTCGACGAGTTCAAGGCGCTGTTCGGGACCACGCTGGTTTGCGGCTTTGCCTACCTGCACGGTTACCCGATCGCAATCCTCGCCAACAACGGCATTCTCTTCGCTGAAGCGGCGCAGAAAGGCGCGCACTTCATCGAACTGGCGTGCCAACGCGGCATCCCGCTGCTGTTCCTGCAGAACATCACCGGCTTCATGGTCGGCCAGAAATACGAGGCCGGCGGCATCGCCAAGCACGGCGCGAAGCTGGTGACGGCGGTGGCCTGCGCCAAGGTGCCGAAATTCACGGTGATCATCGGCGGCAGCTTCGGTGCCGGTAACTACGGCATGTGCGGTCGCGCCTACGATCCGCGCTTTCTGTGGATGTGGCCGAATGCGCGCATCGGCGTGATGGGTGCCGAGCAGGCGGCCGGCGTGCTGGTGCAGGTCAAGCGCGAACAGGCTGAACGCAGCGGCCAGGGTTTCAGCGCCGAGCAGGAAGCCGAGATCAAGCAACCGATCCTCGACCAGTACGAAGAACAGGGTCACCCCTACTATTCCAGCGCGCGCCTGTGGGACGACGGTGTCATCGACCCGGCCCAGACCCGCGACGTACTGGCCCTGGCCTTGTCCGCGTCGTTGAACGCGCCAATCGAACCGAGCCGCTTCGGCGTGTTCCGGATGTGATTTTTTTGTAGGAGCGAGCTCGCTCGCGATGGACGTTAACGATAACGCGTGTTTTCTGAATAAACGCGCCGCCCTGTAAACCATCGCGAGCAGGCTCGCTCCTACAAGGACCGTGGAGACGGACGAATATGAGCGACTTCAACACCCTCGAACTGCTGAGCGATCCTCGGGGTTTTGCCACCCTGTGGCTCAGCCGTGAAGAAAAGAACAACGCCTTCAACGCCGAAATGATCCGTGAACTGATCCTCGCCCTCGACAAAGTCGCGAGCGATGCCAGCCTGCGATTTCTGATCGTGCGCGGTCGCGGCAAGCATTTCAGCGCCGGCGCCGACCTGGCCTGGATGCAGCAATCGGCCGAACTCGATTACGCCACCAACCTCGATGACGCCCGGGAACTGGCAGAGTTGATGTACAACCTGGCCAAGCTGAAAGTCCCGACCCTGGCGGTGGTGCAAGGCGCAGCCTTTGGTGGCGCACTGGGCCTGATCAGTTGCTGCGACATGGCCATCGGTGCCGATGACGCGCAGTTCTGCCTCTCGGAAGTACGCATCGGCCTGGCACCGGCGGTGATCAGCCCGTTCGTGGTGCAAGCCATTGGCGAACGCGCTACCCGTCGCTATGCCTTGACCGCTGAGCGTTTCGGCGGGCAACGGGCTCGGGAAATCGGTTTGTTGTCGGAGAGTTATGCAAGTGCCGAGCTGGAACAGAAAGTCGAACAGTGGATCGACAATCTGCTGCTCAACAGCCCGGCGGCCATGCGCGCCAGCAAGGATCTGCTGCGCGAAGTCGGCGACGGCTCACTGACCCCGGCATTGCGTCGCTACACCGAAAACGCCATCGCCCGCATTCGCGTCAGCCCTGAAGGCCAGGAAGGCTTGCGTGCCTTCCTGCAAAAACGTCCGCCGAGCTGGCAAGCCGAATCCACCAAGGAGCCCCGCTGATGAGCGCACCTGTCCTCACCACCCTGCTGGTGGCCAACCGTGGCGAAATCGCTTGCCGGGTGATGCGCACCGCCAAGGCCCTGGGCCTGACCACCGTGGCCGTACACAGCGCCACCGACCGTGACGCCCGGCACAGCCGCGAAGCCGATATTCGCGTCGACCTGGGTGGCAGCAAAGCCGCCGACAGCTATCTGCAGATCGACAAACTGATTGCCGCCGCCAAGGCCAGCGGCGCCCAGGCGATTCACCCCGGCTACGGCTTCTTGTCGGAGAACGCCGGTTTCGCCCGCGCCATCGAAAACGCCGGCCTGATCTTCCTCGGCCCGCCCGCCTCGGCCATCGACGCCATGGGCAGCAAGTCCGCGGCCAAAGCCTTGATGGAAACCGCTGGCGTGCCGCTGGTGCCCGGTTATCACGGCGAAGCCCAGGACCTGGAAACCTTCCGCGCCGCCTGCGAACGCATCGGCTACCCGGTGCTGCTCAAAGCTACCGCGGGTGGCGGCGGCAAAGGCATGAAAGTGGTCGAGGACGTCAGCCAACTGGCCGAAGCCCTGGCCTCAGCCCAGCGCGAAGCACAATCGTCGTTCGGCGACTCGCGGATGCTGGTGGAGAAGTACCTGCTTAAACCACGTCACGTGGAAATCCAGGTGTTCGCCGACCAGCACGGCAACTGCCTGTACCTCAACGAACGCGACTGCTCGATTCAGCGCCGTCACCAGAAAGTCGTCGAAGAAGCGCCGGCACCTGGCCTGAGCCCGGAGCTGCGACGCGCCATGGGCGAAGCCGCTGTGCGTTCAGCGCAGGCCATCGGTTATGTCGGTGCCGGCACCGTCGAGTTTTTGCTGGATGCGCGGGGCGAGTTCTTCTTCATGGAAATGAACACCCGCCTGCAAGTGGAACACCCGGTCACCGAAGCCATCACCGGCCTCGACCTGGTGGCCTGGCAGATTCGCGTGGCACGCGGCGAAGCGTTGCCGATGACGCAAGACCAGGTGCCGCTGGCAGGGCACGCGATCGAGGTGCGGCTGTATGCCGAAGATCCGGGCAATGACTTCCTGCCGGCGACCGGTCGCCTGGAGCTGTATCGCGAATCCGCCCAAGGACCGGGGCGTCGAGTGGACAGCGGTGTTGAAGAAGGCGACGAGATCTCACCGTTCTACGACCCGATGCTCGGCAAGCTGATTGCCTGGGGCGAGGACCGTGAACAGGCGCGGTTGCGTCTGCTGAGCATGCTCGACGAATTCGCCATCGGCGGACTGAAGACCAACATCAATTTCCTGCGGCGCATCATCGGCCACCCGGCATTTGCCGCTGCCGAACTCGATACCGGCTTCATTCCGCGCTATCAGGAACAATTGCTGCCGACGCCTGCGCAACTCAGCGATGAGTTCTGGCAAGCCGCCGCCCAGGCGTTTGCCCAGAGCCAGCCACCTGCCACCCGCGCCGATGACCCGAGTTCGCCGTGGGCGGCGCGTAATGGCCTGCGTGCCGGACTGCCGAGAGCAATCACCCTGCACCTGAGTTGTGAAGGCCAGGACCGGGCGCTGACGCTGGGCGACATCAATGCCCACAGCGCTCGGCTCAAGGGCGAGCAGCTGCTGACCGAGCAGGCTGGAGTGCGCCGTCAACACCGCGCAATACGCCGTGGCGAACAGGTGTATTTGCAATGGGATGGCGAGTTGCGCCGCATCGAGGCTTACGACCCGATCAGCGCCGTCGAGGCCAGCCACAGCCATCATGGCGGGCTGACCGCACCGATGAACGGCAGCATCGTGCGCGTGCTGGTGGACGCCGGGCAATCGGTCGAAGCCGGGGCGCAATTGGTGGTACTGGAAGCGATGAAGATGGAGCACAGCATTCGCGCGCCCCATGCCGGGGTGATCAAGGCGCTGTATTGTCAGGAAGGCGAGATGGTCAGCGAAGGCAGTGCACTGGTTGAACTGGAAGAAGCGTGAAATGAAGATCGGTCCTGCGCATCGCGAGGACCGATCTGATCAGAACCTGGCTGTTGCCTGAACCACTACGCCGATGATTCGACAATCTTCGGCGTACAAGGCTTTCGGATACGTCGGATTGAGCGGTACCAGATAACGCTGCCCGCCCTCCTCGATGAGCTTGCGGAACGTGGCTTCGGCGCTGCCCGGCCACTGGGCAATGACCAGTTTGCCAGGCTCGGCGTCCACCGCCGGGTCCACCAGGATCAGCATGCCTTCCGCAATACTGATGCCAGTGGGTGCGGTCATCGCATCACCTGACACTCTCAACCAGAATGCCGGTCCCTGCGCGTGATAATCGGACAATTCAAAGTGCCCTTTCCCATACACCGCGACCTCGCCATCGCGCACTTCGACAGGTTCGCGCCAGTCACTGACCGGGTAGCGGAAGTACGGATTGTACTTCTGTGTCAAAGGGATTTCGTCGTCCGTTGACGCCTGCGGTTCCCGGATTACCAGCGCCACTTCGAGAAATTCAAGACCCAGCGCCCGCAGGACACGGTTCATGTCTTCGATGCCGGGTTCACGACGTTTGTTGAGCCAGTGACCAATGCCGCCCTGGGACATCCCGAGGCGCTCGGCGAGTATCTCTTGAGTGATTTTGAGTTCACTCATCTTGGCCTTGACCAATTCAATCCATTTATCCATGTGCGGCACGATACGTGGGCAACTCCGGCCATCAAAACACATATTGTAGTATTTAAATTATCGTCACAAATACATTACGTATTAGGATCGATTCACGGATCTGAATCTAACACGGAGCTTGCCATCGCCATGAACCCACCCACCAATGACCTGTCGGACATGCAAATCGACACCACCCTCACCTCGCCCCAGGGCTCAGCGGCGGCACAACGCGCGCTGGACTATTACTTGAAACCAGCTATTTCAGAGGAAGTGACCGAACCGCGCTTTTTTGATGTGAACCGCAACATCAGCGGCGAAGAGGCGCTGGTCCATGCTTTGGACCTGTTGCGCTGTGCTGCCGCCACCGCGTACGAATCAGCCAATCACCTGCAAGGCGCAAACCGCGACCTGGCATTTTCGACGGTGCACATGATCGACATGGCCAAGGCGATGGTCGATCGATCGCTGGAGAAGTATGAAAACGGTTGAGGTGAAAAGGCGATTAGAGAGGACAGGAAAGAATTTTCCTATCGCGCAGGTAAAAGCGTTTGACTTGCAAACGAGAATGATTATTATTTCATCAGCTGATCGCGAGATCAGTCGATGGACCAGGTGACCTTAGGTCGGTCTCCTGGACTATCTCCTCATCAGGCTAATCACGGTTTTTGACCCGGCTTTTTGCCGGGTCTTTTTTTGCCAGTTTTCTGGCTTTTGGCTTCAGGCTAATGAAGTCTTTGGGTGCCGCAAATTCGATGGCGCGGATGATATCAAAAGAATGCCAGTTGGCAAGAGAGGCCCGGAATCATGGGTTCAAACCAGTGACAGATAGCACTTGAGAATCAATCGCACAGCCTCTAAGCTGCGACAGCGTCAAGGAGGACGCCCCCACCCCTGCACCCCGCAATTTCCCTCGGTTTCACCCCACTCTTGCGTGTAAAGTAGCCGCCATAAAAATCATATTCAGGACCCGATTATGAGCGTGGCTAAATCCTCTTTCGACATCAGTGCCAATTTCGACAGCGGCAACATCCAAGTCATCGACATCAGCGACCCGCTCAAACCGCTTCTGGCCATTCGCCCGGACACCCGCAGTCCGCATTTCCAGTGGTTCCACTTCAAGGCCAGCGGCCTGCATGTTGGCCAGGAGCACTGGTTTCGCCTGAACAATGCCAGCCAATCCTCCTATAACAAAGCCTGGACCGGTTATCAGGCGGTGGCGTCCTACGATCACGTCAACTGGTTCCGCGTACCGACCATTTTCGAAGGCGACTGCCTGCGTTTCAGCCTTGAAGCCGAGCAAACCCACGCCTGGTTCGCCTACTTCGAACCCTACAGCCGTGGTCGCCACGACTGGCTGATCGAGCAGGCACTGACCAAGGCCGGCACCGAACTGTTGGCCACCGGCAAAAGTGTCGAAGGTCGCGACATTCAGTTGTTGCGCAAAGGCACCGGGGCCGAAGGCCGACGCAAGATATGGATGATTGCCCAGCAACATCCGGGCGAGCACATGGCCGAGTGGTTCATGGAAGGCGTGATCGAACGCCTGGAAAAACACGACGACCCTGTGCTGAATAAACTGCTGGCCAGCGCCGACCTGTACCTGGTGCCAAACATGAACCCGGACGGTGCTTTCCACGGCCACCTGCGCACCAACGCCATGGGCCAGGACCTCAACCGCGCCTGGCAGAGCGCCAGCCAGGAAATCAGCCCGGAAGTCCTGTTCGTTCAGCAGCAGATGGAAAAGTACGGCGTCGACATGTTCCTCGACGCCCATGGTGACGAGGAAATCCCTCACGTATTCACCGCCGGTTGCGAAGGCAACCCCGGTTACACGCCGCGAATCGAAAAGCTCGAGGAGCACTTCCGCAGTCATCTGAAGCACACCACCAAAGACTTCCAGACCAAGTACGGCTACACCCGCGACGAACCGGGCCGGGCCAACATGACGCTGGCCTGTAACAGCGTCGGGCAGAAGTACGACTGCCTGTCGTTGACCCTGGAAATGCCGTTCAAGGATCACGACGACCACCCGAACGCGGAAACCGGTTGGTCGGGCAAACGTTCGAAGCAATTGGGCAAGGATGTGCTGACCACCGTGGCCGAGATGGTCGATAGCCTGCGTTAATTGCCCTTCAAGATCAAAAGATCGCAGCCTGCGGCAGCTCCTGCATTGGAATGCGTTTCCCTGTAGGAGCTGCCGCAGGCTGCGATCTTTTTTCGCCCGGCTATTATCCGCGATCCTTACCCCGCAACATACTGTCCAGCACCTCATCGCGACGCACCCAACCGTGAAACAACGCCGCCGCCAAATGCAGCAACACAGTCAGAAACAACAGATACGCCAGATACCCGTGCGCCTTGCGCAAAAACGCAAACACCTGCGCGTTCGCCGGCACAATTGACGGTAGTTGCAGCGAACTGCTGAGCATGACCGGCTCGCCCGACGCCGAAATCATCGCCCAGCCCAGCAGCGGCAGAACCAGCATCAAGGCGTACAGCAACACATGCGACGCCTTGGCCGCCCGCACCTGCCAACCCGGCAAGTCCGCCGGCAATGGTGGCTGTGTGGTGGAGAAACGCACCACCAGGCGCACGATCACCAACAGCAAAATCGCGATGCCCAAGGGTTTGTGCAGATGAATCAGCCATTCATGACGCTCGGACACCGAGGCGACCATGCCGGCGCCGATAAACAGCATCGCGATGATCATCAGCGCCATCAGCCAGTGCAGCAGGCGCGCCAGCGGGGCGAAGTGGTTCGGTTGGTTGCTCATTGCTGGGCCTCCTGTTTGGCGGCGGGCAACTGGCTGACTTCGCTGGTGCGACGCAGGTAGGAATTGGCGTAACCGGCTGAACGGGCGGCGAGCAACGGGTCGTCGGAACCTTCGATCCCGGCAGGCAACACCAGCGGATCGAAGTTGATGTCACGGCATTCACCGTTGAGTTGCGGTTGAGTCTTTTCAAGCACCAGGGTGCCAGCATTCAACACCTTGCGCCCTTCGGGCCAGGCCTTGCTGGCGTCGTTGACCGGATCGCCGGGGTTGGCCAGGGTGATGTTCAACTGCCAGCGCAACGGGCCGGCGGCGATTCGCTGAACCAGGTCTTTCTCCAGGAAATCATTGCCCTCCGGTGCAGTGCCCCCCGGTGCGTCCTGGGCCAGTGGCACCATGTTCCAGCGCACGGCCTGGCGTTGGCCGGCCGCGTTGACCAGGTAGAACGCATTCACGCTGTTGTAGTTTTCGGTCACGTAACTGGCCGACGGCTTGGCGGTCTTGATCCAGGCCAGGAACGGTGCGGCTTCCGGGTGCGAAGCAAAAAACGCCGGTACCGCCTTGGGGTCCGGTTTGCCGGTGGTCGGGTCTGGCGACTGGGCTTTTTGCAGTTGATAGAACGCCTCGGGCGTGCCCACCGGAAACACCGGCATGCTGTTCATCCCGGTGCGCCACTGCTGGCCGTTGGCCTGGGTGAAGCGCAAGGCCATGCTGCGGATCGGCACAGCACTGTCCGGCGCGTAAGGGTTACCGGCCGGCAAGGCGAAACGCCCCACCACCGGCGTCCGCGCTTCGTTGAACACTTGAGCGGTGGAATAGCTGCGCGCATCAAAGCTGCTCTCGAAATGCCCGATCACGCACACGCCTTTGGAATGGTTGCGACGGAAACCCTGATGCACGCCGTTATTGGTTTCCAGCACGTTGATCAGTTTCTTCGGGGTCAGGCGCTGTGGGTCGAAGGTGCCGTTGACGTAGGCAAACGCCCCAGCCACGGCCGCAACGACCACGGCAATGCCGGCCAGACGCAACGTCAGGCTCGCCGCACTCAAGGGTGGCCGGGGTGGCGGTGATGATCGATCTACCATGAAAGACTCCAGGGCCATCGGCCACAAGTGAGAAGAATCAAGCAGACGAACCGCACGCAGGTTTATTCCCCCATGCGGTGTTTATTTTTTCTGACGTGGAATAACCTCCGGTACCGGACGTCTTCCTAGTCCCAAGCGTAGCGACCAGTCAGAACTTCATGAACGATATCGACGAACAACTGAGGGAAATCATTCCAGGATTGCGACGGTTCGCCGTGTCGTTGACGCGCAACACCAGCAGCGCTGACGACCTGGTGCAGGCGAGCCTGGAGCGGGCATTGTCGAGTTGGAGCGGCAAACGCGCCGAGGGCGACTTGCGCGCCTGGCTGTTCTCGATTGTCTACCGGCAGTTTCTCGATGCGCACCGTCGCACCCGGCGCTATGCGCGCATGCTCGAATTCTTCACCGGGCGTGACGATGCCCAGCCCTCGGTGGAGCGCACCGTTATCGCTCAATCGACCCTCAGCGCTTTCGATCAATTGCCCACCGAGCAACGCGCGCTGCTGCTCTGGGTGTCGGTGGAAGGCCTGAGCTACAAAGAGGTCGCCGGGATTCTCGACGTACCCACCGGCACCGTGATGTCCCGCCTGTCCCGGGCTCGCCAGGCCCTGCGCCAACTCAGTGATGGCGAAATCAACCGCCCTTCCCTGCGGAGACTCAAATGATCAGCATGCCCCCCAGCGAGCGTGACCTGCACGCCTATGTCGATCACCAACTGAGCGACGCCGACCGACGCCTGGTAGAGACTTTTCTGGCGAGCAATCCGCAAATGTCCGCACAAGTGCGCGCCTGGCAACTGGACGCCCAGCAACTGCGCGCGACCCTCGGTGGCGCCTTGCAGCAACCGGTCAATCCGAACCTCGATCCAGCCGTGATTCGCCAACACCTGAAACGCCAGTCCCGTCGGCACCTGGCCAGCGCGGCGGTGCTGTTGATCGCAGTCAGTGTCGGCGGTTTCAGCGGTTGGCAAGCACGGGAAATGACCCTGGCCAGCGCCCCGGCACCGATGGCCGACGCTATACAGGCCTATCGCCTGATTGCCCAGCAAGGCATCCTCCCGGCCGATTACAACGTCGGCGAGGACGGTGATATGCAAGGCTGGCTCGACCGTTATTTCACTCAGGCCAATCGCCTGCCCGACCTTTCCGATGCCGGTTTCAAACCGGTCAGTGGGCGCCTGCTGAGCACCGAGCAAGGCCCGGCGGCGATGGTGGTCTACGAGAACCAGGGCGGGCAGAAAGTCAGTTTCTACGTGCGCCCGCCAGGGCCGAAAAACTACATGTTGCCGAGGGGCAGTCGCAGTGATGGCGAGTTGCAGGCCGAGTACTGGTCGGGAAGCGGCTACAACTATGCGATGGTCAGCCCGGCGGATACGCCGGCCTCCCGGATGCTCAAACAGACCACTCAGTTCTGACAGATCAAAAGATCGCAGCCTGCGGCAGCTCCTACAGATGTACACATGAACCTGTAGGAGCTGCCGCAGGCTGCGATCTTTTCATCCTTGCCCAAACACCTGCGAAGGCCGGCGCAGTAGCGGGTCGAACGGATTGATCCGCGGCCCGATCAGCGCCGCTTCGCGCTTGAGCATGTCCACCACCGTCGGCAGGCGATCCGGGCCCAATCGGTCACTCACGGTCGCCACACTCAACGCCGCCACCGCGCGACCTTCACGATCGAGAATCGGCACGGCCACCCCGGCCATGCCCTGCAGCACGCCGGTATTGCGCCCGGCGTAACCCAGGGCGCGCACGTTGTCGACTTCCGAGCGCAGGAACACCTCGTCATACAGGTGGAAGTCTTTCAGGCGCGGCAAGTTGTAATGGATGACGGTGTCGCGCTCTTCCTCCGGCAGGAACGCCAGAATCGCCAGGCTGCCCTGACCCACGCCCAACGCCACACGCCCGCCGATATCCCCGGTAAAGGTACGGATCGGGAACGGCCCTTCGCTGCGGTCCAGACAGATCGCATCAAAGCCGCAGCGCGCCAGCAAAAACAACGAATCACCCAGCGAAGCCGAGAGTCGCAGCAGCGCCGGCCGTGCCAGTTCGCGCAAGTTTCCGGTGTTGCCCGCACGCGCCGCCAGCGCGAAAAAATCCAGGCTCAGGCGATAGCGTTTACTGCGCCCATCCTGCTCGACCATGCCCTCGTCCATCAGGCTGCGCAGCAACCGATGCGTCGTCGGTTGCGATAAGCCGATGCGCTGCGCCAGTTGCGTCACCCGCTCGCCGCCCTCGACGGTATCACCCAGTGTTCGCAGTACCGCAAACAGTCTTGAGACCGCGCCGACACCGACTTCACTTTTGCTTTCATTCCGCTCAATGGAATCCTGCATCTTGTTTTCCGATTATTAATTTACTGATCGAATAAAACTTAAAATAGTCATCGCCTCAGTGAAATAGGCCATTGAGCCCATCCTAGTCTTCGTCCTACTCTGCGTCCAGACAGGGGCGATTCGAACAACAGCGGCAGCCGACTCAAGTCGAGCGCCACGCACCCCGGCAACATCTTTTCGTATCTGCCCATACAAAAAAGCGCGCCTTTGGGTGACGCATAACAATCTCAGGTGGAGCGCAGTCATGGCTTTTGTGCAACTTGAAAAACTCTGCAAACGCTACGGCGAAATCGACGCCGTCGTCGCCACCGACCTCTCGGTCGAGAAAGGTGAATTCGTGTCTTTGCTCGGCCCCTCGGGATGCGGCAAGACCACCACTCTGCAAATGATTGCCGGCTTCGTCGAAGTCACCAGCGGGCGCATCGTGCTCGATGGCCGCGACATCACCCACGCCAAACCCGCCAGCCGCGGTTTGGGGGTGGTATTCCAGAGCTACGCGCTGTTCCCGCACATGACCGTCAAGGACAACGTCGCTTTCGGCCTGCGCATGCGCAAGGTGGCGAACGCTGATATCCAGCAGCGAGTCGACCGGGTTCTGAAACTGGTGCGCCTGAATCAGCACGCCGAGCGTTACCCGCGGGAGCTTTCCGGTGGCCAGCGCCAGCGCGTCGCCCTGGCCCGCGCCCTGGTGATTCAGCCGCCGGTACTTTTGCTGGATGAACCACTGTCCAACCTCGACGCCAATCTGCGCGAAGAGATGCAATTCGAGATCCGCCGCATCCAGCGCGAAGTTGCAATCACCACGCTGATGGTCACCCACGACCAGTCGGAGGCGCTGTCCATCAGCGACCGTGTCGTGGTGATGCAGGCCGGGCGCATCACCCAGATCGACGCGCCCTACACCCTCTACGAACACCCGCGCACCGAGTTCATTTCCGGATTCGTCGGCAAGGCCAATCTGCTGCCCGGCGAGCGCAATGGTGCCGGTGTGGTTCAGGTGTGCGGTGTTGGCAAAGGCGATCTGAACCTGAGCCTGCGGCCGGAAAAAATCGATCTGCGCGATGCCGGCCACGGTCGTTTACAAGGCAAGATCGTCAGTCGGTTTTTCCTCGGCAGCCAATGGCTGTACGGCGTCGGGACGAGCCTGGGCGAACTCTGCGTGGTGCGCCGCAACGATGGCTCTGCGCCGTTGAACGAAGGCACTGCAGTCGGTCTGGACTGGGACGCGGCGCTGCTGCGAGTGCTGAGTGTCGACGAGGTGCCAGCATGAGTACGCTCACCGCCATCCACCAGGGACGCCAGGGGTATTGGCTGTCTGCACCGGCCCTGGCCTTGTACCTCTGCTTGTTGATCATCCCGCTGGGATTGACCCTGGTACTGTCGTTCAACGTCTTCGACTACAGCTCGGGGATCAACGGCGACGCCTACACTGTCGAGCACTACAGCAACCTGCTGGGCGATCCGTATTTCTACGAGATCTTTCTGCGCACCTTGTGGATCAGCGCCCTGACCACTTTGCTCTGCGTGTTGATCGGGGTGCCCGAGGCCTACATCCTCAGCCGCATGGGCACACCCTGGCGCTCGATTTTCCTGATTCTGATCCTCACCCCGCTGCTGATTTCGGTGGTGGTGCGCGCCTTCGGCTGGAGCCTGTTGCTCGGTGCCGACGGACTGGTCAACCAGACCCTGCAAGCCCTCGGCGGCTCGCCGATGAAGCTGCTCTACACGCCGTTCGCGGTGGTGATTGCGCTGGTCCACGTGATGCTGCCGTTCATGATCATTCCGGTCTGGACCTCGCTGCAGAAACTCGATCCCGCCGCCGAACAAGCCGCGCAGTCGCTGGGCGCCAGTCACTTCACGGTGATTCGCCAGGTCGTGCTGCCACAGGTCATGCCGGGGGTGTTGTCCGGCACATTGATCGTGTTTGGCCTGGCCGCCAGCTCTTTCGCGATCCCCGGCCTGCTCGGCGGTCGTCGGCTGAAGATGGTTGCCACGCTGATCTACGACCAGTACCTGTCGGAACTCAATTGGCCCATGGGCGCGACTATTGCCGTGGCTCTGCTGCTCATCAACCTGCTGATCATGCTGTCGTGGAATCGCATGATCGAAGGCCGCTACAAGAAGTCATTGGGATAATTCGTCATGTCCAGGAACGGTCCTTTAGCCCTGCTGTTTCATACCCTCGTGGTGTTGTTCATGATGGCGCCGCTGGTAGTGGTTTGCCTCGTGGCCTTCACCCCGGAAAATACCCTGAGCCTGCCAACCACGGAGTTCTCTCTACGCTGGTTTCGCGCGGTGTTCGAGCGTGCCGATTTTGTCGATGCGTTCTACAACAGCCTGATCCTGGCGTTCAGTGCCGCCACCCTGGCGACGCTGATCGCGGTGCCCGCCGCGCTGGCGATCACCCGATTCGAGTTTCCCGGTCGAGACTTTCTCAACGGCCTGTTTCTGTCGCCGATCATCATTCCGCACTTGGTACTTGGTGTGGCGTTGCTGCACCTGTTTGCGTTGCTGGGTGTCAATGGCAGCTTCGTCTGGCTGATTTTCGCCCACGTGCTGGTGATTACACCGTATGTGCTGCGTCTGGTGCTGGCCTCGGCCATTGGCCTGGATCGCAGCGCCGAACACGCCGCACAATCCTTGGGCGCCGGGCGCTTCACGCTGTTCCGCCAGATCACCCTGCCGATGATTCTGCCGGGGGTGGCCGGTGGCTGGCTACTGGCGTTCATCAACAGTTTCGACGAAGTCACGCTGTCGATTTTCGTCACCTCGCCGGCCACACAAACCCTGCCGGTGCGCATGTACGTGTACGCCACTGAGTCCATCGATCCGATGATGGCGGCGGTGTCGGCACTGGTGATTGCGCTGACCGCACTGACGATGATTCTGCTTGATCGGGTCTACGGCCTGGATCGGGTTCTGGTGGGTAAACAATGAGGGCGCCATGGCTCTGCTGAAACGACTGGCCGAAGCTGACCGCCCGGCCCTGGACTTTACCCTCGACGGCCATCGCGCCAGCGGTTTGCTCGGCGATACCGTGCTGACCGCCGTGCTGACTTGCAGCGAACACCTGCGCGGCAGCGACTTCAGTGCCGAACCCCGCGCCGGCTTCTGCCTGATGGGGGCCTGTCAGGATTGCTGGGTGCGACTGGGCGATGGTCGCCGGGTGCGCGCCTGCTCGACGCTGCTCGAAGCCGGGCAGCAGGTCTGCCGCGAACCGGGGCGATCGTTATGAATAAACATTCCATCTGCAGAAACCGAATCCCTTGTGGGAGCGAGCTTGCTCGCGATTGCAGGCTGTCAGTCAGCACAACTATTGAATGGGCCGCCGCCATCGCGAGCAAGCTCGCTCCCACAGGGGGGCAACGTCGGGCACAAAAAACAGGCTCACTGCCAATCCAATGTGGGAGCGAGCTTGCTCGCGATTGCAGGCTGTCAGTCAGCACAATTATTGAATGGGCCGCCGTCATCGCGAGCAAGCTCGCTCCCACAGGGGGGCAACGTCGGGCACAAAAAACAGGATCACTGCCAATCCGATGTGGGAGCGAGCTTGCTCGCGATTGCAGGCTGTCAGTCAGCACAATTATTGAATGGGCCGCCGTCATCGCGAGCAGGCTCACTCCCACAGGGGTGAGAGTATGAAGTCTGTGGTCATCGTCGGCGCCGGTCCGGCGGGCATTCGTGCGGCTCAAACGCTGGTTGCCCATGGCGTGCGTCCGGTGCTGCTGGACGAAGCCGCACGCGGCGGCGGGCAGATTTATCGGCGTCAACCGGCCAACTTCAAACGATCGCCGGTCAAGCTGTATGGCTTCGAAGCACGCAAAGCCAATGCGCTGCATCAGACGATTGACACACTGCGCGAACAAATCGATTACCGTCCCGAAACCCTGGTGTGGAATGCCGAAGACGGCGCCCTCGACACTTTGCAGAACGGCCGCGCAGCACGCTTGGAGTTCTCCCGGGTGATCGTCGCCACCGGCGCCACCGACCGGATTCTGCCCGTACCGGGCTGGACATTGCCGGGGGTCTACAGTCTCGGTGCGGCGCAAATCGCCTTGAAGTTCCAGGGCTGCGCCATCGGCGAACGCGTGGTGTTCGCCGGCAGCGGCCCGTTGCTGTATCTGGTCGCCTATCAATACGCCAAGGCTGGCGCCAACGTGGTCGCGGTGATTGACAGCTCACCCTTCAACGCACAGGCCCGAGCCCTGCCCGGCCTGCTGGCGCAACCGTCCACGCTGGCCAAAGGTATTTATTACCGCGGCTGGCTGACTGCGCACGGCATCCCTGTGCATCAAGGCGCGACCCTGGCAGCCATCGACGGCGAGCAACGCGTGCATTCGCTGCGCTGGTCCAACGCCAGGGGCAACCACTCACTCGACTGCGACGCTGTGGCCTTCGCTCACGGCCTGCGCAGTGAAACCCAACTGGCCGATCTGCTCGGCTGTGAATTCGCCTGGAACCCGCTCAATCGCGCCTGGTTACCCCAGCGTGACAGTGCGGGCCGCAGCAGTGTCGCCGAGGTTTATCTGGCGGGCGACGGCGCCGGCATCATGGGTGCGGACGCGGCGGAAATGGCCGGTGAGCGCGCCGCGTTAGCACTGCTCGAAGACATGGGTCATCTGATTCCGGCACAGCGCCCTGCGCTACTGGAACACCACCTGGAACGCATTGGCGAATTTCGTCAGGGCCTCGAACGTGCCTTTACATTTCCCGACAACTGGGCCGCCGGTGTCGCCGATGACGTGATGGTCTGTCGCTGTGAAGAAGTACGCGCCGGGGATATTCGCGACGTGGTGCGCGAAGGTCATTGGGAAATCAACCGGGTAAAGGCTCATTGTCGTGTCGGCATGGGGCGTTGCCAGGGTCGGATGTGCGGTGCCGCAGCAGCAGAAATCATTGCCTGCCAGAGCCGGCGCGCTGTGTCCGATATCGGCCGGTTGCGTGCCCAGGCACCGATCAAACCGCTGCCGTTTGGCCTGGAGATCGAGCTTTGAACGAAGTCGATGCAGTCATCATTGGCGGTGGCATTGTCGGTGCAAGCGCCGCCCTGTTTCTCAGTCGGGCCGGTCGGCGCGTGGCGCTGCTGGAACGGGATTTTTGCGGCTCACATTCCAGCGGCGTGAACTACGGCGGCGTGCGGCGTCAGGGTCGTCCCCTGGCGCAATTGCCGCTGTCGCAAAAGGCCCACGAAATCTGGGCGCAGTTGCCACAACTGATTGGCATCGACGGCGAATACCAGCGCAGCGGTCACCTTAAACTGGCCCGCAGTCTCAACGATCTGCAAGCCCTGCGGGACTACGCCGATAGCAGTCGGGGGTTCGGTCTCGATCTGCAAGTGCTCGACCGAACCCAATTGCGCGCACGTTTTCCGTGGGTTGGAGACGTGGCGGCAGGCGCGTCCTATTGCCCTGACGATGGTCACGCCAACCCGCGCCTGGTGTCTCCGGCGTTCGCTCGGGCGGCGCGGCAACAGAGCGCGCAGGTTTACGAACAATGCGCGGTGAGCGCTGTAGAACATGACGGACAACGATTTCGTGTACATACGCAAACTGGCCTGGAATGGCGTGCACCCTGGCTGTTGAACTGCGCCGGAGCCTGGGCCGGCAGCCTGGCCACGCAGTTCGGCGAACCGGTGCCGATGCATTCAGGTCACCCGGCGATGCTGGTCACCGAACCGTTGCCGCTGGTGATGGATGCCAGCACCGGCGTCGAGGGCGGAGGCATTTATGCCCGTCAGGTTACCCGGGGAAATTGCGTACTGGGCGGCGGCCAGGGCTTTTCCCTCGACGAGGCCCGCGCCCGCCCCGGTCAAGGCGCAGTGCTGGAAATACTCCGCCAGGCCGTCGAGCTCTACCCGTTTCTTGAAGGTGCCCAGGCGATTCGTACCTGGAGCGGCACCGAAGGTTATCTGCCCGATCGCCAACCGGTGATCGGCCACAGTGGCACCCAACCCGGTCTGTTGCACGCGTTCGGCTTTGCCGGCGCCGGTTTCCAGATCGGTCCCGCGGTGGGCCAGGCGCTCACCGAAATCATCTGTAGCGGCGCGTCAAAGACGTCGCTGGATGCGTTTTCCATCACCCGGTTTCACTCCATCTCCGTAGCTTGATAGAGGAAGGTCGCGCCAATGAATAATGTCAAACGCAGTGCACTGCTCGGTTTCTCTTGGCTAAGTTTTTCTTGCGTGGGCGCCCTGCTCACGGTCACTCAGGCCCAGGCCGAGCCGACACTTTATCTGGGCATGAACGGCGGGACCATGGAACGGCTCTATGCCGACAAGGTGCTGCCGGCTTTCGAGAAGGCCAACAACGTCAAAGTGGTGATCGTGCCGGGCACCTCAGCCGATATCCTGGCCAAGGTCCAGGCCAGCAAGGGCAATCCGCAGATGCACGTGATGTTCCTCGACGACGGCATCATGTACCGCGCGATCTCCATGGGACTGTGCGACAAACTCGAAGACAGCCCGACGCTGGAACAGATTCCGGCCAAGGGACGGATCAAGGACCAGGCCGTGGCGGTCAGCCTCGGGGTCACCGGGCTGGCATACAACACCCGCTTGTTCAAAGAAAAAGGCTGGAGCGCGCCGACCTCCTGGATGGACATGGCCGACCCGCGCTTCAAGGACAAACTGGTGTTCCAGTCGATGGCCTCTTCGACGTTCGGATTGCACGGTTTCCTGATGTTCAACCGGATCCAGGGCGGCACCGAAACCAATGTCGACCCTGGTTTCAAGGCTTGGCCGAACACCGTCGGGCGTAACGTACTGGAATACATTCCGAGCTCGGCGAAGATCTCCGAAATGCTTCAGACCGACGAAGCGGCGCTGTTCCCGTTGACGCCGACCCAGGTGACGGCTCTGAAGCTCAAGGGCATGCCAGTGGAATACGCACAGCCGAAGGAAGGCGCCGTGGTGCTCAACGTCGCCGAATGCGCAATCGCCAATAACACGCAACCGGAGCTGGCGCAAAAACTTGCCGCCTTCTTGCTGACCCCGCAAGCCCAGGCCGTCGCACTCGAGGATGGCGACCAGATTCCGTCCAACCCCAACACCCCAACCACCGAGCGAACCCATGGTCAGGTCGAAGCCATGAAACATTACCTCGATACGGCGATTGCCCTGGATTGGGATCAGGTCAACGAACAACGTCCGGCATGGAATGCGCGGTGGAGCCGCAGTATCGAGCGCTAGGTCACTGGCAACGCACAGCCGTGTGGGCATCGGCATGACCTTGTGAGTGCGGGCTTGCTCCGGGCGGCGTTCCGACGAAGGCGGCCTGACAGTCGCCACATCTTTCCCGCTATCATGTCGCGCATTTCCGGGGCCACGCGCCTATTCCTTGATCAATAGCGAATCTGTTCATGCATACCCTTGCTCAATTGCGTAACGGCGAGTTGTCGGGCATCACGCGGCTGGATCTGGTCGACGGCCTGACCGAATTCCCCCGGGAGATCTTCGATCTGGCGGACTCGCTGGAAGTGCTCAACCTCAGCGGCAATGCCTTGAGCGCCCTGCCCGAGGACTTGCATCGCCTGACCCGTTTGCGCGTGCTGTTCTGTTCCGATAACCGCTTCACCGAGTTGCCGGCCTGCCTGGGCCAATGCACCGCACTGACGATGATCGGCTTCAAGGCCAACCGCATCGACCACGTGCCCGCAGCGGCGCTCCCACCGCTGCTGCGCTGGCTGATCCTGACCGACAACTGCATCGAAACCTTGCCGACCGAACTGGGAGAGCGCCCGTTCCTGCAAAAGCTCATGCTCGCCGGCAACCGTTTGCACGCGCTGCCGGAGTCTTTGCGCCAGTGCCATCGGCTGGAACTGATCCGCATCGCCGCCAACCGGTTGACCGGGTTGCCGCAATGGCTGCTGGAACTGCCGAACCTGACCTGGCTGGCGTACGCCGGTAACCCGCTGGAAACCGAAGCCGATGCCGCGGCCCTCGACGCCACACCGCGCATTGACTGGTCGGCGTTACGTCTGGAGAAGAAACTCGGCGAAGGTGCGTCCGGGGTGATTCATCAGGCCGCCTGGCAACCCGCCGGGCAGCCGCCCATGGCCGTTGCGGTGAAGCTCTACAGGGGCGAAATGACCAGCGACGGTTCGCCATTGCACGAAATGAACGCCTGCATCACCGCTGGCCTGCACCCGAGTCTGATCCGCGTCGAAGGGCGGATTGTCGATCACCCGCAGCAAACCGCCGGGCTGGTGATGCAACTGATCGCACCGAGCTTTCGCAACCTCGCCGCGCTGCCGAGCCTGGCGTCATGCAGCCGCGACATTTACCCCGACGATTTGCGTTTCAGTGCCGCGGTGGCGCTGCGCATTGCCTCGGGCATTGCCTCGGTGGCCGAGCACCTGCACGGTCATGGCATCACCCATGGTGATCTCTATGGGCACAATATTCTGTGGAATGAACAGGGTGATTGCTTGCTGGGGGACTTTGGTGCGGCGTCGTTCCACGCGATTTCCGACAGCCTTGAAAGCCGTGCCTTGCAGCGGATCGAGGTGCGGGCGTTCGGGGTGTTGTTGGGGGAGTTGCTGGAGCGGGTTGATTCGGGGTTGAGCACTGAACAGCGTGGGGTGCTGGAAGATCTGGAGCGGCGTTGCTGTCAGCCGCACGTGCTGGAGCGGCCGGGGTTTGGCGAAGTCGTGGAGCAACTGAAAAATCTGTGACCGCTGCGCGGTCAATCGTCGGATCGCCGCCCGGAGCCGGCTCGCTCCCACAAGGGTAGCGCTAAACCTGTGGGAGCGAGCTTGCTCCGGGCGGCGATCCGACGATGACGGCCTGCCAGACAACAGAGCCGTCATTGACACAAAGACTTAACCCGCCAAGCCGACAAACATGTCCTGCACGTCGTCATGGTTATCGAGGCCTTCGAGGAACGCTTCGACTTCCGCCATCTGCTCATCGCTCAGGCCGCTGACCGGGTTTTTCGGCTGGTAGCCAAGTTTGGCCGACAGCACGGTGAAGCCTTGTTCCGGCAGGGCTTTCTGTACCGCATCGAGGTCGGTCGGCTCGGTCAGGAACAGGGTTGCACCCTCTTCACCCGGCTCGAAATCCTGTGCACCGGCTTCGATGGCGGCCATTTCCGGATCGGCGTCCGGGGTGTCCGGCGACGCTTCGATCATGCCGACGTGGTTGAAGTCCCAGGCCACGGAACCGGAAGCGCCCAGTTGACCCTTGCGGAATGCCACGCGGATCTCGGCGACGGTGCGATTGATGTTGTCGGTCACGCACTCAACGATCAACGGCACCTGATGCGGGGCGAACCCTTCATAGGTCACGCGGTGGTATTGCACGGTCTCGCCCAACAGGCCCGCGCCCTTCTTGATGGCGCGATCCAGTGTTTCCTTGGGCATCGAAGCTTTTTTGGCCTGCTCAACCACCAGGCGCAAGTGCGCGTTGGTAGCAATATCAGCGCCGTTGCGCGCAGCAATGGTGATTTCCTTCACCAGTTTGCCGAAGATCTTGCCCTTGGCATTGGCTGCCGCTTCTTTGTGTTTAACCTTCCACTGTGCGCCCATTTCTCACTCTCTTATCTGTGGCATCTGTGGCGCCGAGACATCTATTGGCCGACGCTTTGCGCAAGTTTATACGGCCTAAAGTTGGCAATCGACCAAAAATTCCCGACTTGCATCGACATCTTCACCAACGGTTGTAGGGCGATTCGGAAATGTCGCTTTGCCGTGCCCGCAATGCGCCGGGGTTTCGTACGCTTTGCACCCTACTTCACGGCGGTAGCGTGTTCGATGCACAACGACAAGGAAAGTCCCACCACCCTGACGCTTCTCGACGACGACCTGAATTTCCAGGTGGTCCGGTTCAGTGGTCATGAAGCACTCAATCAGCCCTATCGATTCGACATCGAGGTGATCGGGCTGGCACCGGCCCTGAACCTTGAGCGATTACTGCGCCGACCGGCGTTCCTCGACTTCGGCCACGACCAAGGCATTCATGGCGTGCTGCACAGCGCCAGTTGTGAACATCGAAGCGGATACCGGGTCGCTTACAAACTGGCGCTGGTACCCCGTGTCCAGACGCTGGAACAGCAACGATGCCGACGTATTTTCCAGCGTGCCAGCGTGCCCATGATCCTGCGCCATTTGCTGGAGGAGCATGGGTTGCCCGCCGGCAGCTATCGCTTTGAACTGGCAACCGGGCACTATCCCCTGCGTCCCTTTTGCATTCAGTACGAAGAAACCGACCTGGCGCTGCTGCAACGGCTGTGCGAGGAAGAAGGCATCCACTACCACTTCGAGCATCAACGCGATGGCCATGTCCTGGTGTTGGCCGATGACAGCCTGAGTTTCCCCCAGGAACCGCTGCTCATGCCGATGCGCAGCGGCGCCCTCGACGAACATCACGAACCTGTGATCAGCGAACTGTTCCAGCGCCATGACGCGGCGCTCTCCCCCGTGCGCCCGGGTGCCAGGAATCCTGGTGCAGCGGACACCAGCGATGGCGCAGCCAATCACTCGTTCGCCACGACGAGACACTTTCCTGCTCGCGAACAACAACATCGCGATCAGCTCAGCCGTCGACAACTGGAACGTCTGCGTTGCCGACACCTGCAGATCCACGGCCAAAGTAACCAGGGTGCACTACGCAGCGGCCGGATCGTACAGGTGGCCGAGCACCCGCTGGCGAGTTTCAATGACCAATGGCTGGTCACCGAAATCCGCCATCAGGGGCGTCATTCATCGATTCTGCTCGACGACACATCGGGCATGGCCCCAGGTTACCGCAATCAATTCAGCGCCATCCCCTGGTCGACGGTGTTCAGACCCGAGCTCAAACAACCCAGGCCGAGTATTCCCGGGTATCAGCCCGGCCAGGTGTGCGGCCCGGTCGGGCAACCGGCGACAGTGGATGAGGATGGCCGGGTTCAGGTGAACCTCTGGCCCGCTACACAATCCGCCGCAGAGACGGCCACCGGTCTGTGGTTACCGCTGGCGCTGACCACCGCCGAGGACTGGATCGATCCGTCCCGCCTGCCCTTGGCCGGCAGCGAGGTACTGGTGATTTTCCTCGACAGTGACCCGGATCGCCCGGTGCTCTGTACGGCCATGGGCCCTCGGCCACAACCTCGCGGCCCTCGTCCGCGTGAGCCCCGTGGCGATACCCGCCTGCTGTTCGACTGGCTGCTCAGCCGCTCGGACCTTGCGCCCTGACACTCAGCCCTTGTCAGCCTTGCCGGCTGCTGCGGCGAACTTCGCCAATCGCACATCCAGATGCCGCGGCCGACGCCCGTGATCCTCTGCACGCTCCTTGCGGCGAATGGCGTTGCGCACCATCAGCGAGCCAATGTAGCGAATCGGTTCCGGCGGGAAAAAACCCAGCGGTCCGTTGACCAGTGGCGAACGGGTCCAGGGGTTGTCCAGGCCCAGGACCATCGACGCCAGAATCTGCCCGCCCATATGGCAGGGCCCGACACCGCTGCCGGAGTAGCCAAAACCGTAGAACACGTTGCCACTGGCGCTCATCTGCCCGAAAAACGGCAGCCCGGTCACCGAACGGTCCGACGGACCATTCCAGGTCGCTTCGACCTTGACGTCGGCAAACGCCGGGAAGAAATCCGCCAGGCTGCTCTGCAACAAACCGGCGTAAGGCGAAGGTTGATCGAACACCGGCAGCATGCGTCCACCGTAAGCGAAGGTATTGCCACCCTTGCCAAGCATGATCCGGCCGTCCGGGGTGTTGTGGTAGTAGTGCACGAAAATCCGTGAATCGAGCACCGTGACGCCACTGGTCAGGCCGATTTCGTCGAGCAAATCCGGCCGAGGCTCGGTGATCAGCATGTCGCTGGAAACGATCGCCACGCTGCGCTCGAACAGCGGGAACGCTCGGGCCATCCAGGCGTTCATCGCCAGCACCACCCGGTCGGCGCGGACGGTGCCGCTGGGGGTTTGAATGCCCACCGGCTTGCCCTCTTCCAGCCCGGTCATCGCGGTATTTTCGTGAATCCTCACGCCCAACTGCAAGGCAACCCGGCGCAGACCGCGCACCAGCTTGCCCGGCTGCACACTGGCCGCGGCCGGAGAAAACCAGCCCTCCAGGTGTTTGCCGGAGCCAGCCATGCGCTGCACATCGGCCACCGGCCGCTGGGTGAACGAGTTGATGCCGTGGCGCTCCAGTGCGGCGATGACCGCATCGGTCGAGCCGCATTGGGCACGGTTGGTGGCGGTGTAGAGCGTTCCGTCGAGGCGGTAATCGGCGTCCACCGCATACTGTTCGCAGAAGGCGCCGATGGCATGGATGCTGCGCTCGGACTCCTTGACCAGACGCACGGCCTCTTCGACGCCGAACAAACGCTCAAGGGTGAAATACTTGGCCGACCACGACAGCGCACAACCGCCATTGCGTCCACTGGCCCCGGCGCCGCAGATATCCGCTTCGACCAGCAACACGTCCAGCTCGGGGTTCTGCTCCTTGAGCATGATCGCGGTCCACAAACCGGTATAACCGCCGCCGACGATGCACACGTCGGCGCGGCTGTCGCCTTGCAGTGGCGGACAGGTTTCGGACGCATCAGCCTTCAAGGCCTGGTCCAGCCAAAAGGGTCTCATGGGAAATCTCCAGTCAATGGCCCACACGCCAGCCTGCCGCGGACGCAGCAGGCGACGAGGGACAGGATTCAGGTGCGCAGGGGTTTGATGGTCATCGTCCGATTGGGCACGAACGGGTAGTTGGTTTTCAGACCGCCCGGGCGGCTGTTCCAGTGCGGGATCAGCACCAGCGCCGAGAACATGGCGCAGCCGGCGAAGACAATGAACACGGTAACGGTGTCGAAGTAGCCAGGCAGCAGGCCACCGAGAATCGCCCCGACCGAGCCGCAGCCGTTAACGAAACCGGCTGCTGTGGCGCCGGCCTTGGCAGTACCGAAATCGATGGCCGCCGCGCCGCTGATCATCGAGTCCGGTCCGTAGAGGGTCAGGCCCATGACGAACAGCAGCGCCACCACCAGGACCACGCTACCGGTATGCAAGGCGCCCATGAACAGTGCCAAAGACACGGTCAGCGCCAACAGGCTGAGTACGCAAGCCGGCATGCGTCGGGCGCCGAACAGTTTGTCCGAGGCCAGGCCGATCATGATCGGTCCGAGCAATCCGGCCAGCTCGAACGAGGTCGGAATGATTGCTGCACCGACCTTACCCACCGAAGGCATCTGTTCGAAAACGATCACCGGCCCCCACAGCAGAATCGCGTAGCGCGCCGGTTTGAGCATGAAGTACGCCAGCCCGAGCACCAGCACCGTGCGGTTGCGCAGGATTTCCTTCAAAGGCTCCCACATGCTGATTTTGCTTTGCGCGTCAGCTTGTTCGGCGGTCAGCTCAGGTTCCGGCTCCACCGCCGGCAAGCCGACGTCCTCCGGTTTGTTACGTTGAAAAATAAAAAACAGCACGGCGACCAGCCCAACCACCGCCGCACTGGAAACAAACGCCGCATGCCAGGTGCCGATGAGCGTATACGCCCACCAACCGGCAAACGGCGACGCCACGAGACCGCCAAAGGCGTAGCAGGAACTCCACAGGCCCAGTACCCGCCCGCGTTGCTCCGAGGGAAAGAAGCTGCCGAGATTCTTGCACAGCCCCGACCAACCGGTGGACTGCGCCAGCCCTTGGATCAGCATGCAGGTAGCGAAAATCGGTAACGTTGCAAAGTTGCCCATCACCAGCGCCGCACAGGCGGAAATCAGCAACCCGCCCAGCACCACCACCCGCGGCCCGAAGCGGTCGGCAAGGATGCCCCAGGTGAATTGGCCGACGGCGTAGGCCGTCAAGTAGATGGCGTCGAGGTTGGCCATGGCCATTTTGTCGAGCATGAAGGTCGGGTCTTCGGCGATGCCGAGCTTGGCCACCGAGAAGGCTTTGCGGGTGAAGTAGAAAGCGGCGTAGGCGAGCCAGGTGATCGCGAAGATCTGCATGCGCCAACGCTTGATGGTGCCGATGTGCTTGTTCATTGTGGTTCTGACCTCAGGGTGTGAGTGTGCCGGCAGAATTGGAAGAAACGCCTGTTTTTTTATTGTTGAGCACTGCGATATCGCCCTGTCCCTACGGCGGATACCGGTCAGATGAGTCCTGTTTTTTGCACGCCCAGGCTCATGGCTCCCGCTGCTGTTCGACTGACCCGTCAGCGGGGCTGAGGTGGATAAAAACAATTACTGATTAATAAGTGAAATCGATTTATCGTATTTCAAAAATAAGCCCAGCTTGTTACTGGAGATTTCCATGTCGGTGTCCCACGCCCAGCTCAAAGCCTTCCATGCCGTGGCGGTCCATGGAAGCTTTACCAAAGCCGCCGAGCGGCTTTTTCTGACGCAGCCGGCGATTTCCGACCAGGTGCGCAAACTCGAAGAGCGCTACGGCGTCTTGCTGTTTCACCGCAACAAGCGCTCGGTGCGCCTGACCGATCTGGGCGAGCGCCTGCTGAGCGTTACCCAGCGGCTTTTTGTGATTGAGGCGCAAGCGCAGGAGCTGTTGCAGGATTCCCAGGCCTTGCAGACCGGCAGCCTGATTCTGGCGGTGGATGCACCGGTGCATGTGCTGCCGCAGATTGCCCGCTTCTGCGAACGCTACCCCGGGATCAGCGTGAAGATCGAAACCGGCAACACCGATGAGTCGCTGTTTCGACTGTTCAACTATCAGGCCGACCTGGCGTTACTGGGCCGTGACGTCAGCGATGAACGCCTGATCTCCCTGTCCCTGCGTAACGACCCGATGGTGGCGTTCGTGTCGCGCAATCATCCGTGGGCAGATCGCGAATCCATCACCCTCGCGGACCTCGACGACACGCCGCTGGTGTTGCGGGAAATCGGTTCGGTGACCCGGCAGACCCTGGAAGAAGAAATGCAACGCGCCGGGTTCCGCATTCGCCCGGCGATTCAGGTCGAAGGCCGGGAGGCGGCGCGGGAAGCGGTGGTGGTCGGGATCGGGGTGGGCGTGGTGTCGGCCGCGGAGTTTGGCGCCGACTCCAGGGTTTGTGCACTGCCGATTACCGATTGCGAACGACGGCTGACTGAAACACTGGTTTGCCTGCGCGAGCAGAGTTCGCGACGGGTGGTGGCGACGTTTCTGCAGATGGTTCGCGAGAGTCTTGTTTAGGCAGGTCCGACGCCATCGCGAGCAAGCTCGCTCCCACAGTGGTGGTGTGTCGTCAACATAATCTGTGGTCGACGCAAATCCCTTGTGGGAGCGAGCTTGCTCGCGATTGCAGGCGACTCGGTCTACCTGCCTGGCGCCAACCCGAAAAACGCCTGAATCAAGCGCAAATCCCGTCGCCGCTCCATGCACCCGATCATGTGCCGATTCACCAGCCCCTCGCCAGTAATCGGCACCGCCGCCACCCGCGGGTCGTGGCTGACCTCCACCGACGACACCACCCCCACCCCCAGTTCGGCGGCCACCGCTTCAGTCACCGCTTCGCGGCTGTCCAGTTCCAGCAGCACCCGCGGATTGACCCTGGCCTGGGCGCAAGCCTCATCGAAGGTGCGCCGGGTAATCGAACCCGGTTCGCGCAGCACCATGATCACCTGATCCAGTTCCTTGAGCTGCACGCCTTTGGCCTTCTGCGCCCAAGGATGCCCGGCGGGCACCAGCGCGCAAATCCGTGATTCGTTCAGCGCCTGCAGATGCAAGCCCTTGCGCGGCTCGACCTCGGTCAGTACCGCCACGTCGGCATGTTCGGACAGCAGCGCCGCCAGGGTTTCCTGGGCGTTGCCCAGGCGCAGGTTCACCGTGATCCCCGGATAGCGCGCCCGCAGGCTGGCGAGCATCGGCATGACCATGTGCGGACCGTCCGCCGCCACCTCCAGACGCCCGGTCAGCAGTTGCCGGTTGGCTTCGAGCATCACCTGCGCCTCTTCGGCCAAGCCGAACATCGCCCGGGTGATAGCCGCCAATTTGGTGCCCTCCTCCGTCAGTTCCACTCGGCGGGCGGTGCGGCGCAGCAAGGTGATCTGGTAGTGCTCCTCCAGCGCCTTGATGTGCCCGGTAACCGCCGGCTGGCTGATGAACAGCCGCGCCGCCGCCCGGGTAAAGCTGCCTTCCCGCGCCACGGCATCGAATGCGCGCAGCTGAAACAGATTCATGAATAATCCTCACTGATGGCTGGCATAACAATAAACAATTTGATTGATAACACGGCAAATTGCAATTTAGGTCCCGTAGCTTCATCCCATCGATTGCGAGGACACGAGAATGAGTACTGCCGAACCCATCCTGCTCACCCCCGGCCCGTTGACCACGTCGGCCCGCACCCGTCAGGCGATGATGATCGACTGGGGTTCATGGGATGACCGCTTCAATCAACTAACCGCCAGCCTCTGCGAGCAACTGCTGGCAATCATCAACGGCGCCGCCACTCACCACTGCGTGCCCCTGCAAGGCAGCGGCACCTTCGCGGTCGAGGCAGCGATCGGCACGCTGGTGCCTCGGGACGGCAAGATTCTGGTATTGATCAACGGCGCCTACGGCAAACGCCTGGCGAAAATCTGCGAAGTGCTCGGTCGCTCCTTCAGCACTTTCGAAACCGCAGAAGACGAACCGACCACCGCCGCCGACGTCGACCGCCTGCTGCGCGCCGATAACGGCATCACCCACGTTGCCCTGATTCACTGCGAAACCAGCACCGGGATCCTCAATCCGCTGCCAGAGATTGCCCAGGTCGTGGCGCAACACGGCAAGCGCCTGATCATCGACGCCATGAGTTCCTTCGGCGCCCTGCCAGTGGATGCACAGCAAGTGCCGTTCGACGCACTGATCGCCGCCTCGGGCAAATGCCTGGAGGGCGTGCCGGGCATGGGTTTTGTCTTCGCTCGCAAAGAATCCCTGGCCAACGCCGCCGGCAACTCGCATTCGCTGGCCATGGACTTGCAGGACCAGCACGCCTACATGGCCAAGACCGGCCAGTGGCGCTTCACCCCGCCGACCCATGTGGTCGCCGCACTGCACGAAGCCCTGCTGCAATACAACGAAGAAGGTGGCTTGCCGGCCCGGCACGAACGCTATGCCGCCAACTGCCAGGTGTTGATGGAAGAGATGGGCAAACTGGGGCTGCGCAGCTTCCTGCCGGCGGCTATTCAGGCGCCGATCATCGCCACCTTTCATGCCCCGAAAGATCCTCGCTACCAGTTCAAAGAGTTCTACGAACGGGTCAAAGCCAAGGGCTACATCCTCTATCCCGGCAAACTGACCCAGGTCGAAACCTTCCGCGTCGGCTGCATCGGCCATGTCCAGCCAGCCGAAATGCGCGAAGCGGTGGCGGCGGTAGCTGAAGTGTTGCGCGAGATGGAAGTGCTCGAAATCTAACCCACTCCGCATTCCCCCTGTAGGAGCGAGCCTGCTCGCGATGGTCTTTCATTCAACATTTGTGTCGACTGACCTGGCCTCATCGCGAGCAAGCTCGCTCCCACAGAAAAGCTGAATTTCCGAATAGCTCGTTCTCACAGGAATCCAAACGCCATGAACTACACCAACCCAACCAAACTCCAAGCCGCCATCCTCGACTGGGCCGGCACCGTGGTCGACTTCGGCTCCTTCGCCCCGACGCAGATTTTCGTCGAGGCCTTCGCCGAGTTCGATGTCCAGGTGTCCATCGAAGAAGCCCGTGGCCCGATGGGCATGGGCAAGTGGGACCACATCCGCACCCTGTGCGATCAGCCGCAAGTTGCCGAACGCTATCGCGCCGTGTTCGGCCGCACGCCGACCGACGATGACGTCACCGCGATTTACCAGCGCTTCATGCCGCTGCAGATCGAAAAAATCGCCGAACACTCGGCGCTGATTCCGGGGGCACTGGAGACCATCGCCAACCTGCGCCAGCAAGGAATCAGGATCGGCTCCTGCTCCGGTTACCCGAAACAGGTCATGGACAAAGTGGTCGAACTGGCTGCCACCAACGGCTACGTCGCCGACCATGTGGTCGCCACCGACGAAGTCCCGAATGGCCGCCCATGGCCCGCCCAGGCACTGGCCAACGTCATCGCCCTGGGCATCGACGATGTCGCCGCGTGCGTGAAGATCGATGACACGGTGCCGGGCATTCTCGAAGGTCGCCGCGCCGGCATGTGGACCGTGGCGCTGATCTGCTCGGGCAACGCCCTGGGCCTGGACTACGAAGGTTATCGCGCGCTGGGCAGCGACCAACTGGACAGCGAGCGCAAGCGCATCCACGCCATGTTCGAAGGTTCGCGCCCGCACTACATGATCGACACCATCACTGATCTGCCGGACGTGATCGCCCACATCAACAAGCGTCTGGCCAACGGCGAAATGCCGCAATCGAGCTAAGAAATCGCAACTCCCCCTGTAGGAGCGAGCTTGCTCGCGATGGTCTCAAGCATGCCGCGGTTACCCAGTGGGTGTGCGTCATCGTCGGTGACCTTCGCGAGCAAGCTCGCTCCTACAGGGGAATGTGTTTTTCTGCTTATTACCTGAGCCTGCGCATCCAGCGACCAATCGCCTCAGGCAAACCCGGTGAAACAGGATTACAGTTAACGCACACCGTCGGACAAGAGCGGTGGCTTTAAACCGGACCTCTGAGGAATACCGTATGCCGTGGCAAAACTCCGAATCGCGCTACAGCACCGTATCGATCGCGCTGCACTGGTTGATGCTGGTCCTGTTGGTGCTGGTTTACGCCTGTATCGAGTTTCGCGGGATCTTTCCCAAGGGCAGTGGCGGGCGCACGCTGATCGTCGAATCACACTTCCTGCTCGGTCTGACCGTATTCGTTCTGGTCTGGGTGCGATTGTTCGCGCGCAGTCTCGGCCCGGCGCCGCAGATCTTCCCGGCCTCGCCACACTGGCAAACGACGCTGGCCAGGCTGATGCACTGGGCGCTGTACATTTTCATGATCGTCACGCCGATTCTCGGGTGGCTGGTCACCAGCGCCAAAGGCAATCAGGTGATGTTTTACGGTTTCGACCTGCCGATGCTGATAGCAGAAAACAAGGACCTGGCCAAACAACTCCAGGGCTGGCATGAGCTCGGCGGCACGATCGGCTATTGGCTGATCGGCCTGCATGCCGTGGCCGGGTTGTATCACCATTATGTGGTGGGCGATAACACCTTGCTGCGGATGATGCCCAAGCGGGTAAACCGCGATACCTGAGACCAATGAATTCCAATGTGGGAGCGGGCTTGCTCCCACACTGGATCGCAGCGCCGCTCAGCTTTTTGAGCTCAATCCCCGCCGCCCCTGCAAGCCGCCGGTGTGGATGAAGATCAGTCGCGTACCTTGGGCGAATCGGCCCGCTTCGACTTGGTGCTTGAGTGCCAGCAGTGCCTTGCCGGTATACAGCGGCTCCAGTGGAATATTTCCTACCTGCTCTGTCTGTTCGATAAAGTCGAGCAGCAGTGGATCAACCTTGGCGAACCCGCCGCGACTGGCCTCGAACAGCTCATACACCGCATCGACCACACCCGATTCCTGCACCATCCTCTCGACCTGCTGAGCCACCCCGTGGTCACCAGGCACCGCCAGGGCACCGTACACCGGATGATCCCCCGCTTCGCCCAGCACCAGGCCGGCCAGGGTCGTGCCGGTTCCGCAGGCCAGCCACCAGCCGTCGTAATCGCTCCAGCCCAAGCCCTCCAGTTGCGCGCAAACGCTGGCCCGCAGTTGCATGCAACCCAGGGCGCCAGGCAAACCACCTCCCCCTTCAGGCACCGGATACAACGTCGGATAGCGGGTTTGCCAGAGTTGCCAGAAACCCGCGTCATGCCGCGCTCGATAGCCTGCGTAACCCAGCCAGTGCAACTGCATGCCGAACGCCTGCAAGTCTTTGACCGTCGGGGTTTCCTGAGGATGCCCGCGCAGCAGGCCGACGGTGGAAAAGCCGAAACGCTTGCCTGCCGCCGCTAACGCGTGGAGGTGATTGGAGTGCGCGCCACCGAGACTGATGATGCCTTCGGCACCGAGGCGCTCGGCGGTCTTCAGGTGCTCGATGAGCTTGAACCATTTGTTGCCGCTGATCAGCGGGTCGATCTGGTCCAGGCGCAGGATCGCCACTTCGATGCCGGCGTGAGTGAGCCAGTCGAGGTGAAGGGGGTCGAGGGGGACTTGAGGAAGCCAGTTGTCAGGAGGAGAAAGCATGATGCCGGATCATTGGAGTGATCCGGCATCTTAGCAGCACCTTTGTGGCGAGTGAGCTTGTCGGACGTGGATTACAACTGCGCCGCCAACCGCGAACCCTGATTGATCGCCCGCTTGGCATCCAGCTCTGCCGCAACATCCGCGCCACCGATCAGGTGCACGCTCTGCCCCGCCGCCACCAGACCGTCATGCAACTCACGTAGTGGATCCTGCCCGGCGCAGATCACGATGTTGTCCACTGGCAGCACCTGCGGCTCGCCGGTTTCGCCGATGCGGATGTGCAGGCCTTCGTCGTCGATCTTCAGGTATTCGACGCTGTTGAGCATCTGCACCTGTTTGTTCTTCAGGCCGGTGCGATGAATCCAGCCGGTGGTCTTGCCCAAGCCGTCGCCGACCTTGGATTTCTTGCGTTGCAGCAGGAACACCTCGCGGGCCGGGGCATGGGGCGCGGCCTTGATACCGGCGACACCGCCGCGCGCTTCAAGGTGCGTATCGATGCCCCATTCCTTCCAGAACGCGGCGCGATCCTGACTGGTGGCGATGCCTTCATGCACAAGGAACTCGGAGACGTCGAAACCGATACCACCGGCACCAATCACCGCGACGCGCTTGCCGACCGGTTTGCGCTCCAGGATCACGTCCAGGTAGCTCAGCACCTTGGCGTTTTCCACGCCCGGAATCGCCGGCACTCGCGGCGCAATGCCGGTGGCCAGAATGATCTCGTCGTAGCCGCCCTCGACCAGCCCGGCCACGTCGACTCGGGTGTTCAGGCACACTTCGACGTTGGTGGTCTGCAGCTTGCGGTTGAAGTAGCGAATGGTCTCAAAGAACTCTTCCTTGCCCGGCACCCGCTTGGCGATGTTGAACTGACCACCGATTTCGCTGGCCGAATCGAACAACGTCACCTGATGGCCACGCTCGGCGGCCACGGTCGCTGCGGACAAACCAGCCGGGCCGGCACCGACCACAGCGATTTTCTTCAGTTGCTGCACCGGCAGATAGTTGAGTTCGGTTTCGTGACAGGCACGCGGGTTGACCAGGCAACTGGTCAGCTTGCCGCCGAAGGTGTGATCGAGGCAGGCCTGGTTGCAACCGATGCAAGTGTTGATCTCATCGGCGCGACCTTCAGCGGCCTTGTTGACGAAATCCGGGTCGGCGAGGAACGGCCGCGCCATGGACACCATGTCGGCATCGCCTTCGGCCAGGATCTGCTCGGCCACTTCCGGGGTGTTGATACGGTTGGTGGTGATCAGCGGAATAGTGACCGAACCACGCAGCTTGGCCGTGACCTTGCTGAAGGCCGCGCGTGGCACTTTGGTGGCGATGGTCGGAATCCGCGCTTCGTGCCAGCCGATACCGGTGTTGATGATGGTCGCGCCGGCCTGCTCGATGGCCTTGGCCAACTGCACGATTTCTTCCCAGGTGCTGCCGCCTTCGACCAGGTCGAGCATCGACAGGCGGAAAATGATGATGAAGTTCGGGCCTACCGCTTCGCGCACGCGACGCACGATATCCACCGGCAGGCGCATACGATTTTCGTAGCTGCCGCCCCAGCGGTCGGTGCGGTGGTTGGTGTGGGCGGCGAGGAACTGGTTAATGAAATAACCCTCCGAGCCCATGATTTCCACACCGTCGTACTCGGCGGTTTGCGCCAGTACCGAGCAGGTGACGAAATCGCCGATCTGCTTCTCGATGCCTTCCTCGTCCAGCTCCTTGGGCTTGAACGGGTTGATCGGCGCCTGGATCGCACTAGGTGCAACCTGTTTCGGGCTGTAGGCATAACGACCGGCATGGAGGATCTGCATGCAGATCTTGCCGCCCGCATCATGCACGGCACGGGTGACGATACGGTGCTTGAGCGCCTCTTCTTCGGTCGTCAGCTTGGCCGCACCGGAATACACGCCACCCTCGTCGTTCGGGCCGATACCGCCGGTGACCATCAGGCCGACACCACCACGGGCACGCTCGGCAAAGTACGCCGCCATGCGCTCGAAGCCACCCGGTTTCTCTTCAAGGCCAGTGTGCATCGACCCCATCAGGGTGCGGTTGCGCAGCGTGGTGAAACCCAGGTCCAGCGGAGCCAACAGGTGCGGGTATTGAGCGGCGGTCATCGGTAACTCCACATCGAGCGATCACGGAAAGTGCGGAAGCTCTACGGCCCCCATCAGTCATGTTCGACAGACTAAGAGTCGCGACGCTGTCGCTCAATGACCGTAACTGACAACTTAATGATCGAAGTGAGCAGCTACAACTCAAAACCAAAACGACCTTCCGGTGCAGGTCCGGGTTGAAACCTGCTCCAGGAAGGTCGCTACCTTTCGGACTCTGGACAAGCCCGCAAGATTTACGCGCGGAACCGGCTTAGCATGCGCTTGCTACCGTCCGCGCAGGCGCAACGTAGTCGTCCTGTTGTTTCGCTCGCTGGGTCAACACCAGCATCGTCAGGAACCCGAGCACAATCAGTACCGGATAAGCCATCAACAGTTCGGAAAGGGAATACTTCCAGGCCAAAGGGCGCCCGACACCCAGCATGGCGGCATACATCCAGGACACGGCCGACAACGAGCCGCAGGCCAACGCCAGCATCCGTGCACTGAATCCGAGATTGAGCAGGGAGCCTGCCTTTTGCAGTGCCGGCAGTACCAGGCGATGCAACAAGACGCCGTTGTAACTGAGCAACGCGACAATAATGACTTTGGCTTGAAGCTTTGGATTCATGAAGTATTCGACACCTTTACCCAGGTAATCAATACCGACGACAGCGACACCCGTTACCCAAAGAGCTATTAGTGCAACGATGACAGACTTTTGAAGACTTTCCATGTGAGCATTATCATGCTCAGTCAATACTTTCCGTTTTAAAAGATCTCTAACCATCGCAACATCACTGGTCAGCACCAAACCGATGGCCACACAACACGCCACCAAATGAACGTAAATAACGCCCAGACGCAAAAACTCCATGAATTCCTTATTTTCCAGCAGACTCATAATGGTATTTATCGCCACGGTATTTTCTCCACCTTATTCGAGAGTACGGATCGACCACCTGACAGAATCTTTAATTATTAAAAACCCTGTACGACCTTACTTCTAAAAGATAAGCCAAATCATGGACTCGGCACTGTTAACCTCATTGATTCGCTCGGCAAATCAATGAACGGCTTGTTTATCACCTCCCTGAACTTCAGATAAAAAACCCCAATTTGCACTCACTGCATTTGAGACTCAACTTCCACTTCTTTTTTTGCGATTGCAGGGGCAGGTCATGACTGACGTGCTTGGGAATCAGAGGCCACAGACGCTCCAATGTTCATTTCTTAAACAAACCACCGACAAACGGTGCATAGCGCAAGTGCGCCAGAAGCGACAGTAATGAACCAACTTTCGCGCTATGCCCCACCACAACTGGCCTGCTTGATTACATGCAGTTTTACAACTACATATTGGATCCGCCAGTTGTTATACATCCGACAACACGCGCAATAGCGAGCGACTCTCATCCAGAGCAAACTCCGATTGCGAATTCCACGCTGATTCGGCCACCCTTTCAGGCAGATGGCAACGCAGGATTAACTTAAACAATAAGGGTGTAAATCAAGTCTCTGCGCTCATGCTCAAAACCCGAAGTAAACAAATGCCGTGGCTGCCGCTATACCCCATGCGGCCAACGCCATGACTGTCGAATTGTGCGGTAACCGGGATTCGCTCAAGCGCTGTAAGCCGGGCTTGGAAAACCCGGTTTGGTCATAACGGCAATCCATGATTGCCCGGTAGGTATATCGGAGGCCGACCAACAGAAACAGGGTGATCAGGCCGAGGACAAGTCCACGCCTGACAGGCGGTTTAACCAATGGTGCAAGGTGACCCTGTTCGCAGGCAATGCTATTGACATGCGCAACGGTAATTAGTTGATAGTCCGTCGAAGACCGCTTTTGGCCAATCTGGATCGCCGCCTGTTGCTCTAGATCCAACACCTGATACTTCCAGAGCGTTGACGAACCTTTGCGGCAGAAAGTAAACGCTGCAGGACTTGAGACGGCGATAATAAAAGCGTCGTTGATGTCCAGTTTTTTCAGCGTTTCTGTGGCTGACCTGGTGAAGCCCAGGTCGAAGACCGAGGTGATCCCGGTAGCAGAAGCCGCGACCGCAACCAATAGGCTGCTCAAGAGGCAGATGGCTGAAATGTTCAAGGCCGGGTTTCCTTTTTCCATTGTTTCTTTGATTTCGCAGTTCGGTTCCAACTTGCCTTGATGAGTTCCAGTACGCTGCTGGCATCCCGATAGCCAGTGGACAATTGAATGGAAGGAGAAAGGGAGGGCATCCATTGCCCTCCCCTCCGCTGTCCACGCTCCCTGCGACAGTACTGACCAGGACCTCAGGTGGCCAGAATGAAGTCCGTCTGATCGACGGCCGCGCTGTTGACACCAACAAGGTGAATGGTGTCCGCCCCGATCCCTACCACCGTGTCCGCCCCGTTAGCCGTTATGGTCACGTTGGCAGCGAACGTCGCGCTGTTGATCCCCAGCGCCGTGATATTGAGCAAGTCCTGCCCGGCCGGATTGGCTCCGAAGTTCAGGATCGTATCGTTGCCGAAACCCGCGGCAGCAAACACGAACGTATCGTTGCCGGCGACGCCGCCACTCATCACGTCGTTACCGCCACCGCCGGTGAGAACGTCGTTACCCGCACCACCCACGATATTATTGCCGAGCACGTTGCCGGTGCCTGCGAAGTTGCCGCTGCCGCCGAAAAACAGATTTTCGACGTTGGCACCCAGGSTGTAGYTCGCGAGCGAGGTCCAGACCGTGTCGYTGCCGSCACCGGCGWKCTCGMYYACCACGTCCCCAAGGTCGGTGACTTCRTAGATATCGTTGCCAGCACCRCCGGCCATCGTGTCGGCACCTSCGSCACCGATGAKGAYGTCGTTACCMGCACCGCCCRCGAKCGTRTTGYCGAGCACGTTRCCGGWGCCCGCAAAGTTGCCGCTGCCGCCGAAAAACAGATTTTCGACGTTGGCACCCAGGCTGTAGTTCGCGAGCGAGGTCCAGACCGTGTCGCTCCGGTGCCCGCAAAGTCGCCGCTGCCGCCGAAAAACAGGTTTTCGACGTTGGCGCCCAGGACGTAGCTCCCGAGCGAGGTCCAGACCGTGTCGCTGCCGSCACCGGCGAGCTCGMTCACCACGTCCCCAAGCTCGGTGACTTCGTAGACATCGTTGCCGCCACCGCCGACCATCGTGTCGGCACCTGCGCCACCGATCAGGACGTCGTTACCCGCACCGCCCACGAGCGTGTTGTCGAGCGCGTTGCCGSTGCCCGCAAAGTCGCCGCTGCCGCCGAAAAACAGATTTTCGACRTTGGCACYCAGSGTGTAGCYCGMGAGCGAGGTCCAGACCGTGTCGTTRCCGGCACCGGCGAGCTCGGTCACCACGTCCCCRAGGTCGGTGACTTCGTAGACATCGTCGCCAACACCGCCGGCCATSGTRTCGGCACCCGYACCCCCGATGAGAATGTCATTGCCSGCRTCACCATTGAGGATGTCGTTGCCGCCCAAGCCGTTCAGGATGTCGTTGCCATCACCTCCACTGGCCACGTCGTCGCCTGCCGTGCCGGTGAATATGTCGACACCCGCGGTACCGACAAACAGATTACCGACCACTGTCGTTGCGGCAGAGGTGACTCGCTCAACTGTGCCGAGGTCATCGGTGTAACTCGCGACGACACGCAGTTGCTGACCGACCTGCGCCGGGCTGAGCGTGAAGGTCGTGCCCGTCGCACCGGCGATGTCGGCAAAGACCGCACCGCTCCCCACCTGCCACTGGTGGGTAATCACCGAGGTCGTGGTCCCGTCGGCGTCGGTGAACGCATCCGTGGCGGTCAAGTCCGAGCCTAACGTGGGGGTCGTATCGCTGATCAGCACAGTGCCAACCGGCAGGACGTTGACGGGGCTGCCGCCGAGCGGCGCAGTTGGCGCGGTCGGCGCCGAGAACACGCTTTCCAGCACGCCGTGGGCGTCCTGATAGACGGCCCTGACGCGCAGCAGCAGTCCCTCCTCAGCCGCGGTCACCGTGAAGGTCGGACCGGTCGCGGTTCCTAGTCCGCCTCCGAGCGCAATACCGATGTCGTCGAAGATACCGCTGCCCGGATTTGTTTCGACCTGCCATACGAAGGCGATGGGACTGGTGATCGCACCTCCGCTAGCGACATTGTCCGCATCGCTGACGGTGTCGGCCAACACTGTCAACACTTGGCCAACGGCCGGCGTGCCATCGCTGATCCTCAGCAAGCCCACCGGCTCGGCGTTCAAGCCCGCCACCAGGACCAGCGACTGATCGGCGAACTGCAGCCGCTCGATATTGCTGAGCCTGTCAGTACCGTCCCGACCGACGACGCTGTCGGCCACGGTGGTCGTGCCGTCGACGTTCTCGATGACGGTGTAGTCAGCCAGAAGGCCGGTGTACAGGGCCGTGTCGAAGGAATGGCCAGGGTTAAGGGGGTCAGGCGCATCCGTCAGGATCTCACGGACGGCGACGAGTTGGCCGGGGTTGTAAGTGCCGTTGAGCATGAGCGGCACCAACGGGACCATGCTGTCGAACGTTGCGATCTCCGGACCTGTGCCATCAATGTTCTGGCGCACGCTGATACGTACGTTGAGCCACTTGTCACCGTCGATCAGGTCATCGCCACCACGGCCTTGGATGATGTCGCTGCCGCCGCCGCCGAGGATGATGTTGCCGGCGCCGAACTGATCGTCTGCCGTGCCCACAATGCCGTCCGGGCCGGCTGCTGCGGTGCCGACGAACGAGCGCAGGCCGCTGACCAGGTCGAAGTTGGTGAGCACGCTGCCCTGAGCACCGGCAGCCGCGATCACGGTGGCATCGGCATCATCGCCACGCAGGATGTCGCTGAAGTGCGATCCCGTCAGACCTTCCACCAGTTGGAACCGAGCCACGGTTGCGGCCAACTCCGGCAGTGGCGGCGCGAGAGCGATTTCGGCGAGGCCCAGGTCGACGGACACGCCGAACGGGTCGTCCTTGAAGCCGGCCCAGTCGTAACCGGAGCCACCCAGGTAGCGGTCCCCCGCGCCGCCGTTGCCGAACATGATGTCGTCGCCACCTTCGGCCATGAATCTGTCGGGCCCGCCGGTGCCGATGAAGATGTCGTTACCGCGTATCAGGTCGAGCCCGTTCGGGTCGAAATTATCGCCGGGAGCACCATCGGCGGTTCCCTTCTCGATCCAGTCGTCGCCTTCGTTACCCATCAGTTGTTCGTCGGCGACACTGCCCATGATGAAGTCGTCGCCCGCGCCGCCGAAGACCTCCGAGGAGTCCTCACCGGTGACGATGAAGTCCTTGCCGGAGCCGCCGAGGTTCAGATTCAGGCCGTTGCCACTGTGGATAACGTCGTTGCCGTCGCCGCCATGAATGGTGTCGTCGCCGCCCATGTCCGTGATGATGTCGTCGCCGTCGCCCCCGACCATGAAGTCGTTGCCGTTGCCACCCTCGAGGCGATCATTGCCACCGTCGCCATAGAGCGTGTCGTCGCCGTCGCCAGAGACGAGAATGTCATTGGCGGCCGAGCCACCGAGCACCACATGGTCTTCGCCGGTGTACTGCAGGTAGTTGGTATCAGGGCCGACCGTCGCAGGGTTGTCCCGAATGACCAGCGGCGTGAGGAGGATGCCGCCGACAGGGTCGGCATTGCCCGGCAGGTTGTCGGCGGCCTCATTGACTGGAGTCAATGGATTGTCGACCAGTATGCCATCCGGCCCGGCAATCACGCTCGCGTTGAACTGCCTGGTCGGGTCGACCTCGAGGGTAAAGGCCGGAGTCAAGAACATGACGGCCGGGAGGTGGGTCGCATCGGTGTTGGCCATCACCAGTCTCGCGAACGAGTTGTTCTCCAACTCGGTGACGAAGTTAAGCCCCGCGTTGCGTTCCAGGTAGTAGAAGCGGTCGGCGTTCTGCAGCTTCTCCATCTGGGTCTCGAACACGAAGTTGAAGGTCGAGCCGAGCATGCCGCCAAACGGCATTTTTTCCTCGGCGAGGCCGCCGATCCAGAGGTCGATGTTGTCCAGACCGGTAATGGTGACGCCGGTCGGGCCACTCGCCCAGGCGCCGGTGCTATTGAGGAAGTCCAGTCGGTCCGCCGGCTCGCCGGCGCCGCCCAACACCAGGAGAGAGGCCGCGGCGCGCTTCCCGTCGAGCGTGGTGGCGCTGGTAATGGAGGCGTGCGTGCCATAGGCGGCGATGAAGTTGATCAGCGATTCCGGGTGCTTCAGGTGTTGCACCAAATCGGCCCAGCTGATGTAGGGCTTCAGGTTGCTGTCGCCGGTCGTGGTGTAGAACTCACGACGCGCCTCGTTCAGGGTCGGAAGCCCGGTATCACGGCCGCGCGCGATGTTGAGGGCGGGCAGGTCGAGCGGCAGGCCCAGCAAGTTGTTGCGCACCGCTTCGGTGACGAACTCATCGATCTCGTTACCGACCTGGCGCGTCACGCCGCGGACGATGGCACCGGCCGCCTGCGCAGGCGTCGGGCCGCTGGCCGCAAACGCCAGCGGATTGAGGAATGCCTGAATCAGGCCGATATCGCTCGAGACGAAGTTGGGGTCCAGCCGGTCGATGGTCTCGGTCAGCATCGAGTGGCCGAGGCGGTAGACCGCGTGCGCGAACTCGGCGACGATCGCCGGGTCGATCTCGGTTTGATAATTTTGGTGTTCGCCAAGGAAGGGATCGATGTTCGGCTGAATGGTACGCGCGAACTCTTCGAACACCAGGTGCTGGTACTGCATCTCGGTACCGAATTTCGCCGCCTGGAACAGGCGCTCTCCGTTCCAGTGCAGGGCAGCGATCTCAGCCGCGGTTGTTGGCAACACCAACAATTGGGCATCGGGCATCAGCCACTGGTTCAGGAAGTTGACATCGTTGGAGGCGATGGCCACATCCTTGGTGTGCTGGACCAGACGGTTGTGCTCCGAGTGGAAGATGGAGTGGACGGTGGTCAGGCCAATGTTCTCGTTGACCCGGCCGTCGCCGGCGATGTAGTGCGCGTCGAGCAGTTCATTGTCATAGAAGCCCGGCGCAGGCGTACCGCCAACGACATTGTCCGCATCGGCCGTCAGTGGCGCACCGGTCTGGCCGTCCACCGGAACGGCGTTATGGGCGACATCGATGAGGAACTGGTGGCCGGTGCGCACGGCATTGACCAGGCTGATCGGCGCAGCAGGATTACCCTCGACGAGAACATCATCGGCGGTATCAGCAATACCATCCGGGCCCCTCATCATGACCATCGGGAAGCCGTTCGGGCCCTTGATGAAATTGCCGTAGGCGTCGGTGGCGAGCAGCGGCACGTTGTCGAAGTCGGCATCAGTGAGGTTGATCCCGAGCAGGTCATGAGCTTGCGCCTTGACCACTTTCCAGGTAGCCATCCCACCGATTTCGACGTCGTCGGCAGTGCCGAACAGGCCATCGGCGCCCAGGTCACGATTGGTGATCAGCTTGCCGGTCGCCACCGGGTCGCCGGCGGCATTGAACTCGTAGGCGCGCAGGAACACCTGGTGCGAGGGATGCGAGGTATAGGTCTGGTTCTGGTCGACGAACGGCGTGGTGGTGTTTGCAGCCTCGTGAATGTCGTCGGCGGTGCCCAGGATGCCATCGGGCCCAGGCAGGTTGGTGGCGCGCGTCAACACCATGAAGTTGGTCGGGCTGCCCGGAACGAACAGCGGATCGTCCGGCTGCAGCGGGATGAACACCGTGCCGCTGCCGCCCTTGGTCACCAGGTCGAGGCCGTGGTCGAAGAACTGACCGAAGAAGGTCATCCAGGTATTGAACGGTGCGGACAGGCCCGCGTCCGGCGCCTCGTTAGGCATGAAAAAGGTCTGGAACGTCGTGCCGTCGGTACGGGTTCCAGTAACGACCTGCGCACCGTCCTTCAAGACATCGTCAACCGTGCCGAGGATGCCATCCGGACCGGGATCGAACGTGGCCGCGATCGCTGCCGGGTTGTTGGCGGTGTTGTCGGCGACCAGATTGCTGATGGTGCGAGGCTGCGAGTCGGTCACCAGGCCGCTGGTCTGGGCGTAAGAGGTGCCCGCCTCCGCCGTATCGAACTGTGCCGGAACCAGTCGCGGGAAGACCGTGTCGGCTGCACCGAACTCGTTCTGACCCGCCACCAGGTGGTTGAACGACCCGTCGACCGTGCGCAGGCCCAAAGGCATCCGTGCATTCGGCAGCATGCTGAGGAGATCCTCACCGGCCGCATTCCTTTCCGAGATCAGAATCTGATCGAGAATGAACTGCAGATCGGCCCGGATATAGTGCACACCGGTGCTGGCGACCGGAGTCTCGACCGGCAGCGGGGCTGCCGGTGGCGGAGCAACGCCGGCTACGACCGCTGCGGTTGGAGCAGAGAACGCCGTCTCGAGCACACCATTTTGATCCTTATAAACGGCCCTGACGCGCAATTCCAGCCCGGCGAGATCCGGGGTCACCCTGAAGGTCGGCCCGGTTATGTGCGCCAATGCTGCGCCCCCGTCCGCAATACGGGTGATGTCCTGAAAGACGCCCGTACCCGGGACTGCTTCGAACTGCCAGTAGAAGGCGATCGGTCCGGTGATGGCACCGCCGGCGTTGTCGGCATCGGTCACGCCGGCAGCCGACACCCTCAGCAACTGACCCGTGGTCGGCGTAGCGTCCGGGGTGTTGCTGGCAGCATCGAGTATGGTCAGCAAGCCCAGCGGGTCGTTGTTGAGCCCGACCCCGCCAGGCAGGGTGAGCGACTGATCGTTGAACTGCAGCCGCTCGATATTGGTCAGGCGGTCGGTGCCGTCGCGACCGACGACGCTGTCGACCACGGTGGTCACGCCGCCCACAGTGGTGACGGTATAGTCGAGCTGGTTGCCCGTGAACAAGGCCGTGTCGAAGGCGGGGGCCTCCGTCAGGATCTCGCGGACGATGACCAACTGACCGGGGTTGAAGGTACCATCGAGCATGAACGGGATCATGGGCTCCATGCTGTCGAAGGTGGCGATCTCCGGCCCAGTTCCGTCAAGGTTCTGGCGCACGCTGATGCGCACATTCAGCCACATGTCGCCGTCGATCAGGTCGTCACCGCCGCGGCCTTCGATGATGTCGCTGCCACCACCGCCGAGGAGGATGTTGCCCGCGCCGAACTGATCGTCTGCCGTGCCCAGGATACCGTCCGGGCCGGCTGCAGCCGCGCCAAGAAACGCCCGCAGACCGGCGACGAGGTCAATATTGGTGAGCACGCTGCCTTGGACACCGGCAGCGGCGATCGCGAGCGCGTCGGCATCATCGCCGGTCAGCATGTCGCTGAACGCCGACCCCGACAGACCTTCCACTTGGGCGAACTTGGTATGCACGCCTGCAACTGAAGGCGACAGGGCCGATTGTTCGAAGACGATGCGGCTCATGTCCACAGTCACGCCGTAATGATCATCCTTGTAGGTGGCCCAGTCGAAACCGGACATGCCCAACATCTTGTCCGGGCCCTCACTGCCGATGAAGATGTCATCGCCGCCTTCACCGATCATTTCATCGAAGCCGCCGTCACCGCTGAAGACGTCGTTGCCGTCGGTCAACTTTGCCAGCAAAGCCGGTGGCAGGTTACCGGTGAAATTGTCGCCGGGGGCGCCGTCCTGGGTCCCGACCTGGATCCAGTCGTCGCCATCGCCGCCCATCATTTGTGCGTTCAGCCGGCTGCCGAGCATGAAGTCATCGCCGGCGCCGGCGAAGACCTCCGTAAAGTCCTCGCCGGTGACGATGAAATCGTTGCCGTCACCGCCGAGGATGATATTGGTGCCGTTGCCGCCGTGGATGACGTCGTTGCCGGCCTCTCCGTGGATGACGTCGTCGCCGCCCATGTCGGTGATGATGTCATCGCCATCGCCACCCTCGATCTCGTCGTTGCCATAGCCGCCTTCGAGGCGATCATTGCCGGCGTCGCCCCAGAGCGTGTCGTCGCCGTCGCCAGAGACGAGAATGTCATTGCCGGCGGTACCGCCGAGCACGACATGGTCTTCGCCGGTGTACTGCAAGTAGTTGGTATCGGGACCGACCGTGTTGGGGTTGTCGCGGATGACCAGCGGCGTGATCACGACCCCGTTGATCATGATGCCGCCAGTGGGATCGGTGTTGCCAGGCAGGTCGTCGGCGGTGCCCACAATGCCGTCCAGACCGGCAATCACGCTCGAGTTGAACTGCCTGGTCGGGTCGACCTCAAGGGTAAAGGTCGGGGTCGAGAAGATGAGCGCCGGGAGATGGGTCGCGTCGGTGTTGAGCATCACCATCTTGGCGAACGAGTTGTTCTCGAGCTCGCTCAGGAAGTTGAGTCCCTGGGTGCGGTGCAGGTAGTAGAGCCGGTCGCCGTTCTGCAGCTTCTCGAGCTGGTCCTCGAAGACGAAGTTGAAGGTCGAGCCGAGCATGCCGCCGAACGGCATTTTTTCCTCGGCCAGGCCGCCGATCCAGAAGTCGATGGCATCAACGCCGGTAATGGTTGCCCCATTTGCCAGGTTGGCATAGACGCCGGTGCTGTTGAGGAAGTCCAGGCGATCCGCCGGCTCACCAACGCCGCCCAACACCAGGAGCGTGGCCGCTGCGCGTTTCGCGTCGAGCGTGGTGGCGCTGGTAATGGAGGCGTGCGTGCCGTAGGCGGCGATGAAGTTGATCAGCGATTCCGGGTGCTTCAGGTGTTGCACCAAATCGACCCAGCTGGTGTAGGGCTTCAGCTGGTTGTCGCCGGTGCCGGCGTAGAATTCACGGCGCGCCGCGTTCAAGGACGGGATGCCGGTATCGCGGCCGCGCGCGATGTTGAGGGCGGGCAGGTCGAGCGGCAGGCCCAGCAAGTTGTTGCGCACCGCTTCGGTGACGAACTCATCGATCTCGTTGCCGACCTGGCGCGTCAAGCCGCGGACGATGGCGCCGGCCGCCTGCGCAGGCGTCGGGCCGCTGGCCGCAAACGCCAGCGGGTTGAGGAAGGCCTGAATCAGGCCGATCTCGCTGGAGACGAAGTTGGGGTCCAGCCGGTCAATGGTCTCGGTTAGCATCGAGTGGCCGAAGCGAAAGACCGTGTGCGCGAACTCGGCGACGATCGACGGGTCGATCGTGTCATCGAAGTCAATGAAGGCATCGACCTGCGGTTGAATGGTGCGCGCGAACTCTTCGAACACCAGGTGTTGATACTGCATCTCGGTGCCGAATTTCGCCGCCTGGAACAGGCGCTCACCGTTCCAGTTCAAGGTCGACAGATCAGCAGGAACAGACGTGACGGGCGTCAGCAGCCACTGGTTCAGGAACGTCAGGTCGCCGGCGGCCGTTGAGGCGAGGACTGTGTCCTTGGTCTGCTGGACCAGCCGGTTGTGCTCGGAGTGGAAGATGGAGTGGACGGTGGTCAGGCCGATGTTCTCGTTGACCCGGCCGTCGCCGGCGATGTAGTGCGCGTCGAGCAGCTCGTTGTCGTAGAAGCCTGCGGCCACCGGGCCGCCGGCAACGAGGTCGGCATCGGCCGTCAGTGGCGTACCGGTCTGGCTGTCCACCGGGCTGGCATTGTGCGCAATGTCGATGAGGAACTGGTGACCGGTGCGGATCGCCAGCGATGCGTCGATCGGCGCCAGCGGATTGCCCTCGACCAAGCCGGTCGCGGTCACTATCTGCGCAAAGCCGTTCGCCCCCCGAATGAAGTTGCCGTATGGGTCGGTCGCCAACAGCGGCAGGTCGAGGACGTCGAGATCGTCGAGCTCAATGCCAAGAATGTCGCGCGCCTGCGCCTTCACCACTTTCCAGGTGGCCATCCCGCCGATTTCAACGTCGTCGGCAGTGCCGAACAGGCCATCGGCGCCCAGGTCACGATTGGTGATCAGCTCGCCGGTCGCCACCGGCTTGCCGGCGGCATCGAATTCATAGGCGCGCAGGAACACCTGGTGCGAGGGATGCGAGCTGTAGGTCTGGTTCTGGTCGACGAACGGCGTGGTAGTGTTTGAAGCGTCGTGGATGTCGTCGGCGGTGCCAAGGATGCCATCGGGCCCGGGCAGGTTGGTGGCCCGCGTCAACACCATGAAGTTGGTCGGGCTGCCCGGGACGAACAGCGGATCGTCCGGCTGCAGCGGGATGAACACCGTGCCGCTGCCGCCCTTGGTCACCAAGTCGAGGCCGTGGTCGAAGAACTGACCGAAGAAGGTCATCCACGAGTTGAACGGCGCGGACAGGCCCGCGTCCGGCGCCTCGTTAGGCATGAAAAAGGTCTGGAAAGTCGTGCCGTCGGTACGGGTTCCAGTAACGACCTGCGCACCGTCCTTCAAGACATCGTCAACCGTGCCGAGGATGCCATCCAGACCGGGATCGAACGTGGCCGCGACCGCCGCCGGGTTGTTGGCGGTATCGTCGACGATCAGGTTGCTGATGGTGCGTGGCTGCGAGTCGATCACCAGGCCGCTGGTCTGGGTGTAAGAGGTGCCCGCCTCAGCCGGGAGGAAGACTGGAGTGGTCAAGCGCGGGAAAAAGTTGTCGGCTGCGCCGAACTCGCTCTGACCCAGTCTCAGGTTGTTAAAGGTCCCGTCGACCGTACGCAGACCGAAAGCAAATTCCGGGCTCGGTATCAGGCTGGCGAGCGACTGGCCGGCCGAGTTTGCTTCCGCGATGAAAATCTGCTGGAGAACGAACTCAAGATCGGATTGATTAAAGTTGGCCATTTTGGATTGCCCTCGATCTGTCTGGGTAAAGGCACGGGACGAGAAAATCCTCCCGCGCCAAGTCAAGTGCTGGCTTGCGCAGTGTGTTGGTTATGTTTTTTAGCGAGAGCTCTGGCGTTACCCGAGACCCGGGATACCCGTCTGGAATTCGCGAAATGAATTGCTCGCCGGGCGATCAGGCAGAGCGGATTCGAGCCCTGGGCGGGCCATGGAATCTGGAAGTGAAGGCGAACGTCCTGGACAGCCCCTTCCCTCTGCAAAAGAACGGAATGATCGACATGATTCGGCTCCTCTCAGGAGAATCACCGCGCCTTGCGTTGCCAAAGCAATGGCAAGCTTCAGGCGGGCGGCCCACCCGATAACTAAGACTAAAGTTCCATAGCAAATTTTTGTCAATATTACGTCGTTAAAACAGACGACTGGTGCTGAGCCTCACAACTAGCTGTTTTTAAAAGACATATAGAAAGTTGAGTGCAGGTATAGAGCAAAATGTTATTTCGAACTGTTTCGCCGCCACCTACGCTGCTGCATAAGGGAGCAACGCAGCGATTTCGGAAGACTCGCCACCCATAGAGCGACCAGCCTGCGTGCCCATAAGCTGTTTACGGGACTACATTTACTGTTACCTGTTGCGCCACCAGGGCAACCGGCTATTCGAAGTGGGAGGACAAAAATGCCCAAGCAGTCGAGCATCCGTTCCGAACTGGCCGACGCGCTCTTTCGCATGCGCCGCAGTTTTTATTCGCTGGCAGCGTTCAGCGGCGTCATAAACGTCATGATGTTGACGCCAGCCGTTTATATGCTGCAGGTCTATGATCGAGCCCTGGTCAGTCGCAACGTCACGACGCTGGCGATGTTGACTGTGCTGGTGGTAGGTCTGTTCTTGCTGATGTCTACGCTGGAAATGGTCCGCACCCGCGTGCTGATCCGGGTCGGCAACTGCCTCGACATGGACCTCAACCAGCGCATTTTCACCGCTGCATTCGAGCGCAACCTGAGCCGCGCCGGAGGTAATCCGGCCCAGGCCCTGCAAGATCTCGCTCAGGTTCGTCAGTTCGTCACCGGCAATTCCCTGTTCGCTTTCTTCGATGCACCGTGGACGCCGATCTACCTGCTGGTCGCCTATCTGATCCACCCATTGCTCGGACTGCTCACGTTGATCGGCTCGCTGATTCTGATGGGCCTGGCTTATCTCACTGAAAAGGCGACGCAGAAGCCGCTGTCCGAAGCCAATCAGGCCGCCCTCTCCTCCGCCCTGTACGCCAACAACAACCTGCGCAATGCCGAGGTCATCGAGGCCATGGGCATGCTGCCGTCGATCAGCAAGCGCTGGTTCCAAAGCCATTTACGCATTCTGGAAATGCAGACCCTGGCCTCCGACCGCGCCGCCTTGATCAGCAGCACCGGGCGCTTCGTGCGCATCACTTTGCAGTCGCTGATCCTCGGCGCCGGCGCGCTGCTGGCGATCGAAGGCAAGATCACCCCGGGGATGATGATTGCCTGCTCGATCCTCACCGGCCGCGCATTGGGTCCGGTGGAACAGGTCATCGCGTCGTGGAAGCAACTGCTCGGCTGCCGTTCGGCCTGGGGCCGGCTCAACGAGATGCTGCATGACTATCCGCGCCGGCCACCGAGCATGTCGCTGCAGCGGCCGCAGGGGATGGTTGCGGTGGAGAATGTGTATGCCGGCGCCCCCGGTACCAACAACACGATTCTGCGTGGGGTGGGCTTCAGCCTTGTCCCTGGCGAAAGCCTTGGCATTATCGGCCCATCCGCCTCGGGCAAATCCACTCTCGCCCGCCTGCTGGTTGGCGTCTGGCCGGCGCAGGCTGGCAAAGTGCGCCTGGACGGCGCGGACATATTCACCTGGAACAAGGGCGAACTTGGCCCCTGGCTCGGCTACCTGCCACAGGACGTTGAGCTGTTCGAGGGCAACATCGCCGACAATATTGCGCGTTTTGGCGAAGTAGACAGCGAAGCGGTCATCCGCGCCGCCAAGATCACTGGCGTGCACGAGATGATCCTGCGTTTTCCGCAGGGTTATGACACCCGTCTGGGCACCGATGGCAGCCCGCTTTCCGGTGGCCAGAAGCAGCGCATCGCCTTGGCCCGCGCGCTGTATGGCGAGCCCAATCTGATCGTGCTGGATGAGCCGAACGCCAACCTCGACGACGTCGGCGAAAAGGCCCTGGTCGATGCGTTGGCCGAACTCAAGGGCCGCGGCGCCACCGTCATTCTGATTTCCCACCGTCCCAACGTACTCTGCGCCGTCGATAAGGTGCTGATGCTGCGCGACGGCGGCGTGCAGATGCTTGGTACGCGCGATGAAGTATTCGCAGCGCTGCGCAAGGCCAGTGTGATGCCGGCAGGCGCGTCGACCCCTCTGGCCTCCGTCAAAGCACGGGAGTGACCGATCATGCAAATGAGCCAACACACCGAGATGATCAAAGCCGATACCCGGAGCATGGTAGATCTGGACGTCGGTAAACCCGCGCGATGGGGCGTGTGGCTGGTGCTCGCCGGCTTCGGCGGCTTCCTCCTGTGGTCCTGGCTGGCGCCGCTGGATGCCGGCGTGGTCGCGACAGGCACGGTCAAAGTCACCAACAATCGCAAAGCCGTGCAGCATCTGAGTGGCGGTACCGTGGAGGCCATTCTCGTTCGCGAAGGCGATTTAGTGACAAAAGGCCAGGAGGTGGTCCGCCTCGACTCATTGCGTGCCGTTGCCGAAGAGGGTGCGGTCAGCGCCCAGTACATCGTCAGCAAGACGGTGGAGAACCGCCTGGAAGCGGAACGTGACGGTCGCGATGTGGTGAACTTCGATCCCGAGATGCTCACGCGCTTCAAGGGTGATCACCGCCTGGAGGCCGCCATGGACCTGCAACAGCGCCTGCTGGACACCCGGCGCGCCGGACTCGCTGGCGAAATCAGCATCCTGCAGGAAAACCTGGCAGCCTCGGCAGTGCAGCTCAAGGGCCTGCAGCAGGTCTATAGCGCCCGCGCCTCGCAGATCAGCTTCCTCAACCAGGAACTGCAAGGCACCCGCGTGTTGACGGCCGAAGGCTATGTGCCGCGCAACCGCCTGCTTGAGCTGGAACGCAGCAATGCCGACCTCTCCGCCGGCCAGGCCGAGAACCTCAACAACATCGCCCGCATACGTAGCCAGACCACCGAAATCAAGCTGCGCATCCTGCAGCGCCAGCACGATTACCTGAAGGAAGTCGAATCGCAGCTGACTGAAACCGCCAAGGAAAACACCACCCTGGCCGACCGCTTGCGCTCGCTCGACTATGAAGTGACCCACACGGTGATTCGTTCGCCGATCGATGGCATGGTCCAGGGCCTGAGCATTGCCACCGTCGGCGGGATCATTCAGCCCGGCTTCAAGATCATGGAAATCGTTCCGCTCAACGAACCGTTGCAGGTCGACGCGATGATTCCCGTGCAGGCTATCGACAAGATGGTCCCCGGCCTGCCCGTGGACATTTCCTTCCCGGCTTTCAACCATGCCAGGACGCCAAACATCCCCGGCCGCGTGAAGACCATTTCCGCCGACCGGCTGATGGACGAGGAAAGCAAGCAACCGTTCTATCTGGCTCAGGTGGAGGTCACGCCCGATGGCATGGGCCTGCTTGGCAGCAACCACATTCGCCCCGGCATGCCCGCCAGCGTCACCATCAAGACTGGCGAGCGCAACATGATCAGCTATCTTCTAAAACCAATGCTTGATCGTGTGGACAGCTCATTCAAGGAACAATGAGATGGAATGTCGTTGCCTGCTCTTCTGCCTGCTGGGGCTGTCCCTGCCGGCTGGTGCCATGGACCTCAAACAAGCCTGGGATCTGTTGCAGTTCCAGGGCCCTATCTACCAAGCCTCCGTGCATGAAAAAGAGGCCGGCGAGGAAAACCGCGCCATCGGCAAGGCCGGTCTGCTACCGCAGATCAATGCCTCGGGTTACCACAACAAGGTCAATGGCTCCCAAAGCCAGAGCGGCATCGACAGAGATCTCCATTACGACTCAAAGGGCGCTAACGTGCGCCTGCGCCAACCGCTGTTCAACAAACAGAAGATGGCCGAATACCGCCAGGGTCAGCAGCGTGCCGACTACAGCAACGCGGTGTTCGATGCCAAGACCCAGGACGCCGCGGTGCGCTTGTCCGAAAGCTATTTCGATGTGCTCCTGGCCAGCGAAACCATCGTCTTGGCCAAGTCCAAGCTGACCGCCTTCGAAGAGCAACTCGCTTCGGCGAAGCGGCGCATGGAGCTGGGGGCCGGCACCGTCACCGACATCGACGAGTCGACCGCTCGCCGCGACCTCGCCGAAGCCGAGCTGATCGAAGCGCAGGACAACCTGATCAACGCGCGCCGCAAGCTCGAGGAATATATCGGTGAAACCCCCGAGTCAGTGACCACCTTGCGCCCGAGCTTCGATACACCACCGCTGCTACCGAGCAGCCTGCAGGACTGGTTGGTCAAAGCCCAGACCGATAGCCCGCTGATTCATGCGCGCCGTTATAGCAGCGACCTCGCAGCAGAAGAAGTGAAGCGTGCCAGCGCCGGCCATTGGCCAACACTGGATTTCATTGCCGGCTACACCGCGGGTGAGAGCCAGTCACTCTCCGAGTTGAATCAACGCAACCACTACGGCTCGATCGGGCTGGAAGTCAATATCCCACTGTACAGCGGTGGCGGCGTCAGCGCGTTGACACGCCAGGCCAGTGCCAATAGCGATAAGGCCGTGGACGAACTCGACGCCGCGCGACAGGAAGTCATCACCGAAACCACCCGTGAGTATCAAGGCATTCTGAGCGGCGCCAAACGTATTCGCGCGCTGGAGAAGGCAGTGGAGTCCAACGAACGCTCACTGGCATCGTCACGCAAGGGCTTCAAAGAGGGCGGCACCAGCACCAACTCGGACGTCCTCAATGCCGAAGAGCTGCTCTTCGTTGCGCGCCACGATCTGTTCGAAGCCAAGGTGCGCTATTTGATGTCGCGCCTGCGCCTGGCCTCATCGGTGGGCAGCCTGGGTGACGACGATATCAACCAGATCAACGACTACCTCGGCCCGGAACTGCTGGTCACCAAATAACGCTAACCTGCCGGCCGGTCAAGCCAAATGATGGCTGACCGGCGTTCCCCTCCTCGATCCCCACCCCTTCAAATCAGCTCTCATTCAACCCGGTCCTTCGTTGTGGCATCTCGGCGCAGGACGGCAGCCGTTAGCGAAAAAAACGTCAACGCTGAAATTTGCCCACTAAGCCCTTGATTCCCTTTATGCTCGATTCAGTTCCTATTGAAAAGCCACGCCCGGCTCCAGGCTGTAAACTGTTTCCCCATGCGCAAACTTTTGTACCTGACATTTTCCATGGCGTTGCTCGCCGCCCTCACGACCTACGCGATGTGGGCCGCGGACCGGCCGGTGGGTCATTACCTTTCGGACCTGCGGATCAACCTGGCTGTCGACCAGGGCACGCCTGCGGACCGTGGCAATCTGTTGGGCGTCCAGCCCGAACTGTTTCCTACCGACTATCAAAGCCCCGAGCGCTTGCACCGCAAGCTCGCGGCCTATCTGCAAGCAGCCCGGGACCAGGGTTTGTTGAACGGCAAGACCGTCGTGGTGTTGCCGGAACACGTCGGTACATGGCTGATGGTCAGTGGCGAGAAGGATGAGTTGTATCAGGCCAGCACCTTCAAGGAGGCCATGAACTGGCTGGCGGTGAGCAATCCCCTGAAGTTCGCCAAGGCGTTGATCAGCGCCGAGGGTGGCAACCGCCTGGACGATGCCCACCTGCGCATGAAAGCCAAGGCGATGGCCAGAGACTACCAGGCATTGTTCGGAGGGCTGGCCAGGGAATTCCACGTGACGCTGGTGGCGGGCTCCATCGTGCTGCCCGAACCGAGCATCATCGACGGCACCTTGAAAATCGGCCGCGGCGCGCTGTACAACAGCAGCGTGGTGTTCAACAGCGAAGGCCTGCCGATCGGCCAGCCCCAGCGCCAGATGCACCCGTTCTTCGCAGAACAGAACGGGATCAAGGCGAACGGCGAGCACTCGCTCAGCGTCGTTGATACCCCTGCAGGTAGGCTGGGCGTATTGATCGGCCACGACAGCTGGTACCCGGAAAACTACCTCAAGCTCAACGACCAAAGCGTACAGCTGGTTGCAGTACCAGCCTTTGTGGCCGGCCGTAGCACTTGGGATCAACCGTGGCGCGGCTACAGGGGTTCGCCGGAGCCGGCATCGGTCAACTTGAAGCCTGGAGAAGTCAGTGAAGGCCAGGCCTGGCAGCGCCTGACCCTCACGACCCAGATACCGGCCAGTCAGGCTGTCGCTGGCATGAGTGTGTTCCTGCGGGGTCAGTTCTGGGATCAGGGCAGCGCCGGGCACAGTTTTCTCAGCAGTAACGGCCAGCACTTTGCCGACGGCAACGCCCAGGGTGCGCGTTTGCTGAACCTCTGGTTGTAAGCCATGAAACCGCAGCCGATGCGCCTCGGCGATCTGTCGGTGGGCTTTGTTCATAGCCTGGCCGATGCCGTGCGCAGTCATGGCGTCGATCCGCAGCCACTGCTCGATCAATACGGCCTCGATGCAGCACGCCTGAGCGAAGCCGGTGCCCGACTGTCGATACCGCGCTACATGCGCCTGGGCCACAGCGCCATTCAACTGACCGACAACCCGGCCCTTGGCTTGCGCATGGGTCAGCTCAGTCGCCTGAGCCAGATCGGCCTCGCAGGGGTCACCGCCGCCCAGGCGCCGACCGTACGTGAAGCCGCGCGCTGCCTGATCCGGTTCGAAGCCTTGTATGGTTCGAATTATCGGGGTCAATCAAGCTTTCACGAAGACGCCCAGGGCGCCTGGCTGCGTTTCTATTCGATCAGCCCCTATAACGCCTACAACCGCTTCGTGGTGGATTCGATCATCGCCGGCTGGTTGCAGCAACTGTCGAGTGTCAGCCCTGCCCCGCTGCGTGCCGAACGCATCGAGATCGAATTCGAAGAGCCCGGTTACCGCGCGGCCTATGACGTTTTAGGTGACTGTCCGATTCAGTTTGGCGGCGAGCGCAATCAACTGCGCTTGAGCCTGGTAAGTCTCGCCCAGCGCAACCCCGAGCATTGCCCGAGCACCTGGAGACATTTGCTGCAACTGTGTGAGCGGGAACTGGAACAACTGACACGCACCCGCAGCCTGCGTGAGCGCATCATCGCGCTGCTGGGACCGTTGCTCAGTGGTGGCCGGGAGCCTGACCTCCAAGAGGTGGCGGCACGCCTGAAGTTGCCCACCTGGACCTTGCGCCGCAAGCTCGCCGATGAAGGCACACAATTTCGTGCGATTCTCAACGACACCCGTCGCGACCTGGCCATGACCTACATACGCGACACCGAACTGGCGTTCGGAGAGATCGCCTACCTGCTGGGTTTTGCCTCAGCCGAAGCGTTTCAACGCGCATTCAAACGCTGGAACGGGCAGACACCAGGCGAATTTCGCCGCAGCCATCGCCAATCCGCCTGATGCCTACAACTCGGTAGCGTCTTCCGCCGGCTCCAGTGGGTCGAGTTCGAAAGCCTGGTACTCGAGCAGTTCTTCTTGATAATCGTCCATTTTTGAATCCCCCAACCCGTATTGAAAAACGTCTGAATAAATGACCCATTCCATGAGCATAAAGTGCCCGCGTGAAAGAAAAATGACGCGGATACGACACTCTGTCGCCACTGAATAAAACGTAGCAGTTGGTCAGGAATTTATCATTGGTTTTTTTCGCGGGAGACCGCAGAACAGCGGACTTGCTTGATGCGGGTCAATCTTTTGGCTGGTCACAGGATCGGGTCATTTGATCCGACCCTGTGGGGTCACCCTCACTGGCCGGAGACAGGCATCGCCGGAATGGGTTCGCTCGGCGGCGGCAAGTCACTCGGGTTCGACGGTGGCGTGACGATTTCCGGGGACGGTGCCGGCACTACACTCCCGGTCGGCGTGATCGGCGCCACTTCAGGAGGCGGGGCAACCGGCTCGGAGGCCGCAGGCGCCGCTTCAACGGGTACAGGTGCAGGGGCAGCTGCAGCTGGCTGTGTAGCGGGTACCGCTGCCGGTGCAGCCTTGGCTTCAGGCATGCCCAGGTCTGTTTTCGGCTTTTCGGTGATGTGCGCAGCCTTTTTCGCTTCCGGCGGCAGGAACAGCTCGACCAGTGCGAAGAAACGCTCGTAGAACTTGGCGGACGATACGGTTTCGCTGGCGACCTTGACCATCGAGTCATCAGAGGAGCCGATCGGCATCGACACCGAGCCCAACACACCCACACCGAGACTGGCGGAGTTGTTGGTTTTCTTCAGTGCGTAACGATCCTGCAGGGCGTTGGCGAATACGGTCGCGTGGTGCCCTTCGCTGCCGTCATCGGTACAGACCACACTGAAGCTGATCTCCATGTGGTTCTCGCCGGTCTGCTGGAAGCTCTTGTGACCGCTGACCAGCTTCGAATCGTTGCTGGTGATAATGTAACCCTGGCTGAGCAAGGCACGACGGGCGGCTTCACAGCTCTGCGCATCGGTTACCGGATAGTTGCGGGAAAAGGTTCCGGAATCGTCGAAGTTCTCATGCTCGTAGATGGCGGCCTTGTTCGATGAACAACCGGCCGCAGCGGCAAGCATGGCTGCCAGCCCGACAACCCGCATGGGAAGTGATTTAAACATTGAACATCCTGAGGAAAACGGTTCGGGGCATATTGTGCAACAGATCGATGCTTAGCGGAGCATCGATCGTGTCTTAAAACGGTTACAGGCTGATTGACCCCGGTTTTGCGGAAAAGTCACCGCAGCAAATGACGTACGGCCAAATAAAAAGACCCCGGCCTTTCGGCCGGGGTCTCCTGTGCAGCGCTAAACCTGGTCAGCCATCAGTAACGCTTGATGTCCGCCTGGCTTTCCAGCTGCTTGCGATAAGCCGCAAAGTCTTGCTGGCCAATGCGGGAAGCGAGGTAGCGACGATACTGTGCTTTCTCGTCCTCGGTCGGCGCCGCTGCTTCGTTCACGCCATTGAGGCGCACGATCATCAGACTGCCATCAGCCAGCGTCACGCTGGTGAAGGTCGGCTTGTCCTTGGCCGCAGGCTTGGCCATGCGGAACAGCGCTTGCAGCACCGCAGGGTCAACACCTTCCTGAGCGCGGGTCGCCGCTTCGGTGACTTTCCAGGCCTGGCCACCTATTGCCTGATCCAGCGGGGTCTTGCCATCGCGCAGGCTGGCAATCAAGGCTTCAGCCCTGGTCTTGGCATCGGCGCTGGCGTGCTCCTTGGCCAATTGCACACGGATCGCGGCAGAAACGCTTTCCAGCGGCAATTGCGAAGGCTTCAGATGCTCCTTGGCACGCAACACGACCACGGTTTCCGGATCGAGCTCGATGGCGGTGCTGTTCGCCCCCTCATCCAGCACTTCCGGGCTGAACGCAGCAGTGATTACGGCACGGTTGGCCGCAATACCCTCACCGCCTTCACGACCGAATGGCTTGGACGTCTGGACGGTCAGTTTCAGGTCCTGCGCTGGCTGAGCCAGATCGGACGATTCGAACGAGGCGTCTTCCAATTGCTTGCTCGCCTCAACGAAACGCTGCTCGACCTGCTGGGTTTTCAGACCACGGGTCAGCTTGTCTTTCAGACTGGCGAACGTTGGCACTTCTGGAGCTTCAACGCCCAACAGCTTGATCAGGTGGAAACCGAAGTCGGTACGAACCGGCCCCGAGACCTGGTCCTGGCCCAACGAATACAGGGCTTTTTCGAACGCTGGGTCGTAGACGCCAGGACCGGCATAACCCAGGTCACCACCGTTGTTCGCCGAACCTGGATCCTGGGAGAACTCCTTGGCCAGCGCCTCGAATTTCTCACCCTTGGCCAGACGGGCCTGAATTTCTTCGATCTTCGCCTTGGCTTGCGCCTCGGTGGTCTTGTCGTTCACTTCAATCAGAATGTGCGCAGCCCGACGTTGCTCGGACAGGTTCGCGATTTCTTTCTGATAGGCCGCTTGCAGGTCTTCGTCGTTGACGCTGACCTGGTCGAAGAAGGAAGCCTTCTTCAGCTCGAGGTAATCGATGACCACCTGATCCGGCGTCATGAATTCCTTGGCGTGTTCGTCGTAATAAGCCTTGACCTCATCGTCGGTCAGCTTCACAGCCGCCAGGTCGGCCTTGATGTTCAGGGAGGCGAAATCGCGGGTCTGTTTTTCCAGACGGGCAAACGCCAGCACCTGTGCATCGGTCACGAAACCGCTACCTGCCAGGCCGGCACGCAGCTGACCAATCAGCATTTCCTGGGCCAGCATCTGGCGGAATTGCATGCGGCTATAGCCGAGTTGGCGAATCACCTGGTCGAAACGCTCGGTGCTGAACTTGCCATCAACCTGAAACTCTGGTGTTTGCAGGATGACCTGATCAAGCGCCGCTTCGGAGAAAGCGAATTTTGAGTTTTCTGCGCCTTGCAGCAACAGTTTGCGATCGATCAGGCCCTTGAGCGCCGATTCGCGCAACATTTTTTCATCCAGCAAGGATGCATCGAAATCCTTGCCAAGCTGTTGCATGAGCTGACGGCGTTGCATATCGACCGCCTGGCTCAGCTCGTTCTGGCTGATTTCATCGCCATTGACCTTGGCCGCATCATTACTGTGCGACGTGGCCTTGAAAATGGCGTCGAAACCGGTCAAAGCCATCAGAACAACGATGACCCCGATAATAGTCTTGGCAATCCAGCCTTGTGAATTGTCCCTGATATTCTGCAGCATGCGTCCCCCAGAAACGGTTGAACTTCAAAATTAGGCAACCGTGGAGCGTGGGTAGAGTCCGGATAGAAGAAAGGCGCATCCGAGGATGCGCCTTCTCGTAACTGGCGGAGCGGATCGAGGGCTCGAACTGGCGACCCTCGGTGTCTTGAACCGGCGACCTGCAGTCAGGACTGCCGCTCCGCTGCCAAGTCAGGCATGACCCCGACCCGGATGGGTAAAAACCTGAATCGAACTTAGTTGACAGCTTCTTTCAGTGCTTTACCGGCTTTGAAACCTGGTTTTTTGGCGGCTGCGATTTCCAGCGTCTTACCGGTCTGTGGGTTACGACCAATGCGAGCTGGACGATCAGTTACGGAGAAAGTACCGAAACCAACCAGAACAACAGAGTCGCCAGCCTTGAGAGCGCCAGTGACGGATTCGATTACAGCGTCCAGCGCACGGCCAGCAGCAGCTTTCGGGATATCAGCGGATGCAGCGATAGCATCAATCAGTTCCGACTTGTTCACTCTAAGTCCCCTTATATCTATTTGAGTATGATTCTAAGTTTTTTTGGTGAAAGCAAAAACGAGTGCTGAATGGCCTACAGACACTTAAGAGCCGCTTTATAACAAGGGCTCTAAAAAGCTGTCAAGAAAGCCCCCCAGGCAAATACGTACTAATGCGTGCTAATTCTTTCCTTAGAATCTGCGTCGCGTTTCTCATCCTTCGCGACTATCTCCGGAGCCACATCCGGCAAGGGCTCCGGCGCGTATTGCAGCGCAATTTGCAGGACCTCGTCAATCCATTTAACCGGTTTAATCTGTAGATCCTGCTTGATATTGTCCGGAATCTCTTTGAGATCGCGCACATTTTCTTCAGGAATGATCACGGTCTTGATTCCGCCACGATGGGCAGCCAGCAGTTTTTCTTTCAAGCCGCCAATGGCCAGTACCTGGCCACGCAAAGTGATTTCGCCGGTCATGGCGACATCTGCGCGAACCGGAATACCGGTCAAGGCCGAAACAAGGGCCGTGCACATGCCCACACCGGCGCTAGGACCGTCTTTCGGCGTTGCCCCTTCCGGCATATGGATGTGCGTATCGCGCTTCTCATGGAAGTCCAGGGGAATGCCCAGGCTCTTCGCCCGGCTGCGAACAACGGTCAAGGCTGCGGTGATCGACTCGACCATCACGTCACCCAGGGAACCGGTCTTGATCAACTGGCCCTTGCCCGGCACGACAGCGGCTTCGATGGTCAGCAATTCGCCGCCCACTTGAGTCCACGCCAGTCCGGTCACCTGACCGATCTGATCCTGCTGCTCGGCCAGGCCGTAGCGGAATTTGCGCACGCCCAGGAAGTGCTCCAGCATGTCTGCGGTCACCTTCACCGAGAAGCGTTTTTCCAGCGCGTGCTCCTTGACGGCCTTGCGGCAAACCTTGGCAATCTGACGCTCCAGCCCACGCACACCGGCTTCACGGGTGTAGTAGCGGATGATGTCGCGGATCGCTTCTGCGTCAAACTCCAGCTCGCCTTTCTTCAAGCCGTTGGCCGTGATCTGCTTTGGCGAAAGATATTTGACGGCGATGTTGATCTTCTCGTCTTCGGTGTAGCCCGGCAGACGGATCACTTCCATCCGGTCCAGCAACGCCGGCGGGATGTTCATCGAGTTCGAGGTGCACAGGAACATCACATCGGACAAGTCGTAGTCGACTTCCAGATAGTGATCGTTGAAGTTGTGGTTCTGCTCGGGATCGAGCACTTCCAGCAACGCTGATGCCGGATCGCCACGCATATCGCTGCCCATTTTGTCGATTTCATCGAGCAGGAACAGCGGATTGCGGACACCCACTTTTGTCATCTTTTGAATCAATCTTCCTGGCATCGAACCGATGTAAGTACGGCGATGGCCACGAATTTCCGCTTCATCACGCACGCCACCGAGGGCCATGCGTACGAATTTGCGGTTGGTGGCGTGAGCAATCGACTCCGCCAGGGACGTTTTACCCACCCCGGGAGGACCGACCAGGCACAACACCGGACCACGAATTTTCTTCACGCGTTTTTGCACGGCGAGGTATTCGAGGATGCGCTCTTTGACTTCTTCCAGGCCATAGTGGTCGGCATCCAGAATGTCTTCTGCACGCGCCAGATCCAGGCGCACTTTGCTCTGGGCCTTCCACGGCACCTGAACCAGCCAGTCGATGTACGAACGCACCACAGTCGCTTCCGCGGACATTGGCGACATTTGCTTGAGCTTGTTCAGTTCGGCCGTGGCCTTGGCCAGCGCGTCTTTTGGCAGGCCGGCGGCATCGATACGCTTTTTCAGCTCTTCGACTTCGTTGTGACCTTCATCGCTGTCGCCGAGCTCTTTCTGAATGGCCTTCATCTGCTCATTCAGGTAGTACTCGCGCTGACTGCGCTCCATTTGTTTTTTGACGCGACCGCGAATGCGTTTTTCGACTTGCAGCAGATCGATCTCGGCATCCAGCAACGCCAGAACGTGCTCGACCCGGGCCGACAAATCGATGATTTCGAGGATTTCCTGCTTCTGTTCGATCTTCAGGGCCATGTGCGCGGCCATGGTATCCACCAGGCGGCCTGGCTCATCGATGCTGTTGAGCGATGACAGGACTTCAGCCGGGACTTTCTTGCCCAACTGCACATATTGCTCGAACTGGGATAGCAGACTGCGTACGAATACTTCCGACTCGCGCTCTGGCGCGTCGACTTCGTCGATCAGGGAGACTTCGGCACGGCAGTGGCCGTCCACTTCGCTGAAGCGCTCAACGGCGCCCCGCTGCTCACCCTCGACCAGAACCTTGACCGTACCGTCAGGCAGCTTCAGCAGCTGCAGAACGGTGGCAATCGTACCCACGCGATACAGGGCATCTTCACCGGGATCGTCATCAGCCGGGTTTTTCTGGGCCAGCAGAAGAATCTGCTTGTCACCCGTCATCGCAGCCTCGAGGGCTTCGATGGATTTCTCGCGTCCCACGAACAGCGGGATAACCATGTGCGGATAAACCACGACATCACGCAATGGCAGGAGAGGCAATTCGATGGTTGTCTTCATGATTTCGCCTCTACGGCGGCCGTAAGGCCGGAAACAGATGGAAGTAAGCTTGAAACCAAGATGGGGGCAGCCTTCAAAAAAAACAAGCACAAAGACTGTGTAAAACGCGCAAAAAGCAAAGGGGCCCGAAGGCCCCTTCTTTATACCGGCTGCGTGACGCTTAAGCGTCTGGCGCGGCCTTGGCGGTTGGCTCACTGTTTTCGTAGATATACAGTGGCTTGGACTTGCCTTCTATCACGCTTTCATCGATCACTACTTTGCTCACCTCCGATTGCGAGGGGATTTCATACATAGTGTCGAGCAATACACCTTCGAGAATCGAACGCAGGCCACGGGCACCGGTTTTACGCTCCAGGGCACGCTTGGCGACCGATTTCAGTGCGTCGGAACGGAACTCCAGATCAACGCCTTCCATCTCGAACAGCTTGGCATACTGCTTGGTCAGAGCATTTTTCGGCTCGGTGAGAATCTGCATCAATGCAGCCTCGTCAAGCTCGTCCAGCGTGGCAAGTACCGGCAGACGACCGACGAATTCCGGGATCAGACCGAACTTGACCAGATCGTCAGGCTCGACTTCACGCAGGGACTCACCGACTTTCTTGCCTTCTTCCTTGCTGCGCACTTCTGCATTGAAGCCGATGCCGCCCTTGGTGGAACGGTTTTGAATAACCTTTTCCAGACCAGAGAACGCACCACCGCAAATGAACAGGATGTTACGGGTGTCGACCTGAAGGAATTCCTGCTGCGGATGCTTACGACCACCTTGAGGCGGAACGGAAGCGACCGTGCCTTCGATCAACTTGAGCAGGGCCTGCTGCACGCCCTCACCGGATACGTCCCGGGTGATCGACGGGTTGTCAGACTTGCGCGAAATCTTGTCGATTTCATCGATGTAGACAATACCCATCTGGGCTTTTTCCACGTCGTAATCGCATTTCTGCAGCAACTTCTGAATGATGTTCTCGACATCTTCACCCACGTAACCCGCCTCGGTGAGGGTGGTTGCATCAGCGATGGTGAACGGAACGTTCAGCAAGCGGGCCAGTGTTTCGGCAAGCAGGGTTTTACCCGAGCCTGTCGGGCCGATCAGCAGGATGTTGCTCTTGCCGAGTTCGACGTCGTCATTCTTTTTGTCACGCTGATTCAGGCGCTTGTAGTGGTTGTACACCGCTACGGCCAGAACCTTTTTCGCACGCTCCTGACCAATCACATACTGATCAAGGATGCCGCTGATTTCTTTAGGCGAAGGCAATTTATGCGCGCTGCTTTCGGCCTGTGCTTCCTGCACCTCCTCGCGGATGATGTCATTGCACAGGTCGACGCACTCGTCGCAGATAAAGACCGAGGGGCCGGCAATCAATTTGCGTACTTCATGCTGGCTTTTGCCACAGAAGGAGCAATAGAGCAGCTTGCCGTTGTCCTCGCCGTTGCGGGTGTCAGTCATTCGTTCGATCCAAATCCGATAGGCTTGCAACACAAGATGAAGGCTATTGCGGGCTTTTTCAAGCCCGCTGGTGATCGGACCCGCCGACCAGCCCTATTTTGAGCTGCTTATTTCAAGCAGGGCGCTGGGTGATCACTTCATCGATCAACCCGTACTCACGCGCGGCTTCTGCACTCATGAAATTGTCGCGGTTGGTATCGCGCTCGATTTCTTCAAGAGTGCGCCCGCTATGCAGGGCCATCAGCGTGTTGAGACGCTCACGAATAAAGAGGATTTCCTTGGCATGGATTTCGATATCCGACGCCTGCCCCTGGAAACCGCCCAGTGGCTGGTGAATCATCACACGCGAGTTTGGCAGGCAGTAACGCTTGCCAGGGGCACCGGCCGTCAGCAGGAACGCGCCCATGCTGCACGCCTGACCGATACAGGTGGTTGCCACGTTGGGCTTGATGAACTGCATGGTGTCGTAGATCGACATGCCCGCCGTCACCGAACCGCCCGGGGAGTTGATGTAGAGATGGATGTCCTTGTCCGGGTTTTCCGCTTCAAGGAACAGCAGTTGCGCACAGATCAGGTTGGCCATGTAGTCCTCTACCGGGCCAACCAGAAAGATCACTCGCTCCTTGAGCAAGCGCGAGTAGATGTCGTAGGCGCGCTCGCCACGAGCGGACTGCTCGACAACCATCGGGACCAGGCCGCCTGCGGCCTGGATATCAGAGTTCTGCTGAATATACGAATTACGGAACATGCTCTGCAGTCACTCCCAAATAGTTATGTCTTGAATACGCATAAGCCAGCACGAAGGCTGGCTTATGGTGTTTGCTTCTTACCGCAAAAGTGATCAGTCGGCTTGTGGTGCTTCTACCGGCTTGACCGCTTCTTCGTAAGAGACCGATTTATCGGTCACGCTAGCTTTCTGCAGAACAGTATCCACAACTTGCTCTTCCAGCACAACCGAACGAACTTCGTTCAGTTGCTGGTCGTTTTTGTAGTACCAGGACACAACCTGCTCAGGCTCCTGGTAGGCCGAAGCCATTTCCTGAATCATCTCGCGAACGCGGGTTTCGTCAGGCTTCAGGTCGAATTGCTTGACCACTTCAGCCACGATCAGGCCCAGCACTACGCGGCGCTTGGCTTGTTCTTCGAACAGCTCGGCCGGCAGTTGGTCTGGCTTGATGTTGCCGCCGAACTGCTGGACAGCCTGCACGCGCAGACGGTCAACTTCGTTGGACAGCAGAGCCTTTGGCACTTCGATCGGGTTGGTGGCCAGCAGACCGTCCATTACCTGATTCTTGACCTTGGATTTGATCGCCTGACGCAGCTCGCGCTCCATGTTCTTGCGAACTTCGGCACGGAAGCCATCCAGACCGGTTTCCTTGATGCCGAATTGAGCGAAGAATTCTTCGGTCAGTTCTGGCAGCTTTGGCTCGGAAACGGTGTTGACGGTCACGGTGAACTCGGCGGTTTTGCCAGCCAGGTCCAGGTTCTGATAGTCCTCTGGGAAAGTCAGGTTCAGAACGCGTTCTTCACCGGCTTTAGCGCCAACCAGGCCATCTTCGAAACCAGGGATCATGCGGCCGGAACCCAGAACCAGCTGAGTACCCTTGGCGGAACCGCCAGCGAACACTTCACCGTCGACTTTGCCGACGAAATCAATGTTCAGCTGATCTTCGTTCTGGGCAGCGCGATCGGCCACTTCGAAACGGGTGTTCTGCTTGCGCAGGACTTCCAGCATTTTGTCCAGATCGGCATCAGCCACGTCAGCGCTCAGGCGCTCGACGGTGATACCTTCGAAACCGGCAACGGTGAACTCAGGGAACACTTCGAATACGGCAACGTATTCCAGGTCCTTGCCCGCTTCCAGGGACTTAGGCTCGATCGAAGGCTGGCCAGCCGGGTTCAGCTTCTGCTCAACCACCGCTTCGTAGAAGGAAGACTGGATCACGTCGCCTACAGCTTCCTGGCGAGCGTCGGCACCGAAACGGCGCTTGATTTCGCTCATTGGCACTTTGCCTGGACGGAAGCCAGCAATCTTGGCCTTTTGGGCGGTCTGCTGCAGACGCTTGTTGACCTGGCTCTCGATGCGCTCAGCCGGCACGGTGACGCTCATGCGGCGCTCAAGAGCAGTAGTATTTTCAACAGAAACTTGCATGGATATTCCTCGTTGCACAGACGTTAGCCGGCCGTTTCCGACCCCAGAATCAAGGGCATGCATTCTAGTGGGTCAAACTCAAGAAGTCACCCTACTGAAAACGGGTAAAAACGCAGCAGGCAATTTATAGGTGCGAATGCACGAATGCACCTCGCCCCGATGGCAAATACAACCAATCACGCCAGGGCTCTGCGCCGACCTTTCCATATATAGAGAAGGCAGCCAATCATCTCCCTGACAGCCGATCTCGCAAGCAAGGCCGGCGGGCAGGACTGCATCATCGAGAAACATAAATACGACGAAACGCCCCACCCCTGCGACCCGGAACCCGCGGCCGCTGAAACAAAAAAGGCGCCAGACTTTTCAATCTGGCGCCTTTCGAAATATGGGGTGGACGATGGGGATCGAACCCACGACAACGGGAGTCACAATCCCGTGCTCTACCAACTGAGCTACGCCCACCATATTGCCTGTTAAAGAAGTCAAACAAACTTCTTTATCAAGCTCCAGCCAGGCCAACAGCCTGAGTGAAGCTTTAATTGGTGCGGATGAAGAGACTCGAACTCTTACGCCTCGCGGCGCTGGAACCTAAATCCAGTGTGTCTACCAATTCCACCACATCCGCGGATGAAGCCTTTAAAGCAAAGGCGCCAGACTGTTAATCTGGCGCCTTTCGAAATATGGGGTGGACGATGGGGATCGAACCCACGACAACGGGAGTCACAATCCCGTGCTCTACCAACTGAGCTACGCCCACCATATCGCGTTACTTGTGCCAAAGCTGCCTAATGGCGCACCCGGCAGGACTCGAACCTGCGACCATCCGCTTAGAAGGCGGATGCTCTATCCAGCTGAGCTACGGGCGCCTTGTTAGCTGTACCCTTGGAGGACTACAAACTAAGTGCTTTCCAGTCTCGCAGAACCGTAATCCCGCTTAACCTTCTTAACCAGTGCTAGGCTGTGCCCGACAAGTGCGACGAATAGTATAGAGCCCCCCGAAGGTCGTCAAATCATTTTTAAAAAAAATTCATTTAATTAAAGGAGTTAGGGGAATTTGCAGACCAAGCGCCTTTGCCCTCACCGCATGACATGCGAGAATGCGTTCTCTTTTTTTCCCCTCTCGATGGTTAATCACGCGCAATGACTGCACAACTTATCGACGGCAAATCGATCGCCGCCAGCCTGCGCCAGCAGATCGCCCAACGTGTCACCGAGCGTCGCCAGCAAGGCCTGCGCACGCCCGGCCTTGCGGTGATCCTGGTCGGCAGCGATCCTGCCTCTCAGGTTTATGTCTCGCACAAGCGTAAAGACTGCGAAGAGGTCGGCTTTCTATCCCAAGCCTATGACCTGCCTTCCGAAACCACTCAAGAAGCGCTGACCGAGCTGATCGATCGCCTGAACGACGATCCTGCAATCGACGGCGTTCTGCTTCAGCTTCCGCTTCCCGAACACCTCGACGCCTCCAGACTGCTGGAGCGCATTCGTCCGGATAAAGACGTCGACGGTTTCCATCCTTATAACGTCGGTCGCTTGGCCCAGCGCATTCCACTGCTGCGCCCATGCACCCCCAAAGGCATCATGACCCTGCTGGAAAGCACCGGTGTCGACCTTTACGGGATGGATGCCGTGGTTGTTGGCGCGTCCAATATCGTTGGCCGCCCGATGGCCATGGAATTGTTGCTGGCCGGTTGCACCGTGACGGTCACCCACCGTTTTACCAAGGACCTTGCCGGCCATGTCGGCCGTGCGGACCTGGTCGTCGTGGCCGCCGGCAAGCCGGGCCTGGTCAAGGGTGAATGGATCAAGGAAGGCGCGATCGTGATCGATGTCGGCATCAACCGTCAGGACGATGGCAAGCTGGTCGGTGACGTGATCTACGAAACCGCCCTGCCCCGCGCCGGCTGGATTACTCCGGTACCGGGCGGCGTAGGCCCGATGACTCGTGCCTGTCTGCTGGAGAACACCCTGTACGCTGCTGAAACCCTGCACAGCTGAGTTTCAACGCGGACGCTGACAGCGAGTCAAAGAACCCCGCCCCCGGCGGGGTTCTTTTTGCCTGCGAAAAAACCTCGACCGCCCGCCGGAAAATGACATTTTTTTTATGCTTCTCAGGACTTTCACCTGTTACTTGAACAACCATCGACAGTTATTCAGCCATACTCCAGAATGTCGCGCTTTTCAGGAAACAGCCCGTTACAAAACGGCTTATCAACACCCTTTATGAGTCTGCCAGCGTGAAAATCCGTCTTTCCATCCTGAGCCTATTTTTTGCAGTTACAGGGACTTTCCTCACGCCAATCGCCAGTGCTGACGAGACCACCGCAGCGCCGCGAGATACGAAGACACTCAAGCTCGCTTCCGGTAGCTCCTTGCTGCTGGACATGCAGACCAACAAAGTCATCTATGCCAGCAATCCTGACGTGGTAGTGCCGATCGCTTCCGTCAGCAAGTTGATGACTGGCCTGGTCGTGGTTGAATCCCGACAGAACATGGACGAATACATCGACGTCAACATCAGCGACACACCGGAAATGAAAGGCGTGTTCTCCCGGGTCAAACTCCGGAGCGAACTGCCGCGCCGGGAAATGCTGCTGATTGCCCTGATGTCCTCGGAAAACCGCGCCGCGGCGACTCTGGCGCACCACTATCCGGGCGGCTATGCCGCGTTCATTGCTGCAATGAACGCCAAGGCCCGGGCACTGGGCATGACCAACACGCATTTCGTCGAGCCGACCGGTCTCTCCCCGCGCAACGTATCGACCGCTCGCGACCTGAGCAAGCTGTTGATCGCCGCGCATAAGTACCCGCTTCTGACCGAGCTGAGCACGACCAAGGAAAAAACCGTCTCGTTCCGTAAACCCAACTACAGCCTGGGCTTTCGCAACACCGACCATTTGGTCCGCAAGCCGGACTGGGACATCCAGCTGACGAAAACCGGTTTCACCAACGAAGCCGGTCACTGCCTGGTGCTGGTGACCCGAATGGGTAACCGCCCGGTGGCCTTGGTGATTCTTGACGCCTATGGCAAGTACACCCATTTTGCCGATGCCACGCGCATGCGTAATTGGGTAGAGAGCGGAAGGAGCGCGGACGTGCCTTCCGTAGCCTTGCAGTACAAGGCAGACAAGAACCTCAAGCATCGGCAGAGCGGCGTGGTTGAAGCGTCGAAGTAACCTTGCTGCAAACGCATGAAAAAGCCCCGAACATTCGGGGCTTTTTTTCGTCGCGAAGTTAGTCGTTAGGCAGTGGCATCTGGTCGTCATCCGGGATGCCGTCGCCGGTACTTGGATCTCTCCAACCCTTTGGTTTTTCAGTAGGCACCACCGTTGGCCTCGCCAATGGATCTCTCAACGGGCTGTCGGGATCCATCACCGGATCGGTGCTTTGCTCGGGGGTTGTGGGAACAGCCTCTGGACGCTTGTCGTCGAAACTGGAGTCGGTAGACATACGCACCTCCATTGGACCTAGGGTTTCAGATTTGCCAGTGGATCGTAGGGCTTGGCCGGGGCCTTGGGATTATCCCCCGGCTTCACATCCCTCGGTGCCTTGGCGGGCCCGATGGGGTCGACCTGTGGATCGGCAAGGTCCGGAGAATCGGGATCGAAGCCCAGCTCATTGCCAGACGAATGCTCAGACGAGTGCGGACCGACGGGCGTTGTGGAATGAGCCATGGGCGCCTCCTGATCTCGGCCCGGGATATTATTCCGGGCCCTTAAGGATCAGAGGCTGGCGACGGGCGAAGGTGCCCGGCGGGTGACCAACGGACTTACTGGCTGGCCAAGGCTTTTTTTGCCCTGGCGGCGGCCTGTTCCTGACCGGCCTGAGCCAGATCGCTGGCGGCCTTGAGCCAACGCTGCTGATCGACCTGGGCCGGGATTTGCGTCGGATTCTGGATCAGCACGGCCCAACCGCCGGCGTCCTTGAACGCCGACTCGAAGGAGCTGAAGCTCATCAGTTCGCGGTGATTCATCCCGGCCCGCAGCAGGACCGTCTGCTTCTGGCGGTTGTAGCCGGCCAGAATGGCGTATCGCGGTTCGGCCCACATGGCCGAGCCTTCAGTAAAGCGCACCATCACCGGATAACCGGCGGCGACTTGCGTCAACAAGGCCGGCAGGTTGCTGTCAAGGGGATAGACCACCATCCCGTACTCGCGGGCCAGGTTCTGCATGTTCTGTTGCAACTGGGCTTCGGCCCCCGGCAAATGCAAGGGTTTGTCGAGTAACCCCGGGGTAATCACGATACCCTGCTGGGACAGCATGCTGGCCAGCACCTGCGGTCCGCTTTGATACGCATCGCCTCGGTAGAATCGGCCGCTGAGCTCGACACGCTCCGGCAAACGCTTGATCTCGGGCGCAACGCTACCGGCACAGCCCACCAGGCTTGCCACGCAACCGGCTATGAGCATGGTCGACAAAATTCGAGAAAATACCCGCACCATCATCTCTCTCTTGTTCAGGTTCAGACGCCAGGCAATCCCATTCCCGGCTTGGCCGTCGATCATAGGGCGCCGCGCCGCTACGGTATAGCTCTAAACGGTAGTCGCGTGCATTCGATAGAGCGAACTGGTTGGTGACTGCCGACTTTCGCTCAATAGCCTGAAATACAGCAACGGCTAGACTGTTCCCTGAAGGGACGACAGCGAAGCGCGTGTGCCCACAGCAGGGCAAAGAGGAGGCAAAGATGAGCCTGACCATGATCATTGTGATGTTGATTGGCGGTTGGCTGGCGGTAGCCGCCGCCATGCTGTGGGGCGTGCTGCGCATTACTCGCCGCCACCATCACCCTGTTCAGCCAGCACCTGCACCGCAAGCGGACAAAACGCGGAGCCAACACGCCAACGCTCACTGACAAACACCTTTACCCGAGACCAACAAAAACGGCCGCCTGCACTCCTTGGAGTTCAGGCGGCCGCTTCTTTCAGCGACCGTCAGGCTTCAGTGGCTACGCGCTTCTGCCTGGCCCGGCGGGACATCATGTTCAACGCCTCGATCGAAGCCGAGAATGCCATGGCCGCATAGACGTAGCCTTTTGGTACATGGGCGCCAAAGCCTTCGGCGATCAGCGTCATGCCGATCATGATCAGGAAGCCCAGGGCCAGCATCACCACCGTCGGGTTGTCGTTAATGAACTTGGCCAGCGGATCCGCCGCCAGCAACATCACCAGGACCGACACCACCACCGCGATGACCATGATCGGCAAATGCTCGGTCATGCCGACAGCGGTAATGATGCTGTCGATGGAGAACACCATGTCCAGCATCAGGATCTGACCGATCGCGGCAGCGAAACCCAGGGTCACGGTCGAGGTCGCCGACTTCGGATCTTCCGGTGCCGGGTCCATGCTGTGATGGATCTCGGTGGTTGCCTTCCACAACAGGAACAGGCCACCGGCAATCAGGATCATGTCTTTCCAGGAAAACGCGTGGCCGAGAATCTCGATCACCGGCGCAGTCAACTGCACGATGAACGCGATGGTGCTCAGCAAGCCCAGGCGCAGGATCAATGCCATGCCGATACCGATGCGTCGTGCCCGCTGGCGATTGTGCAAGGGCAGCTTGTTGGTCAGGATCGAGATGAAGATCAGGTTATCGATGCCGAGCACGATTTCCATCACGATCAGGGTGGCGAGGGCGACCCAGGCGGTGGGGCTGGCGGCAAGTTGTAAAAGGTAGTCCATGGGTCAGTCCTGACTCGTTGTAATACGGTTTAGATTTCCCGGGAGGAAGATTCGGTTTTTTCCGACTCTTTTTCCGATGATTCTTTTTTGCTGATCAACCCGCTGGTGGCGTCACTGAGTGCTTGCTCGGCGGCCTTGTGGGTATCGTCAATCGCCTGTTTGGCGCTTTCGGCAGCCTTGCCCATCAATTGTTGCGCGCTTTTCTCGGCCTGGTCGCAACCGGCCAGTACCAGTAAAGACGTGATCAACAGTGCCGTGGTTTTCAGCTTCATGATGCTTCCCTCGTTAGAACAAACGGGACCTGAACAATGGCCCGTTGATAGCGATGCATTCTAGGGAAGTGAACACTTCAGGAAAATTCGTATTTTTGCCATGTATACTTCGGTTTTTACGAATGTATGAGCTGCCGAAGGCTGCGATCTTTTGATGTTGACTTTCTCGGGCGATTGAAAGATCGCAGCCTCGTTTCACTCGACAGCTCCTACAGAGGGCCATACATATGTTGAATTATCGGCAATTGCATTACTTCTGGGTGGTGGCCAAGACCGGCAGCATCGTGCGCGCCTGCGAGCAACTGAACCTCACGCCACAAACCATCAGCGGGCAGATTTCATTGCTGGAACAGACCTTTGGCATCGAATTGTTTCGGCGCGTTGGGCGGCAACTCGAACTGACCGAGGCCGGCCGCCAGGCCCTGCCCTACGCCGAACAAATGTTTCAGCTGGGCGGCGAACTGGAACTGATGCTGCGGGCACAACCCAATGAACAGCAGATCCTGTTTCGCGTCGGTGTGGCCGACGTGGTGCCCAAATCCATCGTCTATCGCCTGATCGCACCGACCATGGAGCTGAGCGAACCGCTGCGCATCACGTGCCGCGAAGACAAGCTTGAACGTTTGTTGGCAGACCTGGCGATCCAGCGCCTGGACCTGGTGATCTCCGACAGCCCGATGCCGTCGCACCTGGACATCAAGGGCTACAGCCAGAAACTCGGTGAGTGCGGGATCAGCTTTTTCGCCACCCCGGAGCTGGCGGCACGTTACGGTCAGGACTTCCCGCGCAATCTGCACGGTGCTCCTCTGCTGATTCCCGGGCCGGAAACCGTGGTGCGTAGCCGTTTGCAACGCTGGTTCGCCGAGCAGCAGATCCAGCCGAAAATTGTCGGCGAGTTCGACGACAGCGCCCTGATGCAGGCCTTCGGCCAATCCGGCAGCGGGATCTTCATCGGCCCGAGCGTGATTGCCGATGAAGTGCAACGCCAATATGGCGTGGAAGTGATCGGCCAGACCGACGCGGTGAGCGAGTCGTTCTATGCCATCTCAGTGGAGCGCAAGGTCAGGCACCCCGGCATTGTCGCCATTACCGAAGGTGCCCGACGCGAGCTGTTTACAGCGCTGTGACCACTTCACGCGGCTTGAAGGTCATCAGCGCTATCGCCAGCAGGATCGAGGCGAGGATGAACGCCGCCGCGGCGAAGCCAAGGCCTTGCAGACCGACACTGTCGATCACCCGACCACCGATCATCGCGCCCAGACCGATACCGAGGTTGGCCCCGGCGATGTTCAGCGACGCGGCGAAGGCCGGCGCTTCGGGCGCGGCTTTCATCAGGCGCACATGGCTGACCAGGAACAACGCCGCCTGGGTCACGCCCCAGATGCCCATCGCCGCCGCCAGACCGAGCGGCGAATGAATGTTCGGCACCAGCGCCACCAGGCCGGCGATCATGAACGCGCAGAACATCATCGACGCCATCAGCGGATGACGATCCACCGCCCGGCCGCCCAGGGAGTTGCCGATCAACCCGACCGCACCGAAGCCCATCAGGCACCAGCCAACCACGGTGCCGTTGAAGCCGGCCAGACGTTCGAGGATGTCAGCCAGGTAGGTGTAGGCGGTGAACATACCGCTGAACACAATCACTGACAGCAGCACGTGACCGAGCATCAGCGGGCTGCGCAGGATCTTGAACTGCGAGCGGAAGCTCACCTGATGCTGGTGCAGGTTGGTCTTGGGCAGATAGATAAACAGCAGCAACGCCTTGGCAAAGGCGATGACCGCCAGAATCGCGAAGGCACTGCGCCAGCCGAACGCATCGGAAATCAGCGTGCCCACGGGAATGCCGAACACCGTTGCGCAGACGATACCGAAGCCGATCTTGGCGATGGCGCGACCGGCGTAATCCGGCCCGACGATGTCCACCGCCGTTTCACTGGCCAGCGCCCAGAACACCGGCAGCCCCAGCGCCGGGATCAACCGGGCAAACGCCATCACCCAGATATTCGGCGCCAGCGCCGCCAGCGTGTTGGCCAGGCCAAACATGATCAACACCGAGATAAACAGCTTGCGCCGTTCGAAGCGGGCGAAGTACGCCGTCAGGAACGGCCCGAACGCGGCCACGGTGAAGGCGAACAAAGTCACCAGCAAACCCGCTTGCGGGATGCTGACGTCAAGGTCCCGGGCGATGGCCGGCAACAGGCCAACGATGATGAATTCCGTGGTCAGCACCGTAAAACCGGCTGCAGACAACAGAAGAATGGGCAACAGCATGCAGAACTCCAGAAAAAACGACGACACCAGCGATAGCCCGGAGGCCCACTGGCAGACATGAAAATGAGGATGGCGAATCTTAACAGAGTGTTTCCGAACGCGGTTGCACGAACCTGCCTATCTCGTTGAATGCCATGGTGGCAGTTCGTCACAGGTGTGAAAGATCGCTCCTACGCTGTGATAAAGTCCGCGCCCTGAAAAACGTACACCCTGTGTTCAATGTCGATCATTTAAGGGACAAAACCTGTGGGAGCGAGCTTGCTCGCGATGGCGGACTGTCAGACAACGCAAGTGTCGACTGTGCCACCGTCATCGCGAGCAAGCTCGCTCCCACAAGGATTGCGGCGTTCTACACCCTGTGTTTCCTTCTCGGTTTCCTGCCTGCGGCCTGCCCTGTTCGTTGCTGCAAGCGCGGCGAAACCTCGCACTTATAAAAAATCAGAGATGCCGTTTTATGACTGCTTCATCCCCTTCTCTATTGCACCGCCTCAAACGCCTTAGCCTGGTCACGCAGATCGTGATCGGCCTGATCGCCGGTATTGCCCTGGCGCTGTTTGCCCCCGACATGGCGAAGTCCACGGCGTTCATCGGCAAAGTGTTTGTCTCGGCACTGAAAGCCGTCGCGCCGATTCTGGTGTTCGTACTGGTCATGGCGTCGATTGCCAACCACAAGCACGGTCAGGAAACCCATATCCGGCCGATTCTGTTCCTGTATCTGCTGGGCACTTTCGCCGCGGCCGTGGTCGCGGTGGTTGCCAGCATGACGTTCCCGTCGAGCCTGGTGCTGTCGACCCAGGACGTCGCGGTCACAGCGCCAGGCGGGATTGGCGAGGTGTTGCAAAGCCTGTTGCTGAGCGTGGTCGATAATCCGGTCAGCGCCCTGATGAACGCCAATTTCATCGGCATTCTGGCGTGGGCCATCGGCATGGGCATCGCCATTCGTCATGCCGGCGACACTACTCGTGAAGTGCTGGGTGACCTGTCCAACGGCGTGACGGTGATCGTGCGCCTGGTGATCAGCTTCGCCCCGCTGGGCATCTTCGGCCTGGTGGCTTCGACCCTGGCCACTTCCGGTTTCGGCGCCTTGATCGGCTACGCCCACCTGCTGGCCGTACTGCTGGGCTGCATGCTGTTCGTGGCGCTGGTGATGAACCCGCTCATCGTGTTCTGGAAACTGCGTCGCAACCCGTACCCGCTGGTCCTGACCTGCCTGCGCGAGAGCGGCATCACCGCGTTCTTCACCCGCAGTTCGGCGGCGAACATTCCGGTCAACCTGGAATTGAGCAAGCGTCTGGGCCTGCACGAAGACACCTACTCGGTATCGATCCCGCTGGGTGCGACCATCAACATGGCCGGCGCGGCGATCACCATCACCGTGCTGACCCTGGCGGCGGTGCACACGCTGGGCATCGCCGTGGACATTCCCACCGCGATCCTGCTGAGCGTCGTCGCAGCCATCTGCGCCTGCGGTGCTTCGGGTGTGGCGGGTGGTTCGCTGTTGCTGATTCCGCTGGCATGCAGCCTGTTCGGCATCCCGAGCGAAATCGCCATGCAGGTGGTGGCGGTCGGTTTCATCATCGGCGTATTGCAGGACTCGGCGGAAACCGCGCTGAACTCGTCCACCGATGTGCTGTTCACCGCGGCGGCTTGCCTGGGTGAAGAGGCAAAAACAGAACGCCTGGCCTGATACCGAAAAAGATCAAAAGATCGCAGCCTTCGGCAGCTCCTACTTTGGAGAGCGTGCACCTGTAGGAGCTGCCGCTGGCTGCGATCTTTTGATTCACCAATGAAAAGCCCGCCAAGGCGCAAACCTTGGCGGGCTTTTTTGTACCTGGACGGTTTAGAACGCGCCCATGTAGTCACGCTTGCCCACTTCCACGCCGTTGTGGCGCAGCAGTGCGTAAGTGGTGGTGACGTGGAAGAAGAACTGCGGCAGGCCGTAGGTCAGCAGATAGGACTGGCCGCTGAAACGTTTTTCTTTAGGCGTGCCCGGACGGGTGACGATCTCGATGCCTTCCTTGCCGTTGATCTGCTCTGGCGTGAACTCGCCGATGTAAGCCAGAACCTTGGCGATCAGTGCTTGCAGCTCGGCGAAGGTGGTTTCAGTGTCGTCGTACTTCGGCAGTTCGACTTCGGCCAGACGTGAAGAAATGCCTTTGGCGAAATCAACGGCGATCTGCACCTGACGCACCAGCGGGAACATGTCCGGGAACAGGCGCGCTTGCAGTAAGGCGTTAGGGTCGATGTTTTTTTCGGTGGCGTGAGCCTCGGCCTTTTTCAGTACATCACTCAGGGCGTTGAGCATTTGCTGGAAAACAGGCACGGAAGCGTCGTACAGGGAAATGGTCATGGCAGGTCTCGTCTGGAGGGAACGTGGGTCATTTGCATCTGTAGGAGCGAGCCTGCTCGCGATGGACGTTAACGAAAACGCGCCCTGTCTGGATGAACGCGTTGCGCTTGAGTTCTTCGCGAGCAGGCTCGCTCCTACAGGTGATCGGCATCAGGGGCCGATTATAGCCGCGCGCCGCCCTCCCGAGACCGGTCTTTTTCAGCTGCCGTACACTTTGGCCGCCGGAACGGCCTGAGCCACCAGCTGTGCGACGGCATCGCCCATCTCGCCGACTGCCCAGCGGCCCTCGCGATCCAGTTGCGGACCACGGCGCCAGCCGTCGGCGATCGACAACTTGCCGCCCTCGACTTCAAACATCTGCCCGGTCACCTCGGCGGAAGCCTCGGAACCGAGCCACACCACCAGCGGCGCGACGTTTTCCGGGGCAAAGTAATCGAAGCCCTCTTCAGGCTTTTTCATGGTGTCGGCGAACACTTGCTCGGTCATACCAGTGCGCGCGGCCGGCGCCAGGGCGTTGGCGGTGATCCCGTAGCGGCCCAGTTCCGCCGCCTGCACCAAGGTCAGCGAGGCAATACCGCCCTTGGCCGCCGCGTAGTTGGACTGGCCAATGGAGCCCTGCAAACCGGCGCCGGAACTGGTGTTGATGATCCGCGCATCGACCTTGGCGCCGCCCTTGACCTGCTCACGCCAGTACTTCACGGCGTGGCTGGAAATGCAGAAGTGGCCCTTGAGGTGCACGGCTACCACAGCGTCCCAGTCGGCTTCGCTGAGGCTGGCGAACATGCGGTCGCGGCAGATGCCGGCGTTGTTGACCACCACATTCAGGTCGCCGAAGGTTTCGATGGCCTGGCGCACGATCAGCCCCGCCGAGTCATATCGGATGATGTCGTCACTGTTGGCCACGGCGCTGCCGCCCTGGCCGAGGATTTCGCCGACCACGGCCAGCGCCGCTTCGCGGTTGATGTCGTTGACCAGCACTTTCGCGCCTTCAGCGGCGAAGGCCAGCGCGTAGGCCCGGCCCAGGCCACCGCCGGCACCGGTGATGATCACCACACGGTTTTCACAGATCTTCATGTTGTTCATCCTTCAAATTCATCAATGGTCGACACAATCGTCTGTAGGAGCGAGCCTGCTCGCGATGGTCGTTAACGAATACGCGGGGTATCTGGATAACCGCGTCGTTCTTGAGTCCATCGCGAGCAGGCTCGCTCCTACAGGATCGGTGTACATCTGGCTTTACAAACGTTCGATGATCGTCACGTTGGCCTGGCCGCCGCCTTCGCACATGGTCTGCATGCCATAACGGCCGCCGCTGCGTTCCAACTCATGGAGCAAGGTGCACATCAAGCGGGTGCCGGTGGCGCCCAATGGATGACCGAGGGCAATCGCGCCGCCGTTGACGTTGGTCTGCTCATGGGGATAGCCGGTCTCTTTCAACCAGGCCATGGCCACCGAAGCGAAGGCTTCGTTGATCTCCACCCGGTCGATGTCTTCGAGCTTCATGCCGGCACGCTTGAGCGCGTAAGCGGTGGCCGGGATCGGCGCGGTGAGCATCCAGATCGGGTCTTCGGCGCGCACGCTCAGGTGATGGATACGTGCTCGTGGCGTCAGGCCGTAACGCTTGAGCGCCGCCTCCGAGACGATCAGCATTGCGCTGGCCGCGTCACAGGTCTGGCTCGATACCGCGGCAGTCACCCGGTCGCAGCCGAACAGGAACTCCAGCTCGGCCATTTTTTCCAGGCTGGTCTGGCGTGGGGTTTCGTCGTGCAGCACACCGGCCAGGGGCACGATCTCGCGGTTGAAGCGGCCTTGCTCGATGGCCTGCAAGGCTCGTCGATGGGACTCCAGCGAATAAGCTTCAAGCTGCGCCCGGGACAGGTCCCATTTCTCGGCGATCATCTGCGCCGAACGGAACTGCGTCGGGGTTTGGGCGCCGTAGCGCCGCACCCAGCCTTCGGAGCCGCTGAACGGATCGGTGAAGCCCAGGGGCTCGGCAGCGATCATCGCCGAGGAAATCGGGATCTGGGTCATGGTCTGTACACCACCGGCGATGACCACATCCTGAGTGCCGCTCATCACCGCCTGGGCGGCGAAGTGCACCGCTTGCTGGGACGAACCGCACTGGCGATCGATGGTGGTGCCCGGCACCGATTGCGACAGGCCGGCCGCCAGCCAACTGGTGCGGGCGATGTCCCCGGCCAGCGGGCCGATGGTGTCGACACAGCCGAAGATCACGTCGTCGTAATCCTCGTCGGGAATGGCATTGCGCTCGACCAGCGCGCGCAATACGTGGGCGCCCAGGTCGGCGGCGTGGATCTGGCTCAGACCACCCTTGCGCCGCCCGGTGGGCGTGCGCAGGGCGTCGACAATATAAGCTTCAGGCATGGTCTACCTCGGTGAAGAAATTGAAATCTGGTATTGAGAGCGCCGAAAAACCTGTGGGAGCGAGCTTGCTCGCGATGAGGCCGGCACATCCAACATTGATGCCATCTGACGCACCGCCATCGCGAGCAAGCTCGCTCCCACAGGGACGTAGTCACCCTTACTGACTGGTTAGAACGTACTGCCCGCACCCAGCTCTGGGTTGCCGTCAAACAGCGCCGCGCGAATCCGCCCCTTGTGATGGCTGCGATCGCCCCAGACCTTGTCCAGAGCCCAGGCGCGCTTCATGAACAGATGCAAATCGACTTCCCAGGTGTAACCCATGGCGCCGTGGGCCTGGATGCTGTTCTTCGCCGCGAGCATCGCCGCTTCCGCCGTTGCCAGCTTGGCGTGGGACACCAGCACGTCCTGCCCCGGTTGCTGCTCGGCCAGCGCATAAGCGGCGCGGTACAGAGGGCCTTTGGCGAACTCGATCTGCACCGCGACGTTGGCCATCAAGTGCTTGACCGCCTGGAACGAACCCACCGGTTTGCCGAACTGTTTGCGCTCGAAGGTGTAGTCCACCGCCAGGTCGACCATGCGTTTGGCCAGCCCGAGCAATTGCGCGGCACTGGCGAGGGCGCCACGGTTGCAGGCGGCCGCCCACAAACGCCGGCCTTCCTCGCCGCTGGCGACGCAGGTGGCGGGCGTTGGCGTCCACTCGACCTGGAACAGTTGACGGCTCGGGTCGACCGACTCGTTGCGGGTCAGGCGCACGGCATCACGCTCCAGGGCGTGCACTTCATCGCCATTGGCCAACAGCAGCAGATCGGCAACATGGGCATCGCTCACCAGCGGGTTACCCGGCTCGGCTACCGCCAGCCGCGCAAGGCCCTCTGCAACCCGCGACAACCATTCTTGTTTGAGTGGCGCGTGTTGCTCATCGAGGGCGGCGAGCAGCGGCACGCCGACCAGCATGGTGTCCACCAGCGGTTCGGGCAGACCGGCGTAACCGCATTCCTGGGCAATCAGCACGAAATCCAGCTCCTTCATGCCCATGCCATCCTGTGCCTCGGGCACGGTCAGGGCGGTCAGGCCGAGTTCCACCAGTTGCGCCCAAAGTTGCTCACTGCGCCCGCTGTCGCTCTGCCACAGCTCGCGGATGCGTTCCGGGGTGACTTCGTTGATCAGGAAGCTGCGGACGTTGTCCTGAAACAGTAATTGGTCGCGGCTGAAACTAAAGTCCATGGTCTATTCCTCAGGCACGCGGCATGCCGAGCATGCGTTCGGCAATGATATTGCGCTGGATCTCGTTGGTGCCGGCGTAGATCGGCCCGGCCTGGGCAAACAGGAAACCTTCCAGCCAATGGCTGACGTCACCGGCGGCCGGGGCTTGCGGCAGCAGTTCGCCACGCAATCCGAGAATGCTCATGGCGGTGTCGTGCATGCGCTGATCGAGTTCCGACCAGAAGATCTTGTTGGTCGACGACTCCGGCCCGATCTTGCCGCCCTGCACCAGTTGCGAGGCAGTCATGTAGGTGCTCAGGGTGTAGGCCTCGGCATCGAGCCAGGCGCGCATGACCGCTTCGCCGATGGCCGGGTCGCGGTCGGCCTGCTCACGGTTGGCCTGATACAACTGCACCAGACGCTTGGCAGTTTCCTGGAAGCGCGCCGGTGAACGCAGCAACAAACCACGCTCGAAACCGGCGGTGGACATCGCCACATGCCACCCCATGCCTTCGCCGCCGAGGGCGTTTTCCACCGGCACCTTGACGTCGTCGAAGAAAATTTCGGCGAAACCTGGCAAACCGTTGAGCTGCGGAATCGGCCGCACAGTGATGCCCGGCGTGTCCAGCGGCAGCAGGATGAAGGTCAGGCCATGATGACGCTGGGACTGCGAGTCGGTACGGAAAATACCGAACGCCCAATCGGCCCACACCGCACGGGTCGACCAGGTTTTCTGGCCATTGATCACGTAGTGGTCGCCCACCCGTTCAGCCTTGGAACGGATCGCCGCCATGTCGGAACCGGCGCCCGGCTCCGACCAAGCCTGGGCCCAGATGTCTTCGCCAGTGGCCATGCGCGGCAGAAACCGTGCCTTTTGTTCTTCGCTACCGTATTCCATCAGGGTCGGGCCGAGCAGGAAGATGCCGTTCTGGTTGACCCGTGCCGGCGCCCCGGAACGGTAGTATTCCTCTTCGAAAATCAACCACTCGATCAGGTCGCAGCCGCGTCCGCCGAGTTCGGTCGGCCAGGTGACCATGCCCCAACGGCCTTCATTGAGCTTGGCTTCCCAGGCCCGGTGCTGGGCAAAGCCAGGCTCGGTGTCGAACGATTGCAGCGGTTCACTCGGTACATTGGCCGCCAGCCAGGTCCGTGCCTCGGCACGAAAGGCCTGCTGGGCCGGGGTATAGGTCAGGTCCATGGATATGCCTTCAGCCGTTGAATCGGGCATCGCGTTTCTCGACGAACGAGTCGCGTGCTTCCTGAGAGTCCAGTGAGCGGTAGGCTTCGAGGGTGAAGCCCTGCTCCCAGCGGTATTTGTCTTCCAGATTGCCGTCTTCGATACCGCTCAGCGCTTCCTTGGCAAGGCTGATCATGCCGGGGCTCTTGGCGGCGATGGTGCGGGCGATCTGCAACGCGGCTTCGCGCAAGTCTTCGCGCTTGACCACCCGCTCCACCGCGCCCAGGCGGTAAGCCTCGGCGGCGTCGATGGCCTCGCCGGTGAAGTACATGTGGCGGACTTTCTGCACCGGGAACAAACGCTGTAAATGCGCACCGCCGCCCATGGCCCCGCGATCCACTTCCGGCACGCCGAAGGTGGCGCACTCGGACGCGACGATGATGTCAGCAGCGCCGCAGATACCGATGCCGCCGCCCAGCACGAAGCCGTGCACGGCCACGATTACCGGTTTCGGGTTACGGTGAATGGCCTTGAAGCTGTCGTAATTGCCCTTGTTCACCGCAACGATCAGGTTGCCGTCGGCGGCCAGTTCCTTGATATCGACCCCGGCGCAGAAGCCGCGACCTTCGGCACGGATCACGATCACCCGCACGTCGTTGTTGCGGCCCAGGCCTTCGATCTCGCTGGCGATATCGGCCCAGCCCTGGCAGTTGAAGGCGTTGACCGGTGGTCGGTTGAAGACCAGTTCGGCAATGCCGTTATCGATGCTGACGCTAAATGGTTTCATGGTTTCCTTCCTTCACAATGCATGGCCCCTTACGACACACGGCGGCACAGCTCGCCCAGGCGCGCTTCGGCGTCGCGGACGATCTGTTCAATCAATTGGGCGCAGCTGGGCAAGCTGTCGATGGATGCGGCGATCTGCCCGGCGGGCAACACGCCCGCGGCCGGTTGCCCGTCGACCATGGCTTTCTGGATCACCATCGGCGCGTTGGCGGCCATGATGCTTTGCGCGGCGGTCAACTCTCCGCTGCCGCGCATCTTCAGCGCGCTGGTCAGCAGTTGCGTCAGACTCATGCCGGTGTGGCGGCGGTAGGCCAGGCCACTCTGCAACGCCAGCAACAGGCGCTTGAGGCCACCGCTGTTTTCCAGCTGGTTAAGCAATTCGTTGCGGATCATTCGTTGCGGCATGCCGTCGATGGCGCGGCTGATGATGATCGCCGCCGGGTCCTTGACCGCCAGGTAACGGGCCAACGTCGCCTGGGGCACCGGGCTGTCGGCGCACATCAAAAATCGTGTGCCCATGGCGATGCCTTCGGCGCCGTAGGCCAGGGCCGAAACCAGGCCCTTGCCGTCCTTGAAACCACCGGCCGCCACCACGGGCACCGACACCGCGTTAACCACCTGATCAAGCAGCATCGAGGTCGGTACGGAACCGGTATGCCCCCCGCCCTCGCCGCCCTGTACGGTCACCGCATCGGCGCCCATTTCCACGGCTTTCTGCGCATGCTTGAGCGCGCCGACGGTGGGAATGCACACCACGCCGGCGTCCTTCAGGCGACTGATCATCTGCTTGCCCGGCGAACGGCTGTAGCTCACCGCCCGGACTTTATGGCGCAACACCAGTTCGACGATCTCGCCGGCATTGGCCTGGTACATGTGGAAGTTCACCCCGAACGGCTGATCGGTCAGGCGCCGGGTTTCGATGATCGCCGCTTCCATCTGCTGCGGTTCGATGGTCGCCCCGGCGAGAAAGCCGAAACCACCGGCATTGCCCGTGGCCGCCACCAGTTTCGGGTCGGCGACCCAGCCCATGGCGGTCTGGATGATCGGATAACGGCACCCGAGCAGTTGTGTCAAACGGGTATTCAACGAAATCGCCATGCTCACGCCTCGCCCGTTTTGCGTTGGGAACTGGCCATGGCCTTGGCGTCGTAGCCGCCGAGGCGGTCGCCGGACACCAGTTCATTGTGGGCATGGGCGAAGTGATGCAGGCCGAACACCATGTCCATGGTCGCGCGCTTGCCCATCAGGTCTTCGGCGTTGTTCACCGCTTGCTTGCTCAGCTGCAGTCCCAGGCGCGGCATCTGTGCGATGCGCCCGGCGATGTCGAGGGTCTGTTGTTCCAGCTCGTCGCGAGCAACCACCCGATTGAGCATGCCCATCTGATAGGCACGCGGTGCCGGCATGCGCTCGCCGAGGAACAAAAATTCCTTGGCGATGCGTGGATTCAATTCGTGCACGTGGGCGAAATACTCGACCCCGGGAATGCCCATGCGCACCACCGGATCGGCGAAGTAAGCATCCTCGCTGGCCACGATCAGGTCGCAGACCCAGGCCAGCATCAACCCACCGGCAATGCACGCGCCCTGGACCATGGCGATGGTCGGCTTGGGCATCTCGCGCCAACGGCGGCACATGCCCAGATAGACTTCCTGCTCACGGGCATACAAAAACTCGCCGCCCGGTTTGTTCACATGGTCGTACCACAGGCTGGCGCGGTCGAACGTCTTGTCGACGTCGCGGCCCGGGGTGCCGATGTCATGCCCGGCGGAGAAATGCTTGCCGGCGCCACGCAACACAATGACCTTCACTTCATCGTCATCGCAGGCCCGGCGAAACGCCGCGTCCAGCGCATAGGTCATCTGCGAGTTCTGCGCGTTGTGGAACTCGGGGCGGCTCATGGTGACCAGGGCCACCGCGCCACGCACCTCGTACAGCACCACCTCGGCCTGATTGTTATCGTTATGTTCAGCCATCACTTTTCTCCGCAACGCGTTGCTCAGCGTTGGCCTGGCGGGTTGTCTTTGAGTTGCAGGGCGCGCAGGTTGTGCGGGTCCAGACGCTGGATCAGCTGCAACTGCTCGGCCGTCGGCGCGGCAGTGGTCGGGCAATCGTCCGGCACATGCAACTCGAAGCCGGTGTTGTCCTGGACTTGCGCCGCCGTCACGCCGGGGTGCAGCGAACGGATGCGCATCTGCCGTTGCGGGCCCTGGAAATCCAGCACGCAGAGGTCGGTGATGATCAGGCGGATGTCGATGTCGTTCATCGACCAGCCCCGTGCCAGTCGGGCCGGGTTGTAGCCGACCGAGGCGACCATATCGACCTCGCCTTCGACGAATACCCGGCGGTTGTGGCTCGGCACGCAAAACGAGTTGGCGTGGCTGATCGAGTTGCCGGGGAAACCGCGTACACCGAGCATCTGCGCCTTGGGTTTGGCGTAGTCGCCGATGCAGGAAATGTTGGCCTGACCGTAACGGTCGATCTGGGTCGGGCCGACCAGCGCATGACGCTTGCCGCCCCAGACGTTGTCGAAAATCCGCGAGAAACCCATCCAGCTGTCGCGCTTGGGTTCATAGCCTTTGCGCGCGCCCAACGGCACCGGCTCGGCAACCATGTAGGCTTCGGAGTCGGTCATCAGCAGTTGCGGGTTGCTGGTCAGCATGGCCAGCGAAGCGGCCAGACGCGGAATCACGCCGATGCCGGAGGCCAATACTTCGCCGTCTTCGCGCCAGGCTTCGGAGGCCGCGCAGATCATCAACTCGGCGAGACTGTAATCAGTAGTGCTCATCGGAAGGTTCCCTTAGAAAATCGGCAACGGCAGTTCACGGATCGCAGCCAGGCCGCCGACCTTTTCCAGATACAGTTCGTGGGTGCAGTCGACGTAGTCGCGCACATAGCCCTGCCAGCCATCGGCCGCCTGGACCGTGGCGTTGTAGGCCTTGAAGTGCGCGACGTCGAAACCGTACAGCGGCGCGCACGAAGACGGATGCGCCCCGCCCGGCACATGGGCCACGGCGGTGGTCAGGTTGCGTTCCCAGAACACTTGATGGGCGTGGGCGCTGTCCTGATGGAAATACTCGCTGTCGACCAGTTCATCGCAGGTCACGTAGCTGTGGGTCGCGGCCCGCACAAACAGGTCGTCCATGTAGTGATCCGGACCGCTGATCTGGCACACCCCGCGTTTATCGGCACGGTCGACGTGCACCAGCGCCGCGTCGAGCTTGAGCGCCGGCATCGCCACCCAGTCCTTGCCATCGGCATAGGGCGAGGCGATCAACTTGATCTGGCGGTTGTGGCGCAGCACATCGGTGCCCAGGCCCACCGCCGTCGGAATGAACGGCACATTCATCGCCGCCGCGCGCAGACCGAGCAGCAGCATGCCTTCGTCGATCTCCATCACTTCCAGCGCCGCTTCCTGGCGCGCCTTGCGGAAGTACGGCTCCAGCGGAATGAAGTCCAGGGAAACAAAGGCGAACACCAGTTTCTTGATCTTGCCGGCCGCGCAGAGCATGCCGACATCGGCACCACCGTAGGCGACCACGGTCAGGTCCTTGAGGTCCGAACGCAGAATTTCGCGCACCAACGCCATCGGCTTGCGACGCGGGCCCCAGCCACCGATACCGATGGTCATGCCGTCACGCAGTTGGCCGACGATCTCGGCGGTGCTCATTTGCTTGTCCATCGTCTTGTTCCTCATTGGCGACCGACACTGAAGTCGTGGCCCCAGTGGCTGACCACGGTGCTTTCGAACGGCGTGTGGCGGTCCCAGTCGACCACCAGGCCGTCGCAGCCGTATTCCAGGTCAAACCCGGACGGGGTCTTGATATAGAAAGAAATCATCTGGTCGTTGGTGTGCTGGCCGAGGGTGGCCGACAGCTTCACGCCGTTGGCGTGGACGCGATCCAGCGCACGGCCGACTTCGTCCAGCGCGTTGACCTCGACCATCATGTGCACGCAGCCGTGGGGCATCGGGCACTCGAAAATCGCCAGCGAGTGGTGCCGGCCGTTGTTGCAGTGCAGGAAGTGAATACGCTTTTGCGGCTCGGCCGGGTCCGGGGTGAAGCGGACTTTCATCAGGTCCGACAGGCCGAAACCCATCACCTGTTCGTAGAAGTCGCGGCAGCGCTCGAAGGCCGGAGCTGGTAGTACCACGTGGCCCATGCCGAGGTCGTTGGTGACGAAACCTTTGACGCCGACCGGTGAGACGAAACGGGCGAAGTCCTGCAACGGGCCCCAGAACAGTTCGTGACAGTTGCCATCCGGGTCGCTGAAGTGCACCAGCTCCTGGACCTTGCGCAACTCGGCCTCGGCCGCGGTACCACGGGTCACTTGCACGTCGGCCTGTTGCAGCTCGCTGACCGCCTGTTCCAGCGCCGCTTTACCGGCCACTTCCCAGCCGCAGGCACCGAAGCCGTTCTCGGCGCTGTTCTGCACCAGCACGCGGTAATGACGCTCGTCCATCTTCAGGTACAAAAGCTCATCGTCGCCGCTGACCATCATGCCCAGCACCTGGCTTGCGTAGTGACGCCATTGCGCCAGGTCGCTGGACAGCAGGGTGACGTAACCCAGACCACGGATATCCATGGATGCACTCCTCGTTTTTCTCAGGCGGTGCCGCCCTTCGGCGACTGCCGGGGGAGACTTTATGTAGGGCCTATTCAAACGGGTTCGGGGAGGGGCAACATCGTCCAATGGGACTAGCGGAAAACAGGCAGAACGCAATTCCTGTAGGAGCTGCCGCAGGCTGCGATCTTTTAATTTTGTTTTTCAGATCAAGATCAAAAGATCGCAGCCTGCGGCAGCTCCTACAGGGGAGAGTTACTCAGAGGGGTCGATTTGATCGAGCACGCGGTTCGCGGTGATTTCGGCGAGCATGACGCTGTTGGAAATGCCCAGCAGCGCATTGCGGTCACCGCCCTCGAGGTGATCCACCAATTGATGCACCATCACATCCACCGAGGCCAGCGTCTCGACCAGATAAACCACCAGGGTTTCGGTTGTGGCCTCAGGGTCGACGGTAAACAGTGTGCTGATTGTTCGAGGAGTGGCTTTGATGTCGGCTGTCGAGGGGAAGTGGTAAGCGAGGGCACGCTCGGCGGCCTCATTGAGTTTTTTTGAATCGGGTTCGTACGGGGATGCTGGATCGGTGTCCGGCGGATTTGGTGAAGGTTTGACCATAGTTGAATGCTCCAAAATGTGGAGCCGTCACCTACTTGCGACTAAACAAGAGGGGTGGCAGCTGTACGCAGGTTAGTCGACCGGCGGAGCACGAAACCGGCGCGCCCGAAGGCGCCCTGCGCACAGCTACCATGAAGTGCAGGGCATGAAATGGCCTGACTGTTTGGGATGCAAATGCGCTTCGTGTCACAACGGGCGACTAAACCCGATCACTGATGGGCAGTGACGCGAATCAAGTTACCGAGGGGCCCCAAGGCGCACAAGCCGGCGGATTCTGGCGTACCTGTAGGCAACGACGCAAGGCGTTGTAGCTTTCATCAAGTAACACTGACAGCCGTTAAACAGGCCCTATCTATAGGCCCAAAACCTGTAGGAGCGAGCCTGCTCGCGATGGTCGTCAACGATAACGCTGCAAGTCTGACGCCACGCGGCGTTCTCCGGTTTTTCGCGAGCAGGCTCGCTCCTACAAGGGGTATGTCGTGGTCAAGATTGATGCAGGCATAAAAAAACGGGTCTTGGGGACCCGTAGGAAAGTTGGCCTGATGTCCATGCCAGGCCTGAAATGCGATCAAACTGTAGGAGCGAACTTGCTCGCGATGGTCGCCAACGATAACGCTGCAAGTCTGACACCACGCGGCGCTCTTCGGTTTATCGCGAGCAAGCTCGCTCCTACAGGGGGGCATCACGCTTTGCGGAAGTGCGGAATCACCTTCTCGCCAATATTCTTCAAGGTCTCCAGCTGTGCCCACTGCGGCACGGTGCCCATCTGGCAGATGAACAGGATTTCGTCGGCGCCGGCATCGATCAGGCGCTGCACGTAGCCGATGCAATCCTCGACGGTACCGTAGGCGTGGTTCGGGTTCATCATGGCCATGGTCGGGTCGGAGAAATCGACGCTGACTTCTTCCGAGGCAAAGCGCGACTTGATCACGCTCTGGCCGTTGCCATCGACGAAGGTGTCGTCTTTCCACTTCTCCGGGTCCGGACGCTCGCCGCCGCCGTACCAGTAGCCCAGGGATTCCATGAAGTAGCGCTGACCACGGATACCGATGCGGCGCGCTTCTTCATTGTCGTCCAGCACGATGGCCGGGCACAGCGCGGCGATGTGACGGTTAGGACGGAAGCCCACTTGCTTCTTCTCATCGCGGTTGTCGTAGGCCGTGTGATACACCTCGACCTTCTTGGCGATTTCTTCCGGGCCACCGAAGCCCAGCACCAGCGCGCCCATACCACGGCCGCCGGCATTCTTCAGCGACTCGGTGTTGGTGCACGCCAGGTACATCGGCGGGTGCGGATCCTGGTAAGGCTTTGGATGGATCGGGCGCTTGGGGATCTGCACGAAGTCGCCGTTGTGCTCGATCTCGTCCTGCACGAACATTTTCGGGATCAGGTACATCATCTCGTCAATCTGCGGCTGCAAGGTCGCCAGGTCATAACCGAAGGTGCCGGCTTCCTGCTGGGTGCCGCCCTTGCCCACGCCGAAATGCACACGGCCCTTGGACAGCAGGTCGAGGGTGGCGATGCGCTCGGCGACCTTCACCGGGTGGTTCATCGCCGGCGGCAGGCAGACCACGCCGTGGCCAATGCCGATGCGTTCGGTTTTACCGGCAACGAACGCCAGCATGGTTTCCGGCGCGGACATGTGCGAGTAGTTGCTCAGTGCGGTGTGCTCCACGCACCAGAAGGTGTCGAAGCCAAGCTTGTCGGCCAGCACCGCCTGTTCGACGGTGTCTTCGAAAATCTTGCGGTCGCCTTCGCGGCTGGAGTCCACCGTCTGGGCTTCGTAAATCAGGGAAAATTTCATGGTTGATCCTTGTGCTTATTTGGATGCGCAGTCGGCGCCAGAGACCTGTGCCTTGCGCCCATGCTCGGGTATTGGCAGGGCGCTCGAATCACGCAAACGGACTAGCCGGTTTGCAGGGAAACGTCAGAGGAAAAAGTCGCTACTGTCCTGGCCCATGCTGACCCCGCCGAGGTTCCAGGCGTACTTGGCCGGGCTGTTGGCGACGTGGGCGCGCCCGGTGTGAATATCGCGGAACGCACGGTTGATCGGATGGCTGCGGAAGATCGTCGAAGCACCGCTGTTGAACATCAGCTCGCCAACGGCCTTGGCGCACTTGTCGGCCACCAGTGCCGAGTCGTAACGCATCTTTACCCGCTCGGGCATGCTCAGCGGCTCGCCTTTTTGCGCACGCTCCAGCATCAGGGCGAAGTTGCGATGCAGCACGGTCTTGCACTCGTCGACGCAGACCATGGCATTGGCCAGCGCCGATTGCGCGGCCGGGTCCTGGACCATCTTGCGACCGTCATTGACCCCGACCCGGGTGCGGTTGTGTTCGACAAACTGATCCACTGCGCCTTGCAGGGCACCGATGGCTGAGGAGGAAACCGCACGCACGAAAATCTGTCCGAATGGCAGGCGGAACAACGGTGCTGTGTTTACCTCGTTGCCCGGACTGTTTTGCATGAAACCGTCGAACGCGCGATGGGTGCGGTACTCGGGCACGAAGGCGTTTTCCACCAGAATGTCGTGGGAGCCAGTGGCTTCCAGGCCCATGACGTTCCAGTTATCGAGAATCTGGTAGTCGTTGCGCGGCACCAGGAACGTCCGGTAATCCGGCGCCCCGCCCGCCTCCGCCGGCGGCACCAGCGCACCGAGGAACGCCCAGTCGCAATGCTTGCTGCCGGAGGAAAAGCCCCAGCGTCCGCTCAACTTGAAGCCACCGTCGACCCGCTCGACCTTGCCCACCGGCATATAGGAAGACGAGATCAACACACTGGAATCGCTGCCCCAGACATCCTGCGCGGCGCGGTCGTCAAACAGTGCCAGTTGCCAGTTGTGGATCGCCACCACCCCCAGCACCCAGGCCGAGGACATGCAGCCTTCGGCGAGGGTCATCTGCACGTCGAAGAAATCCTTGGGCTCCAGTTCATAGCCTTCCCAACGGGACGGTTGCAGGATGCGAAAGAAACCGGCGTCCTGGAAATCCTTCAGGGTTTCTTCAGGCAACTGGCCTGCTTGCGCGGCATTCAGGGCGCGTTCACGCAGGATCGGCACCAACTCGCGGGCACGTTGGCTCAGACGCTGGCGAATCAGGTCTTGGTTGAGCATTTTTATTGTTCTCCTTTGTTCACCCCATCCGCCGGGGCGCGCGTGCAACGGGGCGGGTGTAGCGCCCCTACACTCGCATTCAAGCAATGCACAACGCAGGGGACATCCCTCAAACGGACCATGTGGGATTGGGGGAACAGGTATCTGGGGGGTGTATCAGAAAGTGATGTGTTGGCTGGCAGGCCGTCTTCGCGGGCAGGCCCACATTGGTCCCCCTGTTTTAATCGGGACTTGTGGCCACTGAAGATCCCTGTGGGAGCGAGCTTGGTCCGGGCGGCGTTCCGACGATGGCCTTGTGTCAGGCGGCATGGATTTTTGAGGGTGTACATATCCGTTTCTGCGGTAACGGCCGCTTAGGGTTCCGCTCTTACAGCGGGTCACTTTAAAAAGCGCAAAGTAACCAAACGCTCTTGCCCCTGACATTCGGTGCCTCGCCTAGGCTCGGCATGCCCTCGCTCCGGTCCTGCTCCGTGGGCCCGCCGCGATCGGCCCTCCATGGCCGTGCGCGGCTAACCCGGCATCCATGCCGGGTTGCCCACTGCGCAGAACCTCCTCTCGGCCTCACGAGGGGGCGTACACCGCAACAGCATCCGAGGCGGCCTACCGGCCGGCCTGGTTGTCGGGTGCGTTCGTCTGTGAGGTACCTGGTCGACTGACAGGCCGTCATCGCGAGCAGGCTCGCTCCTACAGTTGATCCGGGTATGCCTGCAAGAGATTGGTCGGCTGTCAGGCCGCCTTCGCTGGCAAGCCAGCTCCTACAGTTGATCGGCGTATGTCTGCGAGAGATTGGTCGGCTGGCAGGCCGCCTTCGCTGGCAAGCCAGCTCCTACAGTTGATCAGCGTATGTCTGCGAGAGATTGGTCGGCTGGCAGGCCGCCTTCGCTGGCAAGCCAGCTCCTACAGTTGTTCCGAGTATGTCTGTGAGAGATTGGTCGGCTGTCAGGCCGCCTTCGCTGGCAAGCCAGCTCCTACAGTTGATCGGCGTACACCCACGCTTCTCACCACTCATCAGGCCGAGCGTTAGCTCGCCTGCAGCTCTTGATCTTGATCCACCCGCCCCCTCGGAAGGCTGAGCG